>JBOGVD010000102.1:0-75448 GCA_050696355.1 Actinomycetota bacterium
ATGAGGATGCGGTCCTTGACCTCGTGATTTCGACACTCGGAGCCTTCGTTTCTGCCGTGAACCTCCAGGTTGAGGCCTACGGCTGGCCCCCGAGCGCATGGCGGCGATGGACACGGCATGCACGAGCCGTTCTAGGTCGCCCACTGAGGGAGCTCGACCGCGGCACACTACTCGACGAGTGGCGCGACATCGAGACCGAAGAGGACTTCGATACCGAAGAAGAGTAGGACACGCGGTTTGCGAGACCGTTGCTTCACATCCGCATTGCGTCAGGTCCCGACCCCCAGGCTTCACTCGGTGGCGCCGTCCTCGTCGACCCGGGGCTCGTGGGGGGTAAGGGATATGAACCATCTGACCTCTTCCGTGTCAAGGAAGGCCCGCGCAGCCCCCTGACCTGCGTCCTTGCAGCTCAGCCGATATTTGGGCTGTCTCAGGAGTTCGGTCTGGTACCGCGTGGTTCGGTAGGCTCCTTGACCTGGTGTTGACCGGAACGAATCTCTCAGCCTTGGCTGAGTACTGGGTCGATCTCGGTGGCGAGTTCGTCAGGCGGAACGTACATCAGGCCGCCATGCTCGGGAGCACCGTAGTCCTTGATCCAGGCGACCTTCCCCGCAGTGTCGATCAGAACGAACGTGTGACCGGGCTCGTTCGACGGCATCCCCCACCTCATGACGCCGTAGCGCGACGCGACGACGTTTCCGGGGTCGGAGAGTGTCGGCATCGTGATTCCGAACGCCTCGCCTTCATCCCACCACGCGGTGACCGGATCCGGCGAGATGCTCAGCACCTCCACGTCGAGCGCTTGGAACTCGGGATCCTCTTGCAGGTCGACCACCTGCTGCATGCAGGGTGCTCACCCGGGCCCCATGCTGAAGTACAGGAGGATGGGGCGACGTCCGAGAAGCTGGTCGAGGGAGAGCGACTCCCCTTCGGAGGTTCGCAGCTCGAAGGCCGGCGCCGTCTCTCCCACCTTCGGCACATCGGGTGTGGCGGGTGAAGTCGGCTGCTCCCCGGAGCAGGCGGTCAGCAGCAGCAGGCTGAGCAGGCCAAGCGTCAGCGGCCTCCATGTGAAGGCACGACCACGCACTTCCTCAGTATCCCCCAGACCGCCTTCCTCCACGTACAGAGCCCTCATCGATCACTCCGCAGGCTGGCACGACGATCGTTGAACTCGTCGGCATCGATCTCGCCTCGGGCGAATCGCTCCTCCAGGATCGGCTGGGGATCGGCCCGCCGAGACTCTGAGATCCGCCGGACGGCCCAGACGCCGAAGGCGACCAGGGCGCCGACGATGACGGCGGACAACACGGCCACCCACCACATCATCTCCATCGAGGTCCCATCCATCATCCCTCCCACTGGTCTGACCTACCGCTTTCCCGCCGATGCGTAACGACCCGGGTCCGCGCGGAAGGACTCGAGGCATGACGTCGAACAGAAGAAATACATCGTTCTGTCGAACTCCTCGCTCCCTGCCGCCGTCGCTGGATCGATGTCCATGCCGCAGACGGGGTCTCGAACCGTCGCCATCTCTCGGTCCTCCTTCTGGTCGTCCGCCGTCACCCGAGCCTCGGGAACCTCGACGTGGACCGGCGTGGCTCGAGGAGTTCCGCTCGCTTCCGATACGGGTTCCGGGCGGAACCCCCGCAACCGATTCGCGTTCGTTACGACCGACAACGAGCTGAGCGCCATCGCAGCGGCCGCGATGATCGGACTGAGCCGGAGCCCGATCAACGGGTACAGCGCGCCAGCAGCGATCGGGATCCCGACGACGTTGTAGCCGAAGGCGAAGAAGAGGTTCTGCCGGATGTTGCGCATCGCCGCCCGGCTGAGATCGAAGGCCGTCACGACAGCGCGGAGATCCCCGGAGATCAGCGTGACGTCTGCAGCCTCGATCGCGACGTCGGTGCCGGTCCCGATCGCCACGCCCACGTCAGCCTGGGCCAGCGCCGGCGCGTCGTTGATCCCGTCTCCGACCATCGCGACGATCCGCCCCTCGCCTTGCAGCCGCTTGATCTCCCTAGCCTTGTCGTCCGGCAACACCTCGGCCAGCACTCGGCTGATGCCGACATCCCGCGCGATCGCTCGAGCCGTCTGCCTGTTGTCCCCCGTGATCATCGCGACCTCGAGACCCCTCTTCCGCAAGGCTGAGATCGCCGACGGCGCTTCGTCCCGCGACGTGTCGGCGACGGACACCACGCCGGCGGGCCGGCCGTCGATGCCAGCATAGATCGCCGTCTTGCCCTGCTCCTCGAGCTCTGAGGCGACGGTCTCAAGCTCCGCGACGTCGATGCCGTCCGCCTCGAGGAACCGTCCCTTCCCGACCACGACTTTGCGACCGTCTACCGTCGCCCGGATCCCGAGGCCGGTCACCGACTCGAAATCCTCCGTATCGGAGAGCCGCAAACGACGCTCCTCCGCTCCTCGGACGATGGCCTGGGCCAGCGGGTGTTCGGATAGCCGCTCCGCGGACGCGACGAGCCTGAGCACCTCCGCTTCGTCCAGAGCTGGCGCGGCGACCACATCGGTGAGGGCCGGTGAGCCCTTCGTGAGGGTGCCGGTCTTGTCGAGGACGACCGTGCCGATTCGATGCGCGGCCTCGAGCGCCTCGGCCGAGCGGATCAACACGCCGTGTTCCGCGCCCCGGCCGGTCCCGACCATGATCGAGAGCGGTGTCGCGAGGCCGAGGGCGCACGGGCACGCGATGATAAGCACTGAGACCGCACTCACGAGCCCGTTCGTGACCGCCGGCAGCGGGCCGACGTCGAACCAGGCCACGAACGTCGCTATCGCCACCACGACGACGGCCGGGACGAAGTAGCTGGCGACGCGGTCGGCGAGGCGCTGGATCGGGGCCTTGGACGCCTGTGCCTCCCTGACGAGCCGCACGATCTGCGCCAGGACGGTGTCCGACCCGACGGCCGTCGCCCGGTACCGGAAGGCGCCGGTCTGGTTCATGGTCCCTCCCACGACTGGATCCCCGGGGCCCTTGTCCGCGGGGATCGACTCGCCGGTGATCATCGACTCGTCGAGCGTCGAGCGACCTTCCATGACCACTCCGTCGACCGGGACGCGCTCCCCCGGTCTCACGACGATCTCGTCCCCGGCCCGTACCTCCTCGATGGGCACCTCACGCTCAGAGCCCTCCCGGACCACTCGCGCCGTCCTGCGCCGCAGCCCGAGCAGCTGCCGGATCGCCTCCCCCGTCCCCGCCTTCGCCTTCGCCTCCAGAAGGCGGCCGAGCAGGATGAGCGTCAGGATCACGCCGACCGCCTCGAGGTAGACGTCGCGGACCGATGCGGGGAAGAGGTCTGGCGCGGCCGTCACGAGCACGCTGTAGGCGAAGGCCGCCGTGGTGCCCAGCGTGATCAGTGCGTTCATCTCGGCCGTGCGATGGACGAGGGTCCGCCATCCGATGGCGTGGATCGGCCACCCCGTGTACACGAAGACGGGCGCGATCAAGGCGAGCTGCACCCACGGCTCCATCAGGAAGGCCGGAACGTCGAGCCCGAAGAACTCCTCGGCCATCACCGCACCCACGACGGGAACGGACAGAACGGCGCCCACCAGGACGCGGCGCGAGAGGTCGGCGACCTCGCGACGCCGTTCGGCCTCTTCCTCACCTTCCGCCGCGGCGCCGGACCCTGGCTGGTCCGTGGCCTCGACCCGGTAGCCGGCAGATGCGACGGCGCGGCGCATCTCGTCGACGGAAACCGCCGAGGGATCGAACCGGACGCTCGCTTGCTGCTCCGCCACATCAGTCGTCACGCCCGCCACACCGGGGAGCGGCTCGAGCACCGACTCGATCGTCCGCATGCACGTGGCGCAGACAACACTTCGGTCCCGCAGCCTGAACGCGACTTCACCCGACCTGTCCCCCAACGCTTCGATCGCGATCGCTCTCGGGACGTCGTGCGGGTGATGGTCGGTTGCGGCGAACGAGGACAGATCCCCGGCTCGATCTGCGAGATCGCCCTCGCCGTCGGTGTCCTCCACGACCAACGTGCCGTGCACCATGTTCATCCCGCACGCGAACGGGAACTCGCCGCTACGCTCGGGCATCAGCTCAACGGCCGTGCTCGTGAAGGCTGGCAACGTCCGGCGGATCCGGAAGTCGGGGAAGACGACCTCAGAGGTGCACTCCCCTCTCTCTTGCCGGTCGAAGACCAGCCGGAGCGGTATTCCTCGCCGCGCGTGGACGGTCGCCGGGGAGTAGCCACCGCGGACGGTCACCTCGATCTCCTGATCGCCGCCACGCACCACCGCATCAGCCGACGCTCTCGGCCCGACGAAGAACCAGACCAGACCGGCGCTCACCAGCAACCCACCGGCCGTCACCACGATCTCGGCAAACGTCACGGCCTGAGTACCTCTGCCTTCGGCATTGTCTGACCCCTCCTACCTCAGCGATCCGGCGGTGGCTCGATCTCGATCGGGGCATCGAACGCGAAGTAGCGGTGGTCCATGAAGTGGCCCTGCGCGCGCATCTCCGCCCTGCGAACGAGACCTTCGTCGTCCACCCAAAGTTTGAACCAGATCGGAACCGAGCCTGTTCCGGCGAACGACACGACCTCGGTATTCAGGCCATCGACCCGAGCGGACCCGACGATGTGCGGTCCCACCGCCGGAAGGTAGTAGTCCCAGATGAACTTCGGCACCTCGGGGACGGGACCTCCCGTCTGCTCCTCCCACGGTGCTTCCGGGGAGGAGCGGAAGTACCGGGTATCGTCGATCTCGATCACGTCGACGGTCACCTCCCCATCGCGGATCCCCTGCGACGTGTACCGGTCGGGGGCGACGAAGGCGTAGACCGAGCGAGTCCCACCTCGGCCGCTCGAGAGCACCTCGATCTGGCGGTAGCTCCCGAGCTGATGCATCCGCTGTTGGACCCGCTCGAGGAGCCTCGAACCGTCTGGGGCCGGGAGCGACGGGAGCTCGAATGACGCGGTCCCGCCGATCCCTGTCCCGACATCGACGGCCAGACGCTCGCCCCCCTCGAGCTCGAGCTCCGCACGTCGGCACGTCGTCCCGCACTCTTCCATCGAGGTCGTGCGGCCTCCCAGCTCGATCGTCGCGGGGACGCGCGCCGCGGCTTCCTCCCCCTCGAGCGGGAGCAGGTACACGTACACGTCGTTCGTGCCCGGCCGCGCGGGGCGGATCGTCAGTCCGACCAGGACCTCCCCCGCATCGCCCCCGAGCGTGAGATCCCCCTCCCTCGGCAGCGCGACCGCTGCAGCTGAAGGCTCCTCCCCTTCCTCGGCTTCCGAGGCCCGGCCAGGCGGTAGCGGGAACGCGGCGAGCAGTGCGGCGACACCGATCACCAGCAGGGCGACTCCAGCCTCGAACCGCGGGCTCCCGAGGACCCGGCGCCACATCAGGATCGAGAGCGGGACCATGCACAGCACGATCAGGACCTTCAACGAGAGCAGGAGCCCGTAGGTGGTCTGGACCAGGTCGGCAGGACGACTCAGCTCCTGGATCCCTCTGAGGCTCCCGGTCGCGAGCGTCGCGACGAAGGCCGGGATCGCCACCGCGGAAAACCCATTGAGCAGCGCTCGGCCCTGGGGTCCCCTCCAGCCGTCCGGTGGCCGGAGCGTCGCGAGGGCGAGGATCCCACCGGTCCAGAGACCCGCGACGACCAGGTGCATGGCGTCGACCGGCACGCCGAACGCGACCGCCGCCGCGTGACCCGAGGCGGAGAGCGCCACGATCGCGACGAGCAGGAAGAGGCCGTGACCGCGCCGGATCCACCACCCGACGATCGAAAGAGCCTCCGCGAGCAGCCGGATCGTCCTGGCAGCACCGGATGGTCCGGTCGTCAGGTACCCGACGACAGCTCCGGATCGGATCGAGCCCGCCGCGGAGACCGCCTCACCGACCACCACGATCAGCCCGCTCGCGAAGGCCGCGCCGAGCGCCCAGCCGACCCGTGGGCGCACCCACTCGAGCCCCGCGGATCTGGCCAGCCGGAGCAGGAGCAACATGCCGATCGCGAGGAGCAGCGACACGTACTCCAAGGCCCGGAAGATCGCGACGATCAGGTCCGACCTCTGTGGGTCGGTTCCGATCGCGCCCTCGGATCCCGGCCCAGGGTCGACGCCGACGCCGAAACGGAACGAACCGCGCAGCGTGTGTCCGTCGAGCGTGCTGACCGTGACCCATTCGACCTCGTAGACACCCAGGGCGTTCGTCGTGAGCGGGATCCGGATCTCACGCTCCCCCGTCGAATCCCCCTCGAAGCGGCGACCGCTCGGGTCGATCACGGTGGCACGCGAGAGCGAGACGTTCAGTGGTTCGGAGAACGCGAGCACCACGACGCCTGGCGCCGAGCCGAGCTCCTGGCTGGGCTCGGGCTGGGACGACACGATCGCGGCGTGTGCGTGCGCGGTCGCGGGAAGCCCGACGATTGCGGCCGCGACGAAGAGGGCGACGAAGGACGCCCTCCAGCCGTTCCGATTCGGGGTCGGAGGCCCGCTCATCAGCCGGACGGTCAGATCGGCGGCCATCGGTTCACCAAGAACCACCCGATCAAGGGGATGAAGAGTCGGGTCCATTGCCCCGTGATCATCAGGATCCCCATCAGAACCAGGAGCGCGCCGCCGACGCGCTCGATCGCGCGCCCGTGACGGCGCAGCCAACCGAACGCCTTGCCGGCGCGCGTGTACCCGACCGCGAGAAGCACGAACGGGACTCCCAATCCAAGCGAGTACGCGAACAGGAGCCCTGCGCCGGTCCATGCGGTCTGCGTCGCCGCCGCGGCCGAGAGGATGCCCGCGAGCACGGGGCCGATGCATGGGGTCCACCCGAGCGCGAACGCCATCCCCAATGGGACGGCCCCGAGAGGCCCAGCCCTGATCCGGCGGAGGTCGATCCGCGCCTCCCGGTACAGGAAGGGGATGCGCAACAGGCCGAGCGCGACCAGGCCCATCACGATGACGAAGACGCCGGGCGATCCCCATGAACACCGGCCGGTTCCGGAGGATCACGCCGCCCAGCGTCGAAGCACCCGCTCCGAGGATCGTGAAGACAGTGGCGAAGCCGAGCACGAAGAGGAGCGCGGAGGAGATCACCCGGTTGCGCACCGCCACGGCTGCTGACGGCTCTCGTGCCACGCCGCTCACGTACGAGAGGTATCCAGGCATCAGGGGCAGGCAGCACGGCGACGTGAACGACACGGCGCCGGCAACGAACGCGAGCGCTATGGCCCCCACGGCAATCCCCCCGTAGCTTTCAGGACCTCGCGGATCGCGACCTCGAGAGCGGCGCGATCCACGATCCCCACGAACTGGTACGCGATCCGTCGATCCGGCGTGATCACGAAAGTGGCCGGGAGACCGACGAGTCCGTAGTCGTACGCGAGCCGGCCAGATGGATCGAAGACGCTGGGGTACGTGATGCCGAACTCGTCGAGGAAGGCGCGACCGGCGTACAAATCATCCTGGTAGTTGACACCCACGAACTGGACCCCTCGGGATCTGTTCGCTTCCCAGGCGGCTTGGAGGTCGCGTGCCTCGAGTCGACACGGGCCGCACCAAGACGCCCAGAAGTTGAGCACGACGACCCTGCCAGCGTAGTCTTCGAGCCTGAACCCTCGAGGGCCCTCACGTCGAAGTCGGGCGCGGGTCGATTTGCCGTCTCCGCGGTCGCTGCGAAATCGGCGATCGAGAGCGGACCGACGACGTTCGTGCCGCCCGAGCGGAACTGCTGCGCGGCGAGCGCGATCACGAGGGCGATCACGCCGAAGACGATGAGCCACAGGGCGAGACGTGAGTAGGCCACCGAAGCGGACAGCTTCGGGACGCCGGGCGACTCGACTTCGTCTGGATCGCGTCGTGTCACGGATGGATCTCCAGACGTTGAGCCCGACGTCTTGACCCTGAAGGTCCGGCGACGCCGTCGAACCCACTGCCGGGGAAGCGCGGGCACGCGAACATGACTGATCGATTGGGCTCGTTTGTCCTTATCCCGAACAACTCGACCTCCGAAAGTGATGGACGCGCCGTCATCCGCACGGGAAGCGGCGCAGGGATCGGTCGGGTTCGGGCTACCTCGGTGGTCGCTCGAGGACGCGCGGTTCGCCGTCCCCTGGAGGAGCAGGGAGAGATCCCACGACACGGCGCCACGATGACGTCACGGGAAGGATCGTCGCGAGCCCGAGCGCGAGCACGAAGCACATCAGGGGCACCCCCGACAGCGTGCAGTCGGGGCATGGCATCCCCGGCATCCCGGCGCTCATGCCTATGGGCACGACGAGCAGCAGGAAGACGAGCAGCACGACGACGAGCACGATCCCAGCACGTCGCATCACGCCGACCGTACCACCAGCCCCTTCACATCGAACGGCCCCCGCCTCAAGGCCGAGACGGGTGGCGAAGGGTCAGATTCCTACCGAGCGGGCAGTTGGGACAGCAGGGCTCGTACGGGCTTCTCTCCGGCGCCATACGTTCACGCTACAACGCTTCTAAGATTCGTTGGTACCGATCGCGCGACCTCTCAGACGGGCAGTGGCGGTGTCGGCCAACAGCTAGCCAGGCGGGCCCATCGGCTCGCGCGACGGCCCCGGTCTGTTGACCTGTTGTTGACCGTCGACTCGCTGGCCCTCTTGAGCAGCAGTGACCGAGCATCTTCCCAGGGCAGGAAGCGCTCAAGCCGTGTGGGGTACGCGTGGGCGAGAAACGAGCTCGGAGGCATCCAGAGATCCCACTGTCGTGGACAGGCCCGCTGATGCTAGCTGGCCTGCACTTTGGCTGGCATGCGAGCTATCGCACGCGGTTCAGATAACCGTTGCTTCGATGACTAGCCCGGTAGAACCAGACTTGCTGCGCACGCGGTTCAGAGGTAAGTGTGCTCCGTGGCCGCCATCGCTGAATCCCTGACCTCGGCTGAAGAGCTCAGCGTCGGCGACTACCTGCAGCAGTGGCTCGCCCACGTGGCGGGGCGAGTCCGCCCGAAGACCCTGGACGGCTATCGAGGACTGATCCGGCTCTATGCCTCACCGGGACTCGAAAAGCTGCGCCTCGTCGAACTGAAACCGCTGGATGTCCAGGGCCTGTACAGCGAGTTGATGGGGCGGGGACTGTCAGCACCATGCCGTGTCGGAGCTCGATGATCGGGCGACGCTCGGGAGGCCGGGTCACGTGATCGACGGCGGCCCGCCCGAGCCAACGCCTCGCTCCCGGTCCCTGGCCGATCGTGCGAGGGTCCCCGCGGGGGGAAGCGTGGATCAAGGCGCCCCTCCTTGCCCCTAGGGACGGTCACCCCGAGGTCCCCGGTCCCCGACTTGATTGTGGCGCCGAGCGTCGCCTCGATCCGCTGCTACGACTGAGCCGGGCCCACCCCCTACATCATGTTGGCCATGAGCTCCCGCATCTTCGCGTTGTCGTCGGTCACCATGACCACGCGCGAGTTCGTAGCGAGGTAGACGGCCCGGACGTTGATCCCCGAGTTCGCGATCTGCCGAGCCATCGCGCCCATCGTTCCCGGCTGCTCTGAACCCTGCACCGGATCGCCGAGGATCGCGTCGGCGTCGCCCTCGACCTTGACACCGGCGCCCTCGAGCGCCGCCTTCGCGGCGCTTCCGTCCTCCACGCAGACATGGATGATCCCGCGGCCTTCGAAGCCCAGGCCGCAGACGCCCTCGATGTTGATCCCGGCCGCGCCGAGCGCCTCGCCGACCGACGCGAGTCCACCCGGCCGGTCCTCGACCGAGATCGTGAGATCGGTCGCCATCAGATGCCCCCTTCCTTCGCTGGTCGGTTCCGGCATACGCCCAGGGCGCCGCTCGGGTCAAATCGACGAGCGACGCCGTCGAGGCGGTCCATGGCCGTAGTGGTCACCGGATGGGGACCAGATCCTGGCCTCGGTGAGAGCGGCGACAGCCTCCTATGATCGACCCCACGACCGGCGAACGGACACGCGGGCCGATCCGGGCTATGTGTCCGATGGCGACCGCGTTTCAGAGGCTACGGTTCGGGACTTCATCCACGAAGCACGCGAGCGTGGTCTGCTGACGCGATCGCCGAAAGGGCCGACCGGGTGGGGAGCTGACGTCGAAGGCCATTCAGATGCTGATCCGCCAAAGCATCCGTCGCCGAAGCGCCTGACGCGCGAACCCTTGGAGTCCGGGCGTCAGTCCCCGATCCGGGGACCGTCCAGCGATTCGCCCACACCGAGCACGCCCATCACTCGCTGGGCGAACGGCGAAGGCCGCTCCAGGATCAGGGTGCCGTCCTCCAGTTGTACGTTGAGCTGGAAGAGCGCGCGGATGCCCGAGCTGTCGATAAAAGTCAGCTCGGACAGATCCAGCCTCAGGTCTCCGCCGGCGGCCACTTGGGGTTGCAAGCCTTCGGACAGCTCGTCGACCGAGTACATATCCAGCTCCCCCACCAGGCAGTATCGGCGGGGGTCGTCGGTCGCGACGACCTCCAACGGAGTCATGAGCGCCTCAACGCTACGCCCACGAATGGACGATGTCTGTTCGCCAGCGTACAGAAGACTGTTGGATCTGAACGCAGGGGTGACGATTTCGGTTTTCCGTCTGTGCGGGAGGGGAAGGATAGAGGGAGGCCCAGATCCGGAGGTGACGGCATGTCGAACACGGGGGGACCCCAGAGCCCGAGGAGGCTCACCAACGTCCTCCTGGATTCGCTTCCCCCCGTCGAGAGAACTCCTCTTCTCGACAGGGGTGACGTCGTTTCCCTCGACGTCGAGTACGTCCTCTACGAACCGGGCGAGCCCATGGATCACGTCCACTTCCCGCTGTCTTGCGTCGTCTCACTTCTCACGACGTTGTCGACTGGTCTCAACATCGAGACGGCCACGATCGGTCGAGAGGGCATGGTCGGGCTCGACCTCTTCCTCGGGGCCGATCGGAGCCCGAACGTCCGAGCGGTCGTGCAGATGCCCGGCGCCGCCCTTCGCATCGCGACATCCGGCTTCCGCGGGGCAATGGACGAAGCAAAGCTCTCTCACGCCTTGCGGGCCTACTCGCGGACGCTACTTCTCCAAGCCACGCAGACGGTCGCGTGCAATCAGGCGCACACGACTTCGGAGCGCCTGGCCAGATGGCTCCTGCAGACCAGCGACCGCACCGGCAAGGAGGAGATCCCGCTCACCCACCAGTTCCTCTCCGAGGTGATCGGTGTGAGACGTGCCTCGATCTCGGAAGCGGTGAGCGAGCTCAGGGTCCGGGGCGCGGTGACCAGCCGTCGGGGAGGGATACGCATCCTCGACCGCGCCTCACTCGAGGACGCGGCCTGCGAGTGCTACGGACTCATCCGACGAGAGAACTCAGTCTGACACCGAGTCCGGCGACGGCGATGGCGGCGCTCTCTGCAGGCGCAGGCGTATGTTGAGCCTCTGGCGGGAGCCGGTGGCCCATCAAGGACCTGGCAGAGCGCCCACGTCGGGGCGATCCAGGGCTACGTGTCCGATGGCGACCGAGTGTGAGAGGCGACGGTCGAGACTTCATCGACGAAGCACACCCGAGCGTAGTCTGCTGACCCAATCACAGATAGGTCGAGCGGGTGGGGAACTGACGCAGAAGGCCATTCGGATGCTGAAGCCTGAAGCGCGAAAGCCCCATCGCCGACGCGCCTCACAAGTCCGGATCGGATCGCCCTCTGTTGCAGAACAAGCGCGGTGCCGCTCGGTACTCTGAGCCTCTCAATCCGGCACGAAAGCGGGCTCTTCTCGTACATGCCCTGGTCACGGGGACGACGGATCCTTGGATGCACAGAACTCAAATGGTCAAGTCATGGGGAACACGGGCACAGGAGGATGTCCCACACCGTTTCCTAAACCGTGTGCGCAGGTTCGATTCCTGCCGGGGGCACCATCCGATGCGCACCATCCGATGTCATGGGCTCGCGGACGATGGCGTCTGGAGGGTGCATCTCGAAGCGGGGAGGCGACGAAGCTTCTCGACCGCGGATACGGGGAGCCCGCTGTTTCCTCGGACGGCCGCCGCATCGTCCTCGTCGGGGCCACCGAGGAACCGGGCGACCCCTGCAGGCGCGGCCGTATGTCGAACGTCTGGCGGGAGCCGGTGGCCCATCAAGGACCTGGCAGAGCGCCCACGTCGGGGCGATCCTAAGCAGCACGGACAGCGCGTCTCAAGGGCAGGAACGATCAGGGCTCGTCTGAGGCTGCCCCCAGTGATGTCGGGGATCAGAGATGACTCCTTCTGCCTTGGGCTCCCCCTTCTCGCGCCCCGCTGACAGGTCTCCCGCTGTTAGGCCTGAGATTCCGACCCCTTTCACCGAATCCCTCCGTCGGACTCGAGAATGGATCGCTCGGAACCTTGGCCCCTCGCCCGGCGTCATCTTCACGCATCTCCAAGAACGGGAGGCGTGATGCGTGTTCGTCGGTTGGTCACCATCTTGATAGTGCCTCTGCTCGCGGTTCCTGCCTTGGCGGGCACCGCCTCAGCGGGCGGCTCTTGGCTCGTACCCGAGCGCTCCGCACTAGTGCCGGCGGAGACCGCGGTGTTCGAAGGCGATTTCAGCAGCGGGTCCTTGGAGGGCCGCATATCGGACGGCCCCTATCTTGCCTTCCTCCTCCCGCAAGCCCGCTGGATGCAGGGCCATGTCGTGCCGCCCGCGGCGATCCAGCTGGGGGAGCTGGAAATCGTCCGTACGAACGAATATCTATTCCACGCTCGCGTGGAGTTCGAGGTGCCGAACGTCCCGCCGGGCCTGTACCACATCCAGTACTGCAACGAGCCGTGCACTGTGGACGGGATCGGCGACCTCATCGGTAGCGAGTACTTCGCGATCGGCACGACGCGAACGGAAGCCCGGTTGCTGATCCTCACGCAGCGTCTCCGCTGGAAGCTCGACGAGGCCCGGGCTCGGGCCGGCCAGGAAGCGCTCACCGAGCGAGAGCGCCTCGAGGATGAATCGAGTGCGCAGACGTACACCCTGAGGGCAGCTGAGGTCCGGGCAGGAGAGCTGGCCGGCGAACTCGATCGGACACGCCTCGCCTTGCGGGTCGAGCGCTCGAGGTCATCAGGGGGGCCGGTGGCCGGCGCGCTGCTGCTGCTGATTCTGGCTCTGCTCTCCCTCGTCCTCGTCATGGCGACACGCCTGCGTCGGGTTCGCGTCGACGCGGAGCTCCATGCCCTGACGATCGAGCAACCAGCCCGCGTTGACCAATTGAGCTGAGGGCAGTACGGCTAACCCAGGACGCCCCTCGATCAACGGGGATCGCCGGCGGCGGCTCCGACTGCCGGTAGCATCGCAGAATGACTCAGGGGTCCGCGAATCCTAGGACGACGCAGAGCGGATGGCAAAAGCTAGTTCTTCTGAGTTGTCTGATGCTCTTCTTGGAGCTGGCACTGATCCGCTTGGTCGCGGCACACAACGTCTATGTGCGCTATTTCACGAACTTCGTTCTCCTCGCCAGCTTCCTCGGTATCGGGCTCGGGTTCTTGCGCGCGAACTCGAAGCGAGATTCCTTCTTGTCATTGCCCTTCTTCCTGCTCCTCGCCATCGCCTTCGTGATCCTCTTCCCCGTGGGGCAGCGTAGTGGTGCCACCCACGGCTCGTTCGGCACACCATCCCTCCCGGAATGGCTCTCCCTGCCGCTGATATTCATCCTCGTATCGCTCGTCATGATGGCCTCGGCGGCTGGCGTCGCTCGCGCATTCGTCACCTTCCGTCCCCTGCATGCCTACCGTCTTGACATCATCGGAAGCATCCTTGGGATCATCCTCTTCACGATCGCCTCGATCCTCCGGCTGCCGCCGGTCGCTTGGGTACTCGCTGTCGCCCTTCTCTTCGGCGCGACGATAGGCCGGCGCGCAACACCAGGCCATTGGGTGGCCCTCGGGTTGGCAACCGCTCTGCTGGGCGTGCAGTGGCAGATCTCTGGCGATATCTGGTCTCCCTACTATCGAGTGGACGTCGAAGCACGCCAACGCGATGGAAGAACGCCGATCTTCGTGAACGGGACCCCACACCAATCCATCTGGACCTTGGAGGATCTGGTGAGAGAACAGCCCTTCTACGGCTACCCGTATCGTCACATCCCGGACAACCCGCTGGACGAGGTGCTCATCATCGGGGCCGGCTCCGGCAACGACGTCGCCCTTGCTCTCGCCCGCGGCGCGGGGCATGTCGACGCAGTCGAGATAGACCCGGTCCTCCTGGAGTTAGGTCGAGAGCGCCATCCGCACCGGCCATATCAAGACACGCGGGCCCGTGATCACGTGGAGGATGGCCGAGCGTTCCTCGAGCGGAGCGATCGGAAATATGACCTCATCCTCTTCGCTCTTCCGGACTCGCTCGTCCTCGTAGCAGGGCAGGGATCGCTCAGGCTCGAGAGCTTCTTGTTCACGAGAGAAGCCTTCGACGCCGTGCGGTCCCACCTCAAACCCGAAGGTGCATTCTCCATGTACAACTATTACCGCCCAGACGTTTTCGCTCGGTACGCGGCGACCCTTACAGACGTCTTCGATTCGCGCCCGTGCTTGGATGTGGGGGAACCGGGAGCAGGGGCCAACCGTCAAGCGGTGCTTACCATCTCTGCCCAACCGGATGTCTTACGGTGCTCGACGTTCTGGGTTCCTCCTCGGCTTGTCCCACGCCCAGCGACCGACAACTATCCCTTCCCTTACGCCCAGGGCTGGGGGTTATCGACCTTCTACATCGTTTCGCTGGCATCTCTGCTCCTAGGTTCTGCAGTCGCGATCCGACGCTTCGGACATGTGGAGGTGGCCGATGCGCGCCGATACCTGGATCTTTTCTTCATGGGCGCAGCGTTCCTCCTATTGGAAACGAAGAGCGTCGTGCAATTCGCTCTGCTCTTCGGGACAACGTGGCTCGTGAATTCACTCGTCTTCGCCGGCATCCTCGTGTCCGTCCTTCTCGCCATCGAGATCGCGGAGAGGGTGAAGCGGCTCCGTCCGGGGCTTCTCTACACGGCGCTGCTCGTCTCCCTCGGAGTGGCATGGGTGGTCAGACCCGAGCAACTTCTCGGTCTTTCGCCTGTGACCAGATTCGTAGCAGCCACGACCATCACATTTGCCCCGATCTTCTTCGGGAACCTCATCTTTGCAGAGCGGTTCAGGTCTGTAAGCTCCTCAACGACGGCCTTCGGCATCAACCTCTTAGGAGCGATCCTCGGCGGCGTCCTCGAGTACAGCAGCGTGGTCGTCGGATATAGGGGGCTGATCTTGGTTGTCGCCGCCGCGTACACCGCCGCCTATCTGCTACGCCCAGCCCAGGGCCCCGCTCACACGCCCAACGTTCTTGAGTGTGCTGGTGAACGAGACCCGACAAGACCAGGGCCGAGCCGCCATCCTTGACGGATTCCACCACGGGGAGCGGCGCCTACTAGATCGTGGTCGCTGTCCTTGACAACGAGGATCCTCCGCCCTTTCTCACGAGGAAGGACCCGGACGTGCGACGGCACGGTCGTCGCGAGACGTGGGTCCATTGACGAGTGCAAGAAGGATCCTTGGATTCATCGAGGAGCCGTCGTAGCCCGTCCGTCTCTCGGCGTCCATGACTGCCAGCAGCCTGAGCGGAACCCTCTCGAGCACCCATCCTCCGCAGGGTGAGAGGAACGCCGAGGGTCGGGACACCCCGGAACGTTGCGTTGGCCGGTGGTGCCTCCGTTGGCACCCATCGGCGGGTCGACGGAATCGTTCGGTGGTCGTGGCGTCCGTTCTGGATGGGACCGACTCGGGTCCACCGACTACTCGGGTCCACCGAAATGAGGGGGAGTCGATGGATGCGACGCGCTCTGCTCCAAGACGGACGTGGTTGTCGTGGCATCACGTGGCGCACCGGAGCGCTGCTCGGCGTCGCGGCCGCCGTTGTCATGGGCATGTTCGCCATGCTCGCCTCGGCGACGTACCACGACACCGGGTTCTTCACGCCACTGCATCACATCGCTTCTGCGCTGATAGAGCCGAACGCCATGATGCGGTCGATGGAGGCCGGGATGGCCGGCGACACCTTCACCATATCGGTGGGACCGGCCCTGCTCGGCTTGACGCTGCACCTCGCCACCGGCGCCTTCTGGGGAGCGATCTTCGAGCTGCCGGCCCGGGCACGTCGATGGTTCGAGCGCCATCTGCTCGACTGCGAGGACTGCTGGCGGGAGGTCCTGCCTCGGTCGCTTCGGTATGCGGGTCGCGGAGGACGCGCGCGAGCCTGTCCCGGTCGGGCTCCGGGACAGGGTGCGGGCCGCGGTCCTCCTCTCCTCCGACTGAGCCCCCAGCCGCGCCGGCTCCGCTCGGGAGCGTCGAGCCCCTCAACCGCCGTGCGCATGCGGCTGGGCGAGCGACTGACGGAGCTCCTGTCGGAGGCAGCGGTAACAGATGACGTTCGAGCAGTCGGCGCTCTCGCAGAAGGCGCAGAGGTCGATCAGAGAGCCGCAGCGCGTACAGCGGTGGAGACGCTCGCGGCTCGCCCCTAGAACGGCCGGCGACTGATCGGCCATCACTCCTCCTCGGCCTCGTGACGGTGCCCGTGGAGCTCGAGCGCGGCTCTGACGGCGTCCTCTTTCCTCAGCAGTCCGATCAATCGCCCATCCGACGAGGTGATCGGGGAGCTTGCCAGGTCATGGTCCATCATGAACCCGGCCAGCTCCTCGATCGGAACGTTGGGCCGGAAGGTGCTCGGTCCCGGTCGCATGACATGTTCCGCGGGCTCGTCGGCGCTCTCATCCAGCTGTGCCGCGCGCAGGAGCCCGAGGACGATCCGTTCCTCGTTCACCACGACACAGGTGTCCCAGCCGGCGGCGTGGACGCGACTGCGGACCTCGCCGATCCGCTCGTCCAGGCGACAGGTGGGCACGTCGGCCCGGGCGACATCCCTCGCGCTCGGTCTCTCCGCCTTCGTGCCCTCGGTCGGTAGGCCGGCCGCGAGCCAGTCGGCTATCCCATCGACGTAGTCGTACACCTCGGAGAACCCGAGGCTCTCGAGCCGCCACGCGGCTCGCGGGCTGAGGTCTCAGGCCGAGTCCCAGCAATAGACGAGGATCGGCCGCGATGAGTCGAGCCGTGCCCTCGCCTCGGTCTCGATCTTCCGGAGCGGCAGGTTGATCGCCCCGGGGAGGTGATCCTCCTCGAATTCCTCCGGGCCAAGCACGTCGACGACCTGAACCCCTCGGTCGATCAGCGCTCGGACCTGCGTGCGTTCGTGCACCTCGTGTGCCATCGACTGTCCTCCGGGTAGTCGACCTACGAGCAGACTACGCCCACATGGAACGGACGCACCAGTCGCCGCGCGATTCCCATCGGACCCGACCAGACGCCGCATGGGGAGTGGCGTCGTCCAACTTCAGTCTCAGGTGGCGGGTACTTGACGAGCCTGGCGCGCCCGGCACGAGACCGGCTCGCGCGGGTCGTTCCCGGTTGTCGCATGGATCCGAACGAGCGCTGCTGCTCTGCAGACTCTGAACCCTTCCTGGATCGCGCCCGTACTCCTATAAGAATCTGAAGGTGAACGAAGGGAGATGTCATGCGCAGGGCAAAGCGGATCCTCCTCGTCGCCGCCGCGGTCATGGGATCGGTGGCGGTCCCGGTCGGAGGAGCCTCGGCGCACGTCCACGGCATCACGCCGCTCCTGGCGTGCGGCAACACCGCGGTCAACGGCGCGAACCGCACCGACTCGACGCCGGCGGCCGCGGCGAACGGCGGGCCCATCACCGGACTGATCCCGCGCGACGTGGGGAACGCGCCGCTGACGGTGGGCGACGGTGGGTTCGACGCTGCAGCCGTGGGCCACTGCCAGAGCTGAGTCGCCGATCCGCGTGCCGCGGTCAGGGCATCCGCGTGAAGACGATGACCGGATCCGGTCGTGGATAAGCTGGCGGCATGGGGGAGGACCCGCTCAGCCAGGTCGACCGCACCATCAGCGCCCTCCAGGATCCGACGAGGCGGCGGATCCTGCTCGACTTCTTCGTCCACCAGCCCGAATGGACGTCGGCCGAGGTCGCCGAGACCGTCGGGGTCCACCGGACCGTCGCCCACGGCCATCTCGAGCGGCTCGTCGCGCTCGGGTATCTGGTGTCGAGCCAGCGCCGAGGGACCTCCGGCAAGCCGGCCAAGCTCTATCGGCTGGCCGGACGACAGATTGATCTCAGCTATCCGGTGAGGCGGTTCGCCCGACTGTCCGCGCTGCTCGCGGAAGGTCTCCGAAGCGCTCGTGATGGCACCCGGCTCGCACGCGAGGCAGGCCGCCGGTACGGCGCGTCCCTGGTCAGCACACACGCGGACTCCCCCGGATCCGTCCTCGCCCAGTTGGCCCCGCTCGGCGCCAAGTACTCGCTCACCGGTGACGAGGTGCGTGCCGACAACTGCATCTTCCGCCAGGCGTGCGAGGCCGCCGAAGAAGTCGTGTGTGAGCTGCACGCCGGCATCCTCGAAGGTGCTTTCCAGAGGGCGGGACTTGGGCTTCGCACTGAGGCCTTCCGCAACTACGCGGAGAATGGGTGCGCCTACCGCCTCTTGACCGTCTGATGGAGCGGATGATATAGAGGCTCCATAGCCTCTATACCCTCCTGCTGATGCCCCGGGAGGTGGCGCGCCCCTTGAGTCTGGCCTCGATCGGGTACGTGATTCGGTCCTGTCACGAAGATCACCTTCCGCTGCGCGCGTGCCCCAGATGCGGGCCGCGCGGGGACGAAGCCCTCCACCTCGCCCGTCTTCACGAACCGATTCTCGCGCTGCACGACGTCCGGGAGGGATGCAAGCAGAGCAGGGCATGAAGGTGCACACGCGAAGCGGGGGGACCGACTTCGAAGAGCCGTTCGAGAAGCCCGTGATCCTGCCGGAGGAGCAAGGATCGAGATCCAGCGCGCCAGGCCTGGGCGGACGCCCGGTTCGCGACCGACATCATGTCCGAGCACGGCCTGTTCTTCGCGTTGCTGATGTCCCCGAGGTCGCGAACGAGGAACGGTTCATCAGGCAGTCTTCCGTTGTAGTAGAACGCAACTTGGGCTATGCCCACAAGTGTCATGTTGGGGGTCGTTCAGGGCTCGCAAGTACCAAACGGTCTTTGTCGCTGCCGCCGAACCGACTCGCGTGGGCGACCCGGCACGCGAGCCGCTACGCGCCAGGCGTTCGGTAGTGGACCTGCTCGGTCTTGCGCAGGGCATCCATCGTTTCGTCGACGGTCAGGAGGACGGTCGTTTCGAGCGAGCTCAGCCCACCACCGGCGCTGATCGCCAGGGCAACCGCGGCCATGGACACGTTGTCGGGGGCCTCCCACAGGGTGTAACCGTCATGTGTGCCGAAGGCGTACCAGAACCCTTGGAGCTTCCCACCGACCGATTCGATGTACGACTGAGCGGCCCTTCGACGGTCCTCCGGGTTGCTGATCAGCCTGGCCCACGTCTCCGGCGTGTAGCTGAACCTCGATAGATAGAGTGGCATCTTCCTCTCCTTTCGTTCGCCGACCCACGCGATGGGCCGTTACACGTCGAAGTATGACCCGCCGGGCTCAGGCTAGAGTTCGCGTGACACCGTTGCCACCGGCCACTCGACCTTCGCCGCTCGTCAGCGAAGCTCAGCGAGACGCTCCGCGACCACATGAGCGTGCGGTAGTCGCGCCTCCGCGCCCTCCCGCGTGAGTGCGAGAATGGAGGCGGCGAGGGCTGCCCGGAGCGCCCCAGGCTCGACCGCGCCGATGTGGGCATGCTCGAAGCGAGCGAGGGTCTCAGCGGAAAGATCGTCGTAGCTGCGCGCCTGCACCGCGAACAGCCCCTGGCGGAGGCAGGCAAGCGAGAGCGCGTGGTCGCGCACGGCGCCGACGTAATGCTCCGCCTGCCAGATGCGCCCGCGCTCGATGCACGCGCGCGCGTGGAGGGCGTAGATGATTCCCCACCCGAAGATGTCCGCTGGGATCGCCGGCGTGGGGAGGAAGAGGTCGCCTGCTACCGGCGGCGTGCGAGCCTGCTCCGACTCGTCCGAAGCCGTGTGGCCGAAGAGCAGTCGGAATCGCGGCCCGGCGGGACGGAACTGAGCGGCTGGCGTCATCGAGAGGTCCAACTGCAGCGCGTGCGGCAGCAGGAAGACCCGGTAGGTGGTCGGCCCGCGCTCGAGCTCGGCGAGCCGCACCGCGTCGAGCTCCTCGACGAGCGTGCGCGTCCAGTCGTCGAGGACGTTGGCGACCTCGACATCGTCGGCGATGCCGAAGGTGAGATCCACGTCGGAGAAGCGGTCGCCGACGTCGATGGCGAGCGAACCCACGGCGGCTCCGGCGACGGCGCGCTCATCCTCCTCCGCGAGCTCTCGCACGCG
This sequence comes from Actinomycetota bacterium, assembly GCA_050696355.1. GTDB lineage: Bacteria > Actinomycetota > UBA4738 > UBA4738 > HRBIN12 > JAJNBA01. Next base: position 20,255 of record JBOGVD010000102.1, read on the forward strand.
CTCGCGGAGAGCATCCCGCTCTTCAAGAGTGAACACGACACGCGATCGTAGCTCTGCCGCAGTCTTCGCGCCCTGGTCTTCGACGACCGATGGTGACCCGGCCCGGTGCGCGAAGGTGATACGGTTCTCCGATCCGGGAGGTGCATCCATGCCGACCAACGACCTGGACCTGCCGCTGCGATCGAGCGCGGACCAGATCCGCAGACAAGACTTCCCTCTGACGCGCCGTGGCTACGACCCCCAGCAGGTGCGTTCCTACCTCACGTCGATCGCGAAGCAGATGGGGACGCTGGAGCGCGAGCTGAGTCGGTTGCGTCTCGAAGCGGCTTCGGCTGCCGCGAGGAGCGAACAGATGGCCGACCCGGTGACGACGTCGGACCAGACGCCGCCGGCGGAGGACCCGTACGGCGCGCTCTCGAAGCGCTTCGCCACGCTCATCGAGACGGCCGACCAGGAGGCTGAGAAGATCGTCGAGAACGCGAGGTCGGAAGCCACGCGAGCGCTCGAGGAGGCGGCGAGCGAGGCCGATCAGACCAGGCGCGGCGCGCAAGCACACGCCGAGGAGACCCGTCACGAGGTCGCGGATCTGCGGGCACGAGCGACGAGGGAGTCAGATCGGGTGCTCTCCGGTCTCGCCGAACGGCGGCGGAGCCTCGTCACCCAGCTGGAGGAGATCCGCGGGAAACTCATGTCGGTGGCGGAGGATCTCGCGGTCCCGCTCGAAGACGCTGCGCGAATCGATCCGGGTGACCACGACCTCACGGACACGAGCGGCGACGATGAGGCAGACGAGCGGGCCGACGCCGGAGCGCCTATCGACCCTCGATACGAGGACCTCTGGCTGAAGAAGGACGAGCCGCTGCAGATCCCCGATCTCGCGTCGCTCGACCTGGATCTCGGAGAACGGGAGCAGTAGGCGAGCGCCACATCCTCTACGCTCCGGCCGTGGACCTGGCCGGATGGATCGAGGATTACCGCCGAGCCTGGGAAACCGCCGACGCGGACCTCGTGCTCACGCTCTTCACCGAGGACGCGAACTATCGATCGAACCCCTTCGAGGAGCCGCATCACGGGCATGACGGCATCCGCGCCTATTGGGAATCGGTGACCAGCCAGCAGCGTGAGCCTCGTGTCCACATGGGCCGGCCGTTCGTCGACGGTGATCGCGTGGCGGTCGAGTGGTGGACCACCATGGTCTCCGAAGGTCAGGAGGTGACGCTCCCCGGATGCCTCCTCCTCCGGTTCGAGCCGGGCGGGCGGTGCGGTGACCTGCGGGAGTATTGGAACTTCACGACCGGTCGACGCGAGCCCTTCGACGGTTGGGGCACCTAGCCGACGACGATGACCCGGCCGTTTCCCTTGCGGCGGGTGCTGGTCTGCCCGATGTCGCTTCCTACGCCGCGGATTGGTACGGTCCACCGTCAGTGGCGCGGATCGGGAGGGAGGAGCGAACCATGGACCGCATCCCCGAATGGGTGTGGTTGCTCACGGCGTCGGTGTTCGTTGGGATGGCGATCTGGTCCGCGACCGACGAGAACTGGTCCGGGGTGATCGTCAGCCTGGTGCTGGCGGGACTCTCCTTGGGATTGCTCCGCGATCGGAAAGCCTCGAGATAGCCGGATCTCCGCCACCGTGATCCTCGTCTTCGCCGGGCTCCTCCGATCCAACCGGCTCGTCTCCCGGGGCCGTCGCGCGAGGACGATCGACCATGAGGGCGGGCGGATCGCTGGCCGGGAAGGACTCCCGACCGGCCTCATCCAACATCGCATCCAGTCGTTGCCATTCGGTAACGCCGGAGGTCTCGTCGGCGGGAGCCGCGCGTCGGCGATCCGTCACCGGGACGGCCCTCCCCGCGCGTCGGAGAGCCAGATGTGGGCGGCGGCGGCGGCGGTCGGCATCCGGCTACGTCTCCCGATGGTCGTGAGCTCCGTCGCCCTCATCGCATCGCGGGTGGGCCACGCCACGTTCCCTCCATGAGGGTCAGACTCTAGTCTTACCTGGCCCGTTGAGATCCGCTCGGTTGCCAGCTGGCTTTGCGTCGGGCACAGGAGTCACGCCGAAACGGATCCCGACATCAGCAAGGGGTGATCCGAGTGTGTCGTGAAGACCGGGAACGACCACCCCCCGGAAGGGCGATCGCGGCCGGCCCGCTCGCGATCCTCTTCGATGTCGACGGGACGCTCATCTCCACCGGCGGCGCCGGGACCAGGAGCTGGCGCTGGGCCTTCGAGGTGCTCTATGGGCGCCCCGCCGACATCGGTGAGTTCTCGGAGGCGGGCATGACCGACCCGATGGTGGCCCGCAGCACGTTCCTTCATGTCATCGGACGACAGCCGACCGATCGGGAGTTGGTTCGGCTCCTGGCGGCCTACCTCGAGCGACTCCCCGAGGAGGTCGAGACCTCGGAGCGGTACCGCGTGCTCCCGGGAGCCGAGCCGTTGCTCGGACGCCTCTGCCAGGAGGGCTGCCTAGTTGGGATCGTGACGGGGGCCCTCGAAGCGGCGGCACATATCAAGCTCGCGCGCGCGCACCTGAACAGGTTCTTCGCTTTCGGCGGGTATGGGTCCGATTCCGCCGATCGCGGCGAGCTCACACGCCGGGCGATCGAACGAGCCGGCGCGATCCTCGCGCGCGATCTCGACCCCTCGCGCGTCTACGTGATCGGCGACACCCCGAAGGATATGGAAGCGGCCCGTGCGGTGGATGCCGTAGGGGTGGGGATCGCCTCCGGCCACTACTCGACGGAGGATCTACGTCGGGCCGGCGCGGACATGGTCCAACCTTCCCTCGAGGAACCGATCCCCGGACTCGAGTGGGCCTGGGCACAGCCCGAAGGAACGTAGCGCGCGGTTGGCGAGAGTCCGGATCGATACCACCGGCCCCGATCGCGGCGTTCGGATCTGATCCAGCCGTCACCTCGCCAGGCTGGCGCGCTCACCATCGAGCTGTCCCGTGACTGCGAGGTTGTCGAGCAACAGATGGAAGTAGACCATCCCGGCGAAGGGTCGCCAGGGGGAGACAGCCTGCCTGACGGCGTCGTAGTCGAGTGGTGGCTCGAGGCCGAGCCAGCGCGCCAGGTTGTTCCGCGCGCCGACGTCATCGCCGGGGAAGACGTGCAAGCGTCCGAGACCTCGCAGGAGTACGTACTCAGCGCTCCAACGTCCGATCCCTCTCAAGCTCGTCAACCTTGCGATGACTTCGTCGTCAGCGAGGTGCTCGAGTCCCTCGAGATCGAGGCGTTCGTCGACCACTGCCTGGGCCAGATCGATGATGGTCGCTGCCTTCCGGAGGCTGTAGCCGAGCTCGCGAAGTGACGATCGCTCGAGGCCGGCAAGGTCCTGCGGGCGCGGGAAGGCATGGAGCGAGGTCCGGTCCTCCGAGACGGCCGGCCCGTGGGCCGCCGCCAGACGGTTGAGCAGGCTCAGTCCCGACTCGAGTGACAACTGCTGACACGCCACCGCATTCAGCAGACACTCGAAGACGGTCGGAAAGCGCGGCGGTTTCAAGCCTCGGTAACGCGCCGCGAGGCGCCCGATCAGAGCGTCTCCCTCGGCCATCCGATAGAAGCTCGACAGGTCGACGCGCAGCCCGAGGGTGCGCTCGATGCTCGACGCCACGTCCCTCTCGACCGGCCGCCCGATGCGCCTGCCGGTCAGTGCGACGGCAAGAGACGGAGCCTCACGACCGGCGGCCCGAGTGACCGAGAGCTCGACAGGAGCATCGGTGAGCGCGAGCGCACGTCGGTACGAGGTGCCGTCCCAAAGGTCGATGGTGTTTCCCGGGCGTCGACGCAGGGCCCAGACGCTGAGGTCGAGCCGGAACGGCGGCTCGGGGTCGATCCGGAGATCGCCCCGATACAGGCCTTTCGGATCGAACGTAGCTCCTCTTCCCGACTGCACCCGGTTCCTCCTCAGCCCTAGCATGGACCACATGCGACGACCGGGATCCTCGTGCCGATGCGAACGGTCGCTCCATCGACCTCCGGCTGCCGTGAACGGCGCCGCGATCATCGCCCTTCGTGGCAGATCGGCTGCCGCGCGGGCACCACCTCAGGATCCGCCCTCGATGCCAGGTGCCTCGGGCTGCCCGCCTCATGGTCCGACAGAGAGGTCTCTGGGGCTCGCGATGCGTCGCGAGCAGCCCGAAGATGCAGAACACGATATCGACCGTCGAAGTGGGCGATCGCACAGGAACCATCCATTCCTCGGAGGTTCGCAATGCGTAGATCCATTCGAACTCTTCTCCCGCTCGTGACCCTCGCGATCCTGATGTCCCCGGACGTCACGCTGGCCACGGCCGCCGCGGGCGCGTCTCCGGCGACCGAACCCGGACCGAGCCCGATCGGATCCCCGATCCCGATCGGTGTCGAGGAGGTCGCGACCGGCCTCGTGTCGCCCGTGCAGCTTGTCCAAGCACCGGGCGGGCACGGTCGACGATTCATCGTCGACCAGGTCGGAGTGATTTGGGGACTCAACCGGGGTGGACACTTGAGGCCGAAGCCGTTCCTCGACATCAGCAGCAAGATCACGCCGCTGACCCCCGATTTCGACGAGCGCGGCCTGTTGGGGCTCGCGTTCCACCCCGGCTTCGCCCGCAACGGCCGCTTCTTCGTCTTCTACACGGCGCCGCCGCGACCGAGCGCGCCGGCCGGCTACAACAACACGGTGACGATCGCCGAGTACCACGCGAAGAATCAGATCCACGCGGACGCTGCGTCGGAGCGCATCATCCTGCAGGTCGACCATCCGCAGTTCAACCACGACGGCGGCACGGTCGCCTTCGGACCGGACGGTTACCTCTACATCTCCATCGGCGACGGTGGCGGCGGGGGCGACGATGAATTCGGCCACGTCGAGGACTGGTACGCGGAGAACGCGGGCGGGAACGGGCAGGACATCACGAGCAATCTGCTCGGCAACATCCTCCGCATCGACGTGGACCACGGCTCGCCCTACGCGATCCCGGCGGACAACCCCTTCGTCGGTCATCCGGGTCTCGACGAGATCTGGGCGTATGGCTTGCGCAACCCCTACCGGTTCTCCTTCGATATGGGCGGCAACCACAAGCTGCTCTCGATGGACGCAGGGCAGGAGCTCTGGGAAGAGGTGAGCGTCATCGTCAGGCGCGGCAACTACGGATGGAACGTCAAGGAGGGCACACACTGCTTCGACACAGACAACCCAGAGGTGTCGCTGCCATCCTGCCCGAGCGTTGACCCGACGACGGGCGAGCCGCTCCGTGACCCAGTGATCGAGTTCGCCAACGCGGGGCAGCCGGGCGGCCTTTCGTTCACCGTCGTCGGCGGTCACGTGTATCGCGGCCGAGATGTGCCGAGGCTTTCCAGACGCTATGTATACGGCGGTGCCACCGGGCCTTCGCTCACCGTGACGGAGGGCCGCCTGTTCGCCTCCAGACCCCGGGAAAGGGGACTTTGGACGATCCGCGAGCTGCTCATCAACGGCACCGACCGTCTCGGCTACTTCGTGAAGGGGTTCGGCCAGGATCGACGCGGCGAGGTGTACGTCATGGCCTCGAAGATCCTCGGTCCGTCCGGCACGACCGGGACCGTATTCAAGATCGTGCGTCCGGGCAAGCACTGATCCGGGAGGTGGTGGCCGAGCCGAGTTCCCCGCGGCTCGGTCACCACCACACGAAGCTGCGAAGTGGTGACGAGCTGAGACGCGGCCGTTGGGTCACGTCATCCGTCTGCGGTTGCGTCCTTTCACCAGGAATCAGCTCTTGACTGGCAAGCGCATGCTGGCACCCACCCGATGGCCGGCGCGTGAAATCGGACATGGTTGTACGCTCGGCGAAAAGGGACGAGAGCATCGAGGTACCCGTGGCGAACGTAGCTATCAACGGCCTTGGCCGGATCGGCCGGGCGGCACTCAAGATCCTCCTGGACACCGATGGGTTGGAGGTCGTGGCCGTGAACGACCTCATCCCGCCGGACAACCTCGCGTATCTGCTCAGGTACGACACCGTGTACGGGCGGTACCCGAAAACGGTCGGGCCGCAGGTCGACGCCATCGTGGTCGACGGGCGATCCATCCCGGCGTTCGCGGAGAAGGATCCCTCAGAGCTCCCCTGGTCCGAACTCGGCGTAGACCTGGTCCTGGAATGCACGGGGGTGTTCCGTCAGCAACAGGATCTGGAGAAGCACATCGACGCGGGCGCGAGGTTCGTGATCCTCTCGGCGCCCGCCAAGACCGAGACGATCGGGACCGTGGTGCCCGGCGTGAATGACCCGGAAGGTGCCGAGCCCAGGATCATCTCTTGCGCGAGCTGCACGACGAACTGCATCGCGCCGCTGGTGGAGGTCATGCACCGGCGGATCGGTGTGGAGCGCGCGGTCATGACGACCGTGCACGCGTACACGTCGTCGCAGCGGATGGTGGACGGACCTGCCAAGAGCTTCACCCGCGGCCGGGCCGGCGCGGCGAACCTCGTGCCGACGTCCACGGGCGCGGCTCTGGCGACCACCAAAGCCGTCCCTGATCTCGAGGGGAGGTTCGACGGGGTCGCGATCCGGGTTCCGGTCGCAGTCGGCTCGATCGCAGATGTCGTCGCCGTGACTGCCCGGCCGACCGCTCGCGAGGAGGTCGTCGACATCTTCCGCGAGGAAGCTTCATCAGACCGGTATGGAGGTATCCTCGGCGTCTCCGAGGAACCGCTGGTGTCTTCCGACATCATCGGCGACCCGCGAGCCTCGGTCGTGGATCTCCAGATGACTCGAGTGGTCGATGGCTCCCTGGTGAAGATCATGAGTTGGTACGACAACGAGTGGGGCTTCACCAACCAGATGATCCGCCAGGCCAAGGAGATGCTCGGCATCCGTGTCTCCGCGTGATCGCGAACCGGTTCGTTCTTTGCACGGTCGGCCACGGCACCCTCGAGGCGGAGCGATTCGCGAGACTGCTCACATCATCGGGAGTATCGCACCTCGTCGATGTGCGCAGCGTGCCGGGCAGCCGCCGCAACCCGCGATTCGGTCGACGGGCCATGGAGGAGTGGCTGCCTGCCTACGGCATCCCGTATCGGTGGGAGCCTGACCTCGGAGGGTTCCGCCGAGCTTCGAAGAGCAGCGTGAACACGGGGCTACGCCACCCGGCGTTCCGCGGCTACGCCGACCACATGCAGACCCCCACGTTCCGGACCGCCCTCGACCGTCTGCTCGCCGAATCTGCTCGATCCTCGACCGTGATCATGTGCTCGGAAACGCTGTGGTGGCGGTGTCATCGTCGTCTGATCGCCGATGCGGCCACGCTCCTTGCCGGCATCGATGTTCTCCATCTGATGCATGACGGGAAGCTTCAGCCTCATGTCGTCACAGCGCCCGCGCGTCTGGACGACGGATCCGTGGTGTATCTGTCGTAGTTCGGACATCGGCCTCGTTCGACGTCCTGCGGCTCGTCCAACTGTCAGAGCAGAGCTGAATAGCTCCTCGGTTCGCCCGTTGACCCAGGCCGTGGCGAACAAGATCGGATCAGACCATCCCAGGGGTAGGGCTGCAAGGGCGACACGAGCTTCCCGACGGCGACCGATATCCTCGTCGATCTCGGAGAGCTCGTCGACCCCGATGAAACGTGGCCGCCCACGTCCCGATGGCTGCGGCCAACGGTTCGACACCATCTGGCCGCGGTCCAGCATGGGCAATCCGATCCTCGCCGGCGCGGAAGATCAAATGCAGGTGTCTGGGCGAACGAAGCAGACCACTCAGACAGCGCGCTTGAACTCGTCCACGAACTTGAAGGCCTCGCGTCTCACGTGGTCGGTAAGCCTCGGATCGATGATGCTCTTGATCCGCGCGGCCTCGATGTCCCTCGCAGCCTGCGTCTTGAACTCGAGGATCGTCTCAGCAGCACTCAGGACGGCGCTCGTCTCCGGGTGCTCCGTCAAGGCGCTCGCGACGGTGCCGGGTTCTGTGACGAGCGCGGAGGCCGCGCCTCCGACACCCCCAGTGCCCAGCTCCCGGAAGACATTGCTCGTTTGAGTCGCCTTCTCGATGAGTTCGAACTCATCGGGATCGAGGAGGTGCGCGATGAACCGGGCATGCTCATCCATGATGTTGTTCCAGAACCCCGCAACTTCCTCTTTGTCGAACTCGGATTCTCCCTGCCCTAGCTGCTCCAAGCGCCGGGTCCAGCGGTCGGCTTCTTTGAGAGTGTGATCGAAGAACAATGGCCAGACCAGGCTGCGCAGGGTGCCATTCCGTTGAGCGTCCCCCAACGTTGCCTTGTACTCGATGAGGGGTTTCATGGCCTCGATGACCTCGGCTGTGAACCGGCCCACATCCCCCCGGTCGGGAGGAGGCGCGTCTGCGATCCGCTTGTGTAGCTCCGCGAATGAGGATGTGAACTGGAGAGCCTGCGTCCGTTCCTCTTGGGCGACCTCGGGGGGCATCAGGAGCGCGAAGAAGAATGCGTGCTCGGACATGATGTCGGTCGCGAACCGCGCATCTGCCCATGCGTGCCGTGCGGGATCCATGTCCGCCTCTTCCGGCAGGACCATGGGCTTCTCGAAGGGCTTCTCGACCTCCGCGCCGCCGCTTCTCGTGTGGATCTTCATCCCGTGGTCGCCCTGCATGGCCGTCCTCCTTCGAATCGCAGCGCCCGGCCGAATGGCTCCACTCGGCTGACGGCGCCTATATAGAGGCTATATAGCCTCTATATCATTCGTGTTCGCTGGTGGTCAAGAGCCGGAATGCGCATCCCTTCTCCGCGTAGTTGCGGAAGGCTTCGGCGCGCAGGTCCAAGCGAGCCTTCTGAAGGGCCCCTTCAAGGATGCCGGGCGTGGAGCTCGCAGACCACGGCTTCCGAAGACCGCGCAGGCTTGCCGGAGATGCAGTTCTGCGCCAGGACCTGATCCTCGCCGATGAGGAGGTACTCAGCACCGAGAGGGGCGAGCTAGCCAAGTACTGATTCGGAAGAGTCCGCGCGCCCACTCATGAGTTGCGTCGTTCTCGACGCCGCGACGGCGAAGGGTTGCGTCAGCATCGAGCCGTCCAACCCCCTGGCGGAAGCACCTCGGGACTCCCCGGGCGAACCGCCAGCACGTCGACCAGCATCTTCGTGCAGGGGACCGCGTGATGCACGAGAAGCTGCGCGTCGAGACGTCAGGGTGGCGAGGAGCTGCGCGATCCGTGCACCGTGATCAGCGCAAGTAGCATGGCGCCCGAGGGCGAGACGCGTCCTGGGAGGAAGCATGAGAGAGTTCGACCGGGCGCAGTTCGGGCCGAACGTCTGGCTCCTCGACGAGCTCTATCGGGACTATCTTGCCGACCCGGCATCCGTGAGCGAACCGTGGCGGGAGTTCTTCGAAGACTACCGTCCACGCGGTGACGACAAGCGGGCCGGCGCCGGGCCCGTGCCGGACCTGCCCGCGCCCGCTCCGGACGCGACGCCGGCGCAACCGGCGCCGGTCGAGGTCGCGGATCCGCAGCCCGCTCCGGGTGGGGAGCCGGAGAAGGGCCTCCCGCTCGTGGGGGCCGCCGGGGTGATCGCTCGGCGGATGGAGGAGAGTCTCACCGTCCCGACCGCCACCTCGGTTCGAAACGTCCCCGCTCGTCTGCTGGAGCTCAATCGCACACTTATCAACCGCCACCTCGAGCGCGTGCAGGGTGGACGGGTTTCCTTCACGCATCTGATCGGTTATGCGATCGTGAAGGCGCTGGTTGCCTTCCCGGGCATGAACCGCTCATTCGCGCTGGTCGACGGGAAGCCGACGGTCATCGAGCACGCACATGTCAACCTCGGGCTCGCCGTCGACGTGAAGCGCGACGACGGGACGCGGATCCTGCTCGTTCCGAAGATCACGGCCGCCGACGACCTCGAGTTCACGCGGTTCCACGACGCGTACGAGGATCTGATCCGCAAGGTCCGCACGAACGAGCTGACCCCCGACGACTTCGCGGGAACCACCGTCACGATCACGAACCCTGGCACGATCGGCACCGTCCTGTCCGTGCCCCGGCTCATGGCCGGGCAGGCCGCGATCGTCGGGATCGGTGCGATCGCCTATCCACCCGAATACCAGGGTGCGGACCAGGACACGCTGACCGAGCTGGGACTGTCCAAGGTCCTGACGCTCACCAGCACCTACGACCATCGCGTGATCCAGGGTGCCGAGAGCGGCGAGTTCCTCGGTCGGGTGCACGAGCTGCTGATCGGCGAGCACAACTTCTACGGCGATGTCTTCAGGTCGCTGGAGCTCCCATACCGGCCGATCCACTGGACGGTCGACGAGCGGCCCGCCGAGGACTCCTTGCCGGCTCGGGAGAAGCAGGCTCGCGTGCTCCAGCTGATCAACAACTACCGGGTGCGCGGGCACCTCATCGCCGACCTGGATCCGCTCGCCACCGTCCCACCGGCCACCCACCCGGAACTCGACCCGGCGAACCTGGGCTTCTCCATCTGGGACCTGGACCGCCGATTCGTCACGGGAGGGATCGCGGGAACGCGCGAAGCCACGCTGAACGAGATCTGGGGGGTGCTCCGCGATGCGTACTGCGGGACCCTCGGCGTCGAGTACATGCACATCCAAGATCCCGACCAGAAGGAGTGGATCCAGGAACAGCTGGAACGCGTCGGCGAAGGGGTCACTCCCGACGACCGCCGCCAGATCCTGTTGAAGCTGAGCGAGGCGGAGGCCATCGAACGATTCCTCCATCAGCGCTACGTGGGACACAAGCGCTTCTCGCTGGAGGGTGCCGAGAGCCTGATCCCGATCCTTGACGCGATCCTCGACCGGGCCGCCGATGCGGAGCTCTCGGAAACCGTCATGGGCATGGCGCACAGAGGCCGCCTCAACGTGCTGGCGAACATCATCGGGAAGAGCTACCGACAGATCTTCCGCGAGTTCGAGGGCGAGCTGGACCCGCTCTCCGTCGAAGGATCGGGCGACGTGATCTACCACCTCGGCGCCTCGGGGAAGCACGTGTCCCGGGCCGGGAACGGCATCATCGTGTCGGTCGCTTCCAACCCCAGCCATCTGGAGTCGGAGGACCCGGTGGTGGAGGGGATGGCCCGGGCGAAGCAGGATCTCATCGACTCGCCTGACGGTGCGCGGGTGTTGCCCGTGTTGATCCACGGGGAGGCCGCCTTCGCCGGGCAGGGGGTGGTCGCGGAGACGCTGAACCTCTCACAGCTCCCCGGCTATCAGACCGGGGGCACGATCCACGTGATCATCAACAATCAGCTCGGGTTCACGACGACACGCGAGCACGGACGCTCGAGTGTGTACGCGAGCGACGTCGCGAAGATGGTGCAGGCGCCCATCTTCCACGTGAACGGCGACGACCCCGAGACCTGCGTTCGAGCGGCTCGCCTGGCGTTCGCGTTCCGGCAGGAGTTCCGCAAGGACGTGATCGTCGACATGTGGTGCTATCGACGCTGGGGCCACAACGAGGCCGACGAACCGTCGTTCACGCAGCCTCTCATGTACCGCCGCATCGGAGAGCTCCGCTCCGTCCGCAAACGCTACATGGAAGCCCTGGTGAACCGAGGCGATCTCACGACGGAAGACGCCGAGCAGGCGCTCAGGACGTACTCCGACCGTCTTCGCCAGGTGTTCGAGGAGACCAGGGGGCAGCACGCGGACGTGCCCGCGCTCGAGCGGCGCGAGCCGGAGCCCGTGCCCGAGGCACCCATGCAGACCGGGGTGCTCCGCGCGCGTCTCGAGGAGGTGGCGGATGCGCTCACCCGAACACCCGATGGATTCGAGATCCACCCGAAGCTTGCACGGATGCTGGAACAGCGCAGGGCGGCGCTCGACGAGGATCGGATCGACTGGGCCTTCGCGGAAGCCATGGCATTCGGCACCCTGCTCCTGGATGGGATCACGATCCGGCTCACCGGCCAGGACACCCGGCGCGGGACGTTCAGCCAGCGCCACGCGGTCCTCGTCGACCAGCAGACGGGCCGGGAACATCTTCCGTTCCAGCACCTGGCCGACCGGCAGGGGAAGGCGTTCATCTATGACAGCTTGCTGTCGGAGTTCGCGGCGGTTGGCTTCGAGTACGGGTATTCGGTGGCGGATCCCGGCGCGCTGGTGTTGTGGGAGGCGCAGTTCGGCGACTTCGTGAACGGCGCACAGGTGATCATCGATCAGTACGTCGTCGCAGCCGAGGAGAAGTGGGGCCAGGAGAGCGGACTGGTGCTCTTGCTCCCCCATGGACACGAGGGTCAGGGGCCGGAGCATTCGAGCGCTCGGCTCGAGCGGTTCCTCGACCTCGCCGCGAGGGACAACATCGAGGTGACCGTGCCCTCGACGCCGGCACAGTACTTCCATCTCCTCCGCCGGCAGGCCTTGCGGAGCGTCAGGAAGCCGCTCGTCGTGATGACGCCGAAGTCGCTCCTTCGGTTGGCCGCTGCCGCCAGCAACACGCAGGAGCTGGGATCGGGTCACTTCCAACCGGTTCTCCCGGATCCCTCACCGCCGAAGGCAGCGTCTCGCGTCTTGCTCTGCCAGGGGAAGGTGTTCTTCGAGATCACGGGACAGCGCGCGAAGAGCGGCCGTGAGGATGTCGCCGTGATCCGCGTGGAGCAGTGCTACCCGCTCCCGGTCGATGCCCTACGGGAAGAGATCGGACGCTTCCCCGGTGCCGAATTGATCTGGGCACAGGAGGAACCGGAGAACATGGGAGCAGGCCGATACATGCTGCGCGAGCTCCGCGAGCGTTTGGGTATGGACGCACGGCTGGTGTCGCGGCCGGAGAGCCCGAGTCCCGCAACGGGGAGCCTCACCCTGCACCGGGAGGAACAGTCAGACCTGCTCGATCGCATGCTCAGCGGCCGACCGCCGGGTAACTGATCGCAGCACCCATGATCTCGCCGATCACGATGTGGCCTGCTCGTCGCGCCTGGGTGATGCGTGCAACCGCTCACGGTTCGGGCGAGCCAGCTTTCGGAGACGAGGGCCGCACCAGGGCATCGTCATCGAACAGGAACGCTGGTGGGTCGCTCGCCGGGAATGACTGGAGGGAAGCCTCGTCGACCAATTCATCCAGACGTGCGCGGATCGCCTCCCTCCGCTCGAGCTCCTCGTCAGACGGGGGGCCACTCGACATCCGGGATCCGACGATCCGCTTTTCACCATCCATGGGTCTATTCCATCACACGGTCGACACCTCGGATCTCGTCCACGCCTGGCGCGGGTAGACCGCGCGCATCAGTCGTGTCTCGGTCGTGTCGGCCGGGGCCAGATTGGATGCCATGGGGGTAGACGCCTAGGGTGTCATCGAGCGACGGATCGCCGGGCCGCAGGGGAGGATGAGATGAGGATCGGAGACATCTATCGCCGCGGGGTGTTCACCGTCCAAGCCTCCGACACACTCGCTCATTGCGCCCGGCGCCTCGAGGTCGCGGCGGTGGGAGCACTCGGCGTGGTAGAGGGTTCCGACATCGTGGGCATCATCTCGGAGCGCGACCTGGTCCTGGCCCTGTCTCGAAGGGATGATCCCAGGGGCGCGCTCGTCCGCGAGTTCATGTCGGTTGATCTGTTGACCGCCGACGTGGACGAAGCGGCGCGCGAAGTGGCGCACCGGATGCTTGATGCTGGGATCCGGCACCTGCCGGTGGCGGAGGAAGGAAACCTCGTGGGGATGGTCTCCATGCGGGACCTGCTCCATCTGGAGACGTGGGGCTAGGCCCGTGGACCTCCTGTCCCGGAAGGATCTCCAGCGTCTCGCATCCCGCCGACCTGGGAGGTGCGTGTCCCTCTTCGTGCCGACGCATCGGTCCGGCCCGGGCGTCAAGCAGGACCGGATCCGGTGGAGGAAGCTCCTGGCTGAGACGGAGAAGACGCTTCGCGGCGAAGACGCGCGGAGAACGGAGGCCGAGGATCTCCTTCGACCAGCTCGGGAGCTCCTGGATGACGCGCTGTTCTGGCAGTACCAGAGCGACGGCCTGGCCATGTTCATCGGTGCCGGATGGTCGCGCTTCTTCCGCGTCGCCATCCCCCTGCCGGAGCTCGGGACCGTCGGGCGGCGGTTCGTCGTCGGCCCGCTTCTGCCGCTGCTCGCGGACGGCGGACGCTACTTCGTCCTGGCCTTGAGCCAGAACGAGATCCGGTTACTCGAGGGCACGCGCTTCGGCCTGGAGGAGGTCGAGCTCCAAGATCCGCCGCGGAGCCTTCGCGCGATGCTCGCGCGCGAGGAACAGAGGCCGGAAGTGCATGGCTTCCTGGCGGACCGTGGCGGCGTGGGCTCTCGGGTCGTGTTCTATGGTCAAGGTGGCGGAGCCGACGTGGGGCGGAAGGAGCAGATCGTCCGCTACTTCCGGAAGGTCGATCGCGTGCTCCGCAGCGTCATCAAGGACGATCGCGCTCCGGTCGTCCTGGCAGGCGTCGAGTACCTGCTCCCGCTCTACCGCAGGGCCAGCGAGCTCCCCCACCTGCTACGGCGGGGGGTCAGGGGTAGCCCGGAAGAGCTATCACCGCACGAGCTGCACGGCCGCGCGTGGAGGCTCGCGGAGCCCGTCTTCCGACGCCGGGAACGGGAGGCAGCCGCCCGCTATCGACGTCTCCTCGGCACTGGTCTGACCGTGAACGACCCAGAGGCGGCCCTGGAAGCATCGCGGGCCTCACGCATCGAGGCGCTTTTCCTATCGTCCTCCACGACAACCTGGGAGACCCACGCTTCGAGTCCGGTTGTCCGGCTCGAGGAGGCTGCGCCGGAGCCGACCTGGCAGGTGCTGGATCTGCTCGCGATCACGACTCTCCGCCGGGGTGGGGATGTGTACGCAGTACCCGATGATCGAGTGCCGGATCGTACCGGCGTTGCAGGCGTCCTCCGCTTCTAGATCCCGCGGCCATCGGCCACGAAGAGGGCGCACGAAGATGTGCGTCGTTCTGCTCGTTCAGTTCTGGTCTCCGCCATCATGTCGCTCGGTACCGTGTGGTCCATGACGAACGCTGCCTCGGACCCTCCTTCGAGGCTCTCACGGCGTCTCGGCACGTTCGACGCGGTGATGATCGGCCTTGGCTCGATGATCGGCGCGGGAGTCTTCGGGGCCATCGGACCCGCAGCAGCGGCGGCGGGCGGCGGACTCCTGGTCGGTCTGGCGGTGGCCGCGGTGGTCGCCTACTTGAATGCTTCGTCGTCCGCCCAGCTCGCCGCGATCTATCCGCGGTCCGGCGGGGCGTATGTCTACGGCCATGAGAGGCTCGGGCACCTGTGGGGATTCTTCGCGGGGTGGGGGTTCGTGATCGGAAAGATCGCGAGTTGCGCGGCGATGGCGCTCACCTTCGGGGCGTATGCATCTCCGGATCTCGCCCGCCCACTTGCGGTTGGAGCTGTTGTCTGGCTGACCGCCGTGAACCTCAAAGGGATCCGGGCCACCGCTGGTCTTGCGAGGGTGATCGTGGCTCTGGTGCTCGGGTCTCTCGCCTCAGTGGTGGTTGCCTCGTCGACTGCCAAGCTCTCGTGGGAACGGATAGGTCCTCTTGGCGAAGGAGGTCTCCCGGGTGTCCTGCAGGCATCGGGGATCCTCTTCTTCGCGTTCGCTGGATATGCTCGGATCGCGACGCTCGGAGAAGAGGTTCGAGAGCCGGCTCGAACCATCCCTCGCGCGATCATGTGCGCACTCGCCATCACGTTGGCGGTCTACGTGACGGTCGCGACGACCGCGCTCATGGCTGTTGGGCCGGCGGTCCTGGCCGACAGTTCTGCCCCACTCGCCGCGGCCGTGCGGGCAGGCACCATGAGCTGGGCCGTCCCCGTGACGCGGGTGGGTGCGTCGATCGCGAGCCTCGGTGTGCTTCTGTCCTTGCTTGCCGGAGTGAGCCGAACAACCTTCGCGATGGCTGAGGAGGGCGACCTGCCGCGCTGGCTCGCGGGGGTCCATGCAGGTTCCCATGCGCCCCATCGAGCACAGATCCTGATCAGCGGCATCGTCGTCATGGTGGCAATGCTCGTCGATCTTCGTGGCGCGATCGGCTTCAGCTCGTTCGCCGTGCTCCTCTACTATGGCATCACGAACGCCTCTGCCTGGACGCTGCGATCCGACGAACGGCGCTCCCCCAGGAGTTTCGCGCTACTAGGGATGGTCGGCTGCATGGCGCTCGCCTTCAGTCTTCCGATCATCAGCATCATCACGGGCTTCGGGGCGCTCCTGGCAGGACTCACTCTGTGGGCCGTCCGTCAACGCATGCGACCCGACGAGAGCTAGCTGATGTCGGCGAGATGACGGCGTCCATCATCTGCTGACGGGGGATGAGCGTGAGGAGTCTGGACCTTCTCCTACGGACCGGCCGGTACACCTTCCGGAGCGAGCCTAGACTGGGATCGTGAAGATCCTGGCCACGTGCCTGAACTGCAAGCGGACGCTGCTCCTTGAACAGCTGATCGAGGGTCCGGTGATGGATGGGAAGTGCCCGTGGTGTGGGGTCGTCCTTGCGCCGGAATACACCCACCTCTTGATCGAGGAGGTGCGCAGGGCAGAGCAGGCCGGGGCCGATCTCGTCTCTGCCCTGAAGGCGCTGCGTGGAAGCTGGGCCCGGTTGCGGCTCAGACCCGAGACGATCTTGGGTCCCGTCCGCGAACAGCTCGATCTCGCCAACGGAGAGGCGACGTGGGCGCAAACCGAAGGCGAGATCGTGGCGGCGTTGGAGCTGATCGAACGGACTGAAGACAGAGGTCGGCTCCCTGAGAAGCTTGCCGATCTCGACGCCCGGGCAGGAATCATCGAGGAACGGTTACGTACGCATCTGGCTTCGGTCGATGGGATCGACAGAGCCTCCGTAGAGGAGATCTCCGCGAGCGTCGAACGGATCGTGGAGTCTGTCGAGCACGAAGCCGCGCCGGAGGCCGCCTTGAAGGAAGAGGTCAGCCGCCTCCTCCAGGCGGGTCGGAAGCACGGCGATACATGGGAGCAACTCAGTCTGGCTGAGGCTCACCTCTCCGATGCCCATCGTGCGCTCGCGGGCGCGGCCACGAATCGAGAGAACCTGCAGGACGCGCTGGAACAACTGCGAAGCGCTCTACGCGAAGCCGAGCAGGCTCTCGTCGCCGACATCGATTGACCACCGATCCGGCCCGACGTCAGGAGAGCAGCGCATGTTGAGTGGCACGTGCACATCCCGCATAAGAACGGGGGCAAGGAACATCCACAGGAGGCCCACGCACGTGACCATGCTCGTCCCGCCGAATCACCAGGGTGAACGGCGGACAGGAGACTTGGTCTCGATCCCCTTGCATTAGGATCGTTCGACGGGTCCATCCGGAGGGGCAGCCATGCCGCACGAGGTTCACCAGCGGGACGAGGTTCGTGCCCTGATCGATCGGGGTGCACAGCTGGTCGACGTGCTGGGCGCGGAGGAGTTCGAGGAAGACCACCTTCCTGGAGCGATCAACCTACCCCTCCGGAAGATCGAGACCGAGGCCAGACGGCAGCTCGCTCCGACCCGGCCGATCGTCGTCTACTGCTGGGACTCCGCCTGAGACCTCAGTCCACGAGCCGCGTGGCGGCTCGAGAGCCTGGGGTACTCGCAGGTCTACGACTACGTCGACGGGAAACTCGACTGGCTCGCGGCCGGTCTTCCGATCGAGGGCACCAGCGCTGAGCGCCCGCGCGCCGGCGACGTGGCCCGCGGGGACGTACCGACGTGCCGTCTGGACGAGCCGATCGGCGATGTCCGCGATCGCGTCCGTTCGGCCGGATGGGCTGCGTGCGTGGTCGTGAACGAGGAGCGGGTGGTCCTTGGCTTGCTTCGCGGACCCGAGCTTGACAAGGGACGCGATGAGCCCGCGGAGCAGGTCATGCGGCCCGGCCCCAGCACGTTCCGCCCGCATGTGCCGATAGCGGAGATGGCGCATTTCATGGTGGACCACAACCTCTCGACCTCACCCATCACCTCGTCGGACGGTCGCTTGATCGGGCTTCTTCATCGGGAGGACGCGGTCGGCCTCGCACACGGACACGAACCGCGATGAGACCGTCGAGGAGGGATCGCGGTGACGTCCATGGATCGAGGGGCCGTGGTTCTCACGTGCACGGGGTGCGGCGTCATCGTCGAGGTCTGCGCCTTCTGCGAGCGAGAGGACTGCCGCGAGACGATCTGCTATCGATCCCTGCGGATACAGCTTGGGCAGTCCATGGCGCATCCGCACGCCCACGGGGGATGAGTGAACCGCTCCGGGCAACTCAGCCGGGTCGTGCTCGATACGGGCGTAGTTTGGATGCGCGCCCTCGTCGATGTCGCGCTCGAAGGTCCGCGGCGCCCGAGCGGTGGATATCCGCGGGTCCGCGACAGCGCCGGAGACCGCCCGGGCCTCGCCACCGCCAGCATCCACTGCGTGGCCAGCCGCGGGCTGCGACGCGGCAGGCGCTGCAGGAGAGCTAATCGCGTGGCGCCGCCTCCTCACGTTCCACTCCGGGCACGATGAAGACCGGCGCTGGTGAGTGCCGAGCGAGGCGAGAGGCGACGCTGCCCAACAGCGCTTTCGAGGCACCTCGACCCCGGCTGCCGATCGCTATGACGTGATGGCCCTCGCGTTCAACGTGTCGACCGAGAGCATCAGACGGTTCCCCCTGCAGCAGGACGGTCTCGGCCGACACGGGGGCAACCGACCTGGCCGCAACCTCGAGTCGGGCTCTTGCCCGCTTCTCCTCCTCCATCCCGGTGCGAGTCTTCAGGTACCCGTGTTCCATCACGGCCGCCAGCGTGAGCCGGCCAAGGCGTGGACCGATCAAGCGGACGATCCCGTCCAACGCGGCAAGCGACTCGGGCGACCCGTCGATCCCGACGAGCGCGTCCACCGGCCCGGCTTCAGACGTTCCAGCCGTCAGGACTTGACCCTGAACCCCTCGGTACTGGCGAAGCTCGGAGATGATCAACGGAACAACGAGTGGCCCCAGCACGGCACCGATCATGGTCCAGGCGAACCACGAGTGGCCCTGGCGAGCCATGAGGAAGCCGGCGAGGATCCCGATGCTTATCCAGCCCAGTCCTAGAGCCACGAACATCGCGGTTGTGTTCATGCGTCCATCTTGCGTCAAGAGTCGAGGACACGACTCGCCCGAAGGGCGTTTCGCCCTGCCAGTCTCGTCCCCCGGTGCAGGATGAGCACGGATCGCTACCGCATGCTCCCGAGCTGGTCCAGCGTGACTCGAGCGACCCGCCTGCCTCGCGCCCGAAGAGCATGAAGGTCCCCGAGGGCCTGCGCATCGATCAGCTCGCCGAAGGTGTAGGGCGCGCCGGGGATGGGGACGTCGGCGTCGCGCGTGCGATCGACAACCTGAACGAACACCCCGGTGTCTGGCCCACCTTTGTGAAGCTGCCCGGTCGAGTGAAGGAACCGTGGCCCGAACCCCACGGTCACGGCGACCTTGTGCCGGTCGCGGATCGCGAAGCGCGCGCGCTGGAGGATCTGCACGGTCTCGACCGTCGCGTCGAGGTATGCCTGGATCGCGACATAGTCGCGTGGTTCGAGCGTACGCAGCAGATCCCCGAGGTCATCGAACCCGTCGTTCGGGACGGGATCGGATCCGAGGATCTGCTTGGCGGCGCGCTTCGCCTCTTCCACGTTCGGCTGATCGAACGGGTGGATGCCGAGCACGTTTCCGGCCACCGCGGTCGCGAATTCCCAGCGGAAGAACTCGGAGCCGAGTGAGACGGGGCCGTCTGCGATGCGGACGACCGGGTGCCCAGTCGCTTCGAGTCCCTCGAGCCCGCTGTGCTCGCCGTAGGAGACGAACAGCCTGTCGGGACCGTAGACATCTGGTCGGCCGACGTCCTCTCCAATGACCGGGACGATCCCCTTGCCGTCCTTGCCGGTGGACTCGGCGATGAGCTGCTCTACCCAGTCACCGAAGCTCTCGAGCTCCGGGGGCAGGACCAGGGTGAGCTTGTCCCGGCCGCTCGTCTCCGCTTCGCCCAGGACGGCGCCGAGCCACGCACCGGGGTTCTCCCCGCTCGGCACGCAGTCATGGCATGCGCATGCCATCCCCTCGGCGCCCTCGAGCAGCGCCCCGAGGTCGGCGCCGATGAGCGACGCCGGGACGACCCCGAAGAGCGAGAGGGCCGAATAGCGTCCGCCGATGTCGGGCGGGTTGAGGAACACACGTCGGAAGTCGCGCTCGCGGGCAAGCACCTCGAGCGGCGTACCAGGATCGGTGATGGCCACGAACTGGCCGCCCCGCCGGCCCGTTCGCTCGAAGAAGTAGGCGAGGTGGGACAGGGTCTCGGTCGTCCCGCCCGATTTGCTCGCAACGACGAAGAGCGTTCGCGCGAGATCGAGCGATCCCTCGATACGCGCGACCGTGACGGGGTGTGTCGTGTCGAGGACGATCAGGTCGAGGAAGCCGTCGCGCACCCCGAGGGTGCGGCGGATCACCTCGGGCGCGAGGCTCGATCCGCCCATCCCGAGGAGAACCGCGGTGCGGAAGCCCTCGCCGGCGACCTCCCTCGCGAACGCCTCGATCTCATCCACCCGCTCGCGCATGAGATCCGAGACGCCGAGCCATCCCAAGCGGGAGGTGATCTCGGCGGGATCGGGTCGCCAGACGGTGTGGTCCTTCCGCCAGATCCTCGCGACGACGTCCTCATGATCGAGCTGAGCCAAACGATCCTCGACGTCGTGGGAGAGTGAACCGAGCATCGCCGTCACGCGCGCACGTCCGGCTCGGACCTCCTCGAGCTTCCCCTCGATCACACCGAGCAGCTTCTCGAGGTCTGCCTGGAACGCGCGAAGCCCGTCCTCCACGAGCCCTTGGGTGATCGCGTCCAGGTCGATGCCGTGCTCGGGGAGGAGCGACAAGATCGCCTCGGCCTCCTCGATCCCTTCGGAGACCGATCGCGGGCGCACGACACCGTGATCACGGAACGCGTTGAGCGTCGCCTCCGGGATCGTGTTCACGGTGTCGGGGCCGATCAGCTCCTCCACGTAGAGCACATCTGAGTAGTCGGGATCCTTCGTGCCGGTCGATGCCCACAGGGGTCGCTGCACCCGCGCGCCGGTGGACATGAGGCGGTGCCAGCGTTCTCCCGAGAAGAGATGACCGAAACGGTGGTATGCACGCTTGGCATTGGCGATCGCGACCTTGCCACGGAGCGGCGATCCCTCGGGAAGCTCCCTATCAGCCACCGTATCGACCCGCGAGACGAAGAACGACGCCACGGAGACGACGTGGTCCACCGGCTCCCCCGCATCGAGTCGTCGCTCGAGGCCGCGGATGTAGGCCCGGGCGACCTGCTCGTACATCTCGACAGAGAACAGGAGCGTGATGTTCACGCTGACGCCGATCGCGGTGAGCTCCTCGACCGCCGGTACGCCTTCGTCGGTCCCGGGAACCTTGATCATGACGTTCGGCTTCCCGATGCGCTCGAAGAGCGAGCGAGCGGCCTCGACGGAGCCGTCGGTGTCATGCGCGAGCCGCGGTTCGAGCTCGAAGGACACCAACCCATCGGCGCCACGTGTCTCTTGATAAACGGGGAGGAAGACGTCTGCCGCCATCTGGACGTCGGCGAGCGCGAGATCATAGAAGACCTCGATCGCGTTCCGCCCGTCCTTCTCGGCGATCGCACGGATCGCCTCGTCGTAGTCGGTGGAGCTCCCGATCGCCTTCCCGAAGATGCTCGGATTGGAGGTCAGCCCGCTCACGCCATCCTCGCGGACGAGTCGCTCCAGTCCGCCTCCGGTGATGAGGCTCCGCCGCAGGAAGTCCAGCCAGACACCCTGCCCCGCCTCGCGGAGCTGGAGGAGCGGATTCATGACTCACCCCCGACTCGTTCGAGCCGACCGACGGCGGCGTCGCTTTCCGGCACCATCTGATGCTACTGCTACGGAGGCGCGCCCTTCGTCGAGCGTAGCGAAGGGAAAGCGGAGCCGGAAACCTGTTCGGATCGGGTCAGCGTCCCGGGGGGTCGACCCTGACGCAGCACTCCCCCGGCACGAACTCCGGCACGATCTCGATCGTCTCGTTCCCCAATCCCCGGACGATCCCCTCGATCAGACGCTCGTTCATGCCGCATACGAGAGCACGCTCCTGTTCCGCCAGCGCGTGGAACGGGCAGTTCCGCAGACGCAGGCAACCTCGGTCGTCCTTGTAGGGCTCGTACCCGGTTTCCTCGAGGACGTGAGCGGTTGCCGCCATCGCACGCTCGGCTCCCGGCGGCGGGATCTCGCGGCGCTCACGCTCCCTCCGGCCCATCTCCAGGCCTGCTTCCCCGGCGGCTCGCCGCGCCGCCTCCTCTCCCTCCTCCCCCTGTCTCTTCGAGCGGAGGGCTCGCAGGAACACCGACCCCATCAGGTCGTAGCGCCGCTCGGGGATGGTGACCCCGATCTCTCGATCCGACGGCTCGTAATACTTCGCGGGGCGACCGGCACCGCGACCTCCGCGGCCGGCCGGCCGGGCGTACGAGTGGATCAGAAGGCCGCGATCGACGAGCTTGTCCAGGTGGAACGCCGCCAGCTTCCGCGAGATCCCGGCATCCTCGGCCGCCTCCTCACGGCTGACCGGGCGTCCTTGCGCGCGAACGTAGACGTAGAGCGTCCGACGGAGCTCGTCCTCCAGCGCTCCGAGGGCCTTCGCGTCGCGTCTCAGGTTGGACAGCACGTTCGGATATTACACCAAATCGAGTGGGTCTTAGTACAGCCATCCTCTTCGAGGCGCACTTACGCCAATAACTTTTGGAGATAAGGACTTGACGGCTTCCCCTTCGGGGTGATAGACCCTCCCCGTAACACCAGCGGACGTTGGTGTTAGGAGGAAAGGAGGAGTCGATGGCTCCCAGGGGAAGGATCTGGCAACGCGGGATCGCGGCATCGTTGGCGGTCGCGACGGCCGCCGCACTCGCGCTCGGGATCACGTCGTTCGCTACGGCGGACACGAGATCCGAGGTGGCGGCGACGACGTCGCGGGTCGTCGAGAAAGGCGAGTTCCACGACGGGATGCGCCGGCTCTGGGTCGACCACGTGACCTGGACCCGTCTGTTCATCGTGAGCTTCGCTGCCGACCTACCGGACCTGCAGGCGACCACGGATCGGCTGCTGCGGAATCAGGTCGACATCGGGGACGCCGTCAAGCCGTTCTACGGCGAGAGGGCCGGGAACCGACTCGCCGGCTTGCTCAGGGAGCACATCCTCACGGCAGCAGATGTGCTGGTGGCCGCGAAGGCCGGCGACACCCCGGCATTCGAGGATGCGAGTGACTCCTGGTACAGGAACGCGAGGCAGATCGCCCGGTTCCTTCACGACGCGAACCCGAACCACTGGCCGCTCGCCGAGATGCGGATGATGATGAGGCACCACCTCGACCTGACCCTTGAGGAGGCTGCCCACCAGCTCGGAGGCGACTACCCCGCGAGCGTTGCCGACTACGACGCCGTCGAGACCGAGATCCTCGCGATGGCCGACATGCTGTCGAAGGGGATCATCAGGCAGTTCCCCCAGAAGTTCGCCTGAGGATCCGGTGGCGAGCGCCCGGCGGCCTGGACGGCCGCCGGGCGTCGCCGGCGCGGAGCTCGAGCTGCTCCGCGCGAGCCGGGCTCGATTACGCTGGCGACGTGGCACTCCTCGAGAAGACGGTCACGACGTTGCCCGAGTATCTGGCGTCGGGCGGAGGCCGTGGCCTCGAAGTTGCGCTGGGTGCCTCCCCCGAGGCGGTGATCGAGGAGGTTGCCAAGAGCGGCCTCCGTGGCCGAGGCGGCGGGGGCTTCCCCACCGGCGAGAAGTGGCGATCGATCCGGACGACCGGGACGGGGACGAGGTTCGCCGTGTGCAACGGGGCTGAAGGGGAACCTGCAACCTTCAAGGATCGGTCCCTCCTCCGGACCAACCCGTATCAGGTCCTGGAAGGCCTCGCGATCGCGGCGTACGCGGTCGGCGCCGAGCGCTGCTACATCGGCATCAAGGAGGCGTTCGCCGAGGAGGTCCGGACGGTCGGCCGAGCCCTGGAGGAGATGCGATCCGCCGACGCGCTCGGTGGCACCACGATCGACGTGGTTCTCGGGCCGGACCTCTACCTGTTCGGCGAAGAGACGGGCCTCGAGGAGGTCATCGAACGCCGCCCGCCGTTGCCCAGGATCGCGCGCCCGTTCATGCTCGGGTTGTTCGCAACGCCCCCCAAGGACAACCCCACCCTCGTGAACAACGTCGAGACGCTGGCCAACGTCCCACGGATCCTGGCGGATGGTCCCGACTGGCTGCGAGCGAACGGAACGGAGACCTCACCGGGCACCATGGTCTTCACCGTGTGCGGGGACGTCCGGCGTGAGGGCGTCTTCGAGTTGCCGCTCGGAACACCCCTTCGTTCCCTGATGGAGGACCAGGCGGGAGGTCCGAGGGAGGGCGGTTCGATCAAGGCCATCTTCCCGGGGGCTTCGAACACGGTCATCCTCCCGGAGCAACTCGACACACCGATGGACTTCGACTCGATGCGCGAAACCGGCTCGAGCCTGGGCGCCGGCGGGTTCGCGGTGTTCGACGACACCGCGTGCATGGTTCGTGCGGCGTACCTCTACTCTCGCTTCCTCTGGGTCGAGTCATGCGCTCAGTGTCCGGCCTGCAAGTTCGGCACCGGCGAGGTCACGAGAGCGCTGGATGAGATCGAACTTCGGGGTCGCGCCCCGGACCTCGAGCTGATCCTGATGCGAGCCAGGAGCTCCACCGACGGACAGAAGTGCGCGCTCCCGACGGGAGAGAGTCTCCTGATCCAGAGCCTGGTGCAGGTCTTCGCCGACGAGTTCCACGCTCATGTCGGCACGTCGTGTCCTCTGCCGCGGGACCTTCCCTTCCACAAGATCGTGGACTGGGATCCCACGACCAACAGGTTCCGGTACGACCTCACCTATGCCGCTAAGCAGCCGGACTGGACCTTCGCGTCGTGAGACGGGGTGGATGAACGTGGACGTGCGTTTGAAACGCGCCTATGAGCCGGCAGCACCCTCGGACGGATATCGCGTCCTGGTCGACCGACTCTGGCCGCGCGGGGTCTCGCGCGACCGGGCCGAACTCGACGGATGGGACCGGGAACTACCGCCCAGCACCAGCCTGCGCCGATGGTTCGGGCACGACCCAGGTCGCTTCGAGGAATTCCGCCGCCGCTATCTCGATGAGCTCCGCGACCAACGGCCTCGGCTCAAAGAGCTCCGGCGCCGGGCACGGGAAGGCACACTGACGCTCGTCTACTCCGCGCGTGATCGGGACCACAACGACGCGGTCGTCCTCGCCGAGGTCCTACGCCGCGGGCTCCCGCGATCGCGGGATGACGGGTGAACCCGACACCATGGATGGGCGATGGGGACCTTGCCGGCGTTGCGATACGCTCGGGGCGATCCTCGATGCCGTCGGTGGGATCTTCGGGAGATCCGGCATTTAGGCCGTTGGTCTCTTCCCGCCGAGCCGGCTCAGGTGATATCTAGGAGGGGTTGCGTTCCGCGCCATCGGCTGCCTCGGCGGTGAGATGAGGTCCCGCCGGTGACGATCCCTAACAGGAGGCTTGACAGATGAGTGATGGGTTTCGCGTTTCATCGTCTGCGCTGAAGCGCTTCTCGTGGGCAGGGATGGTGCTCGCGCTGATGGCCGTCTTCGGTCTGCCGACGGCTGCCTTCGCCGCCGCGACCACGGTGATGCTCGTCGGGGACCCCGGCACGGTCACGGTGACCGCGGACGATCTCGTGAGCGAGGTGAGCATCGGCGACTCGGCCAGCTTCGTCACGGTGGTGGATAGCCAGGGAGTCACGCCGGGCGCGGGGTGCGAGGTCGACCCTGACGTCGTCGGTGGGGTCCGATGCGCCAAACCGATCGGAGGGGTCACGGTCATCGACGTGATCCTGGCCGCGGGGGACGACATCCTCCTGACGGCGGGCCTGGGTGAGCCGCTGGACGTTTCGGGTGGGGACGGGAACGACACGCTCAACGGTGGGTCACAGGCGGACATCCTGGATGGAGGAGCCGGAGACGACACCCTCGACGGCAAGGGCCTCGACGACATCCTGATCGGCGGAGCCGACACCGACACCGCCGACTACGACGGCATCCCGGATCGGATCGTCTCGTTGGACGGCATCGCGAACGACGGCGCCGTGGGCGAGAACGACAACGTCGGCACGGAGGACGTCACCACCGCTAACGGCAACGACACCCTCACCGGCGACGCGAACGCGAACAGGTTCGTGAGCGGCAACGGCGACGACACACTGAGCGGCGGTCCCGGCGGGGACATCCTGAACGGCGGAAATGATGTCGACACGGTGGACTACTCGAGCGCCGCCGGGCCGGTGGTCATGACGATCGGTGGAGGCGCCAACGACGGCGAGCTGGGCGAGAACGACAACGTGTCCATCAGCGTCGAGAACGTCATCGGAGGACCGGACGATGACACCATCACGGGATCGACCGTCGCCAACCGCCTGAGTGGCGGTGTGGATCCGACCCCCGCGGTGGACGACGGGGACACGGGCAACGACACGCTGATGGGTGGACTCGGGAACGACACGCTGAACGGTTTCGACGGTGACGACGAACTGTTCGGCGAAGGAGACGCGGACAGGTTGAACGGAGGAGTCGGGGCCGACATCCTGGACGGTGGGCCCGGCATCGACGACAGGGTCAGCTACCAGGGCCGGACCGGCGGGGTCAAGGTCAACCAGAACGTCCCCGGTGGTGACGGGCAGGGTGGAGCCGCGGAGGGCGACGACGTGCGTGCGAACGTCGAACGGGTGACCGGCACGGCGTTCGCCGACACCTTGGTCGGTGGGCAGCTCAATGCCAGCATCCTGAGCGGGAGCAGCGGCCACGACGTACTGAACGGAGGGAACAGCCACAACGACGCCGTCAACGGCGGACCCGGGAACGACACGATCAAGGACAACGGGGGCCGCGACAGCGTCATCGGCTCCCTGGGGAAGGACATCTTCCACACGAGCGACGGCGCGAGGGATCTCATCAACTGCGGCGTCGGGGCCGATCGATCCTCAGACCGCGACCGGATCGACGTTCGGAACGCGAGCTGCGAATAGGCGACGTGGTGACCCTGCGCGGTTTCGTTCGTGTCCGGTCGGGTGGTCTCCTGTCGCTCGCGCTGCTCGGCGTCCTGGTCGCATCGGCTCCGGCTCTCGCGTCGCTTCCCACCACGTCCGATCCGGAGCTGCGTCTCGCGAGGACGATCCGAACCTCACCCTTCGCGGGATCTGCCATCTCGATGCGCGACGCGGAAGGAAGCGCGTACGTAGCCAGGGACGATTCCCTCTGGCTAGCCGACGACAACGGCCGGGCCATCTACGAGGTGAACCCGGCCACGGGGACCCTGAAGCGGAAGATCAGCGGTAGCACCTTCGAAGCCGCCGCGCGGTTCGGGGGCGGCTCGACGGCAGGCTCCAACCGGATCCGGGACTTCGAGAGCCTGGCCTACGACGAGGCGAACGACATCCTCTACGTCTTCTCCGGCCCCTGCTGCGCCTCCTCCGTCCTGCCGACCGCGTTCCGCCTGGTGCGAGGTTCCGGCGGAGCCCTGCACGTGGACTCGTTCCAGCCCCTGGCGAGCGGCGCGAACTACACGGCAGCCGGTTGGAACAGCGCTGATGCGAAGGTCTACGTCGGTGTGGGCGCGCAGCTCCGCTCCTATGACTACGTGTCGAACACCGCAGGCCCCGTCTTCAAGGTGCGGAGCCTTCGGGGGATCACCGGGATAGACTTCTCCTCCAACGACCTGTTCGTCACGACGAACGCGGAGTCGCTGCGTCGCGTCGACTGGGAGCGCAAGACGCTCGTCGCGGGATGGACCTTCGACCTCACGCCGTTCCAGGTCAAGGACAGCCGAGCGGTCGACCTGATCGACGATCGGTTCTACGTGCTCGACGGCTACGACGGTCGCTCGAGCGGCGACCCGCTCAGGCGCGCCGTCTTCGTCTTCGACGTCCTCCCCTGAACAACGCCGTGATCCGAGGGGCGACGTCAGGGGCGGTCGTCGAAGGAGCCGACGGGTACGCCTCTGTTCCCCTCACGCTGTTCGGGGCCGCGGCTCACGAAGGAGGCTTCGGCGATGTCTTCGAGCGCATCGAGTGACGACAGCTCGGTCGTCATCCGCCGCCGACGGAAGGCGAGGACGGCGGCGACCCCCGTCAGCAGCAAGATCGCCCCGATGACCTGGGGATCGAACGCCGGGCGCGACTCGGCGGCCGCCGCCTCACTCCTGGCCGACGCGAGCTGCTCCTCCAGGCGAGCGATCTCTCCGGTCAGTCGCTCGCGCTCCGACCGTGCGAATCCGAGCTGCACATCGAGCTGGGCATCGATCTGCTCGAGCCGACGTTCGGCTCGGCGCGCTTCTCGACGGAAGCCGAACACCCGGCCGCCCAGGCGTCCGTTCTCCCGCAGCAGCTGCGCCTCCCGGCGCGTCGCCACCACGGAGACCGCTCCGGACAGCCCCTCGCGGAAGCCGGTGATCGTGCACGGGTCGTTGCACACGCCCATGTCGTAGTAGCCGGACGCCACCTCGGGCATCGTGAACGGCGCGCGCAGCTCGAAGCTGGCCCCCTTCTCCTGCTCGAACTCGAACGTTCCGAGCCTCATGGCGCCGGTCGGGATCGCTTCGCCTTCATCGAGCACCGCGCCGCGAGGCAGCAGGAACAGGTAGAAGGGCCCCGCATCGAGCAGCGACCGGCGCTTCTCCGGGATGCGCACGTAGGTGCTCGCGATCCCGGTGTCGCCGGGCAGGTAGTGCGTCCGGTCGAGGTCGAGGTAGGCGCCTCCGTTCGCCGCGGCGTCCACCGGAAGCCCACCCAGCGTACCGATCGTCGCGATGAGCACCAGGGATCGTCTTCCTCGCATCACGTCCTCCTCGATCGAACGGTCGACGGCTAGACCGAACGAGCTCTCCGGAAGTTCCGCGGAACTTCCAGGTCCGGCCGGCGGTACATCGAACGAGACCGGACGGAGAACGCACTCGCGAAGGAGGGCGACATGAGAGCTCGGATGATCGTCGGCGTGCTCCTGCTCGTCGGATGCACGGCCGGCATCGATGGGCCCACGCGACCCGCGGGCCCAGCGATCCTCGATGTGGTGGCCCTGGGATCGGAGATGGGCTCGATGATCGTCGACGCGCGCACCGGGGCCGTCCTCGCGGCCGATGCCGGAGAGATCCCGTCGCCCGACGGCTCGCGCCTCTACGCCACAGCCTCCGCCGCCGGCCTGACGACGCTGCGCACGCGTGACACCGCGTCGGGCGAGGTGCTGAGCGCGAGAACGATCGACGGCAGGCTGGAGGCGCGCGTCGCGTCGACCACCGGCAGCGCCGTCGCGCTGATGAGCCCCCTGCCGGAGGGCCTCGATCCATCGGATGCGATCCCGCGCAGCCGCACGACGATCGTCGTGGTCGACCCGACCGGCGATGCCGCGCCTCGCCGGTACCGGCTGACGGGCAACTTCGAGCCGGAGGCGTTCTCCGTCGACGACTCCCGACTCTTCCTGATCCAATACCTCCCTGCGGAGGCGCCTTCCGTGTATCGCGTCACGTACCTGGATCTCCGGGAAGGCGGGGTTCACGCGGTCTTCGGTCGGTTCAAGAGCCCACCGGAGCGGATGCCGGGCGTCCGGCTCTCGCAGGTCTTCGACCCTGCCTCCGAGCAGCTCTACACCTTGTACACGAACCGCAAGGCGGCGCACTTCCACGACCACTGGCAGACCGAGAGCTACGGCGGCAACGAGGTGAGCTTCGTCCACGTGCTGAACCTCCGGGACGGCTGGGCGTTCTGCGCCGGGCTCCCGCGGGTGTTGTGGGGGCAGCCGGCCTCCGCGCAAGCGATGGCGCCATCCCCCGACGGGACGCAGCTCTACGTCGTGGATTCCGTCCGCGGCCGCATCGCCCAGCTCGACACGCGCTCGATGCGGATCGTCAGGAGGGCGACGATCGACCTCGGGTCCGGCGAAGGAGGACGCACAGCCGCGGTCATGAGCCCTGAGGGCGGAACCCTGTTCGTGACCTCCGCACGGAACGACGCGGTGGTCTACGGCATCGACGTGGGGTCCTTCACCGTGCGCGACCGGTGGTCGATAGGCGAGGCCGTCGCCGAGCTCGGGCTCTCCGACGACGGAGGCCGTCTGTATGCGGCCCTACCGGATGCGATCGCGATCGTGGACACCGACACTGGGGACCCCCTCGGCGAGCTCGACGTCGGGCACATCGAGTCGATCGTGCACATCGCCACGCCGAGCCGGTAGGTGCGGAGGGAACCGCTCGGCCCTCGGCTCGGTCACCTCCCAGATGGACGGACGCGTGCCAGCGGGGACCGGCGGACCTCCGGAGAGGTGCGCGCGGAGCCCGGGGTGCCTAGGCTTCGGTGTCGAGAACGGCTGAGAGGAAGCGGATGCGGGATCCGGATCCACGCATCGTTCAGCGAGCCCGTCACGGCGACCTCCTCGCCTTCGAGGACCTGGTCCGCGAGTTCCAGGCCGACGCCTACCGTTTCGCTCGGTACCTCATCGGCGACCCCCAGCTCGCGGAGGACGCCACGCAGGAGGCGTTCCTCCGCGCCTACCGGTTCGTTGGGACCTTCCGAGGCGACCGGAAGTTCGGGTCCTGGCTCTTCGCGATCGTGCGTAACTGCGCGATGGACGCCCTCCGACGGGAGCGGCGGTCGTGGTCCCCGCTCGATGACCGCACGTGGCCGGGCAGCGTCGCCGATGCCTCGGCTCGCGTCGAGCTCTCGGCGGCGCTCGGCGCGGTCTCGACCGAGCACCGCGAGGCCTTCCTCCTCGTGGAGGTGTTCGGGCTGTCGTACCAAGAGACCGCCGACGTGCTCGGCGTGGCGGTCGGCACGGTGAAGAGCCGGATGTTCCGGGCCCGGGAAGCCCTCTGTCACGCCATCGCCGAGGAAGAGGAGGCGACGTGAACTGCAGCCGGGCCCAACTCGTGCTCTCCGCCCGGATGGACGGCGAGCGCGTCGGCGCGGGGGAGCTGCAAGCCGCCCTCGCGCACTCGTCGAGCTGTGCCACGTGCACCCGCTTCTCGGAGCGAGCGACGTGGGTCCGCGGCGCCGTCCGGATCCGACCGGCCGAGCCCGTCCCCGATCTCGTGACGCCGATCATGTCGGCGGTCGCGACGGAGCCGCGGCGTGCGGTGGCCACGGCGCCGTCGCTGGCGGTCCTGCCGAACCGCGCCCACCCGTACCGCCCCCGGCATCGTCGACCGTTCCGGCTCGCGCCGGCGGCCGCCGCCGCGATCGTCGGCGTGGTGATCGGCAGCCTGCTCGTCGGAGGGCCCTGGCAACGACCGACGGACCGGCCAATCGCGGCCGCCGCCGTGGTCCGCAGCGTCAGGAACGCCGCTCCAGCTCTCGACGCCTTCCAGGCAACGTACGCGATCCGGGAGCTCGGCCTCTCGTCGGACGTCCCGGAGCGACGGCTCGAGATGGACGTCGCCTTCCTCTCGCCCCAGCGGTTCCGGATGGAGGTGCACGACCGGACGCGGTATCCGACGCGATCGTGGACGCCGACCGACCTCCTCTACGTCCAGAACGTCACGACGACGTTCGTGTCCGGACCATCCGGTTGTCCCGGCGACCTCGCACCGGATGTCTGTCCCCGAACCCGCGCCACCGTGACCAGGCTCTCGGAGTTCTCGGCGGCGGCCCCGCTCCCGGCGGACCTGATCCTGCCCGTGACGACGTTCGGCTCGCCGCACGGCGTGGAGGTGATCGGGACCGACGACGTCGCCGGCCGCCGAGCCGTCCGGCTCCGCCTGTCCTTCTCCCGGGCGGAGGCGATGTTCCCGTTCCGTCGGCTCGGTGGCACCTGGCGTCCGTTCTTCGAACGCGATCGCGTCCTGCTGTGGCTCGACTCGAGCTCGTGGCTGCCGCTGCGCTACGTGGTCTACCCCTCGGTCTCCGAGGAGCGTCGGGAGTGGGAGCTCAGATTCGGGCTGCCGTCGGAATCTCCGGAAGATCCCATCCTGGACGTCCGCATGGTGTCGTGGTCGACCGAGTTCCCCGACGACGGGCTGTTCCGGATCCCGGGAGCGCGACAGCCGACGACCCGTTCGTTGGAGGAGGTCGCCGATCGCATCGGCTATTCGCCGGCGACGCCCGCCGCGCCGGAGGATCTCTCGCTCGTGTCCGTTCAGACGCCACCCTGGCCGACCCGCATCACGCCCCGCACGCTCCTCGTCTACGCCGACGGCCTCGACTACCTCAAGGTCGGGGAGCGCGCGGACTGGACGGGCCCCGGGCCCTTCGGACCGGTCGATGCGGCGGCGGAACGCGTGGACCTGCCCGGAGGTGGCGTCGGGTACTACGAGCCCGCCGGAGAGGGGTTCGGGCGGCGACTGGCGATCCACGCATCGGCCAAGGACCTCTACCTCGAGAGCAACCTGCCTCGGCAACGCCTGCTGGCGATCGCCGCATCGCTGCCGCTCCTAGGTGAGCCGCTCCCCGCCTCGTGGCGGACGCAGTCGTCGAAGGGCCTCGAGATCCGGCGCGTGCCCGTCGAGGAGGCGCTCGAGGCGGCGGATCTCCACCCGTCGTTGCTCTCCGAGCTGCCGCCCGGGTATGTGGCAGCGAGCGCCGAGATCTCCTCGGCCGGCTCTGCGATCCGGGCCGTGACCTTGCATCTGCGTCGTCTCGACATGGACGCCGCAGGCGGACCGATCACGCTGCACGTGGAACCGGGCGCCGTGCTCCCTCGACCCTCCTCGGCCGCCCAGTCGAGGATCCGGCTCGGTCCCGGTGTCGACGGGACCGGCCGGTGGACGCCGGCGCGATCGCAGCTCGAGTGGATCGACGATGGCTCGTACCACTCACTGCAAGGCGAGCTCGGCCTCCGAACCTTGATCGCTATCGCGTCCGCCGTGACCGTGGCCGGGCGATGAGTCGTCGGACCGTGACGTCCGTGGTTGGGGCGCTCGTCGGCGTGATGCTGGGAGGCCTGATCACCCTCGGCATCCAGGCACGGACGATGGAAGCGCCGAGCCGGCCAGAAGACGCACTGCCCCTCCCGGTCACACGTCCGACACGTGCCGAGACGTTCCTCGCGTGGATACCCCGGGGGCTGCCCTCCGGATTCGCGGCGCGAGTCCGGCGGCTCCCCGAGGTCGGACACCTCGCGATCGTCGCCGAGGACAACGTCTGGCTGTCGCGCACCTGGAGCGTGACGGGCGAGCTGGTGGACCGAGCGCCGCGACCCTACCTCTATCCGGTCGACGCAGCGGCGGTCGACCCGACGACGTTCGCGGCGTTCCTTCCTCCGCCGGATCGTGGCGTGCTCGGTGCGATCGAGGACGGCGATGGGGTCCTGGGGTCCAGCTCGGCTTCCCTCCGGAGACTCGGTCCTGGCGCGATCCTCGAGTTCCGCCGAGGGGACCACGCGGAGCGCATCCGGATCGCGGCGGTCCTCCCCGACGAGCTGATGGGAGCAGCGGAGCTCCTGGTGTCTGAGGAGACCGGACGCCGGATCGGTATCGACCGGAACCGCTACCTGCTGATCCAGCCGGCCGCGGATCGCCCGCTCACGTCGCGGCAGCTCAGGGGGGAGCTCGCACCGATGGTGCCGGAGGAGCTCGGCGCTCTCGCCCGTGTCCAGGTGCGCGCGCCAGGCGAGACGCCGTACTTCCGCGCGGGCGATGCGGTCCTGCCGCCGGTGCTGCTCAAGATCCTGTTCGGCGAGTTCGCGGCGCGACCCGACGACCTGCGCTCGGGGGACGTCGCGGTGGACCCAGCCTGGGTTCGGGAACACATCGTGACCACCCGGATCCCGCCGCTCGGGGAGGTGACCTGCCACCGTGGGGTCGTGTTCCAGCTACGTGCGGCGATGCACGAGCTCCGGACGGAGGGGCTCGCTCACCTGATCCGGTCGTTCCATGGATGCTTCGTGCCGAAGTTCATCAACCGAGATCCCACGGCGATGCTGTCCCACCACTCGTGGGGCATCGCTTTCGATACCAACCTCGTCGGCAACTACTACGGCAGCGCTCCCCATCAGGATCCGAGGTTGGTCTCGATCCTCGAGCGGTGGGGCTTCCTCTGGGGAGGGTCGTTCGTGGTACCCGACGGGAACCACTTCGAGTACCGACGGTCCCCACTCGCGTGACGGGGGGTGGCGCCCCCCGCGGGGCGCCCCGCTACACAGCAGGCAGCGTGCGTGCGTGCGTCCTCGCGGTTGGACGGGATGCCGTCGTCTCGAGCCCCAGGGCCACCACCCGACCAACCACGAGCGTGGCCGGCGGGCCGACGCTCGCCCGCTCGGCGAGGGTCGGTAGGTCAGCCAGCACCCCGACGACCGAGCGTTGATCTCGCGTCCACGCCCACTGGACGATCGCGGCTGGCTCCTCGGCTGGGCGGCCGGAAGCGATGAGGCCGGCGCACGTCTCCGCGAGGCGGCCCGCGGCCATCAGCACGACGATCGTGTCGGCGCCGGCGACGTGAGCGAGATCCACCTCGGCGTCGTGGGCCGTCGAACCCGTCACGACCGCGAAGGATCGAGCAACGCCGCGGTGCGTGACCGGGATGCCCAGGGCAGCGGGGGCGGCGACGGCCGCCGACACGCCCGGGACCACCTCGCACGGGATCCCGGCGGCGGCACAACCCGTGAGCTCTTCGCCGCCCCGTCCGAAGACGAATGGATCTCCGCCCTTCAGCCGAACCACGACGGAGCCACCGAGGGCACGGTCGACCAGCAGCCGCTCGATCTCTCGCTGCGGGACGGCGGCGGTTCCCGGCTCCTTGCCCACGTAGATCCGCTCGGCCCTCGCCGGCGCCAGGTCGAGGAGGGCGGGCGCGACGAGCCGGTCGAACACCACCACGTCCGCCGCGACCAGCGCGCGGGCGCCGCGGACGGTGATGAGGCCGGGGTCGCCGGGACCCGCGCCGACGAGGACGACCCGCCCCGTCATGGGGAGGCCACCTCGCCGAGGAGCCGCCCTCGGAGCGTCGCCCGCAGGTCGTCGCCGCGTCCCTCCCGGACCAGCCGGACCGCCTCCTCCGAATCGAGTGCCTCTCGCCACCGCCGCGCGCGATCGGCCAGACCCGGAAGCGCGGGGAGCGTCTCCCGGCGCACCTCGCCGACGATGCGCAGGATCTCCGCCCACTCCGGCCCGAACCCGTCCCGGAGCTCCTCGCGGACGAGCCGCGCGACCGCGGGTGAGACCCCACCGGTTCCGACCGCCAGGACGAGATCCCCCCGGCGAACGATCGCCGGCGCCGCCCAGTCGCACCCAGGGACGTCGTCGATGACGTTGACGAGCCCGCCGCGGCGCCGGGCCTCCCGGGCGATCGCGGCTCGCTCGGTCGCGTCGTCGGAGGAGGCGACGAGGAGGAAGGCTCCGTCGAGGTCATCGGGTCGCCACGCGCGCCGCTCGGTCCGCACACCGGCGACGCCACCGAACCGGCCATCCAGGCTCGGCTCGATCACCGAGACGTCGTCCGCACCGCCCGCGAGCAACCCCTCGACCTTGCCCTCGCGGATGGCTTGAGCGCCGATCACGACGCAGCGCCGGCCGCCGAGCTCGAGCATCGCCGGGAAGCCGAAGCTCATCCGGCAGCCCCCTGTCGCTCGCGGCCATCGACGTCGCGCATCGCCGCCGCGCGTTCGCGATCGGTCGCGGAGCCGAGCAGTCCCACCGAGCCATGGATCCCGCACTCCTTGTCAGTCTCCTGCTCCCACCACCAGCGGCCGGCGCGCTCGGGCTCGCCCGGAGCGACGGCCCGCGTGCACGGCGCGCGACCGACCGACGTGTAGCCCTGATCGAACAGCGCGTGGGAGGGGACGTCGTGTTCGTGGACGTAGTCCCACACGCGATCGAGGGTCCAGTCGGCCACCGGGTTCAGCTTCACGATCCCGCCGTGATCGCGGTCGAGCTCCACCTTGGCGATGTTCCTGCGGCTGCGCCATCGTTCACGCCGCAGGCCCGCGACCCATGCATCGAGCGTGGAGAGCTTCCGCTTCAGGGGCTCCACCTTCCTGATCTCGCAGCACCGGAGGCGGCGATCGAAGCCGCCGAACATCAGGTTTGGACCGTGGTCGGTCACCACGGCGGCGACGGCGTCCGTCTCGGGGTATTCGAACTCGACCGCGATCCCGTACCGCTCGCGGACGCGTTCGAACAGCGCGTAGGTCTCGGCCGGCAGCCGGCCGGTGTCCAGGGTGAAGACACGCACGTCAGAGCGCAGGCGCAACGCGATGTCGATCAGCACCATCCCGTCGACGCCTCCTGCCGCGCTGATCGCGAGACGCGGATGGAACCGCTCGAGCGCCCAGGCGAGGAGGTACTCGGCCTCGGCGTCCTCGAATCGCTCCGCGGCCCGTGCGATCCATAGCTCCTCCTCGTCGAACAGCGGCAGGATGGGCTGGTGGAGCGGCGGACGGGGTCCCGGTCGCCCATCAGGACGCACTCCCCACAGCGAGGAGCCGGAGCTCGAAGATCCGTTCGCAGCTCTCGCACCGCCAGCCGGATGGGTCGGCGGGCCGCAGGTCCTGCTCGCCACAGAACGGGCAATAGAACGGGACGGCCCGCGGCGTCGGGACGCTCATCGGCCTCGGTCCGGGGTCGCGAACGCGGTGAGCTCGTCATCGTCCAGCCCTCGCACGAACGCCGAGAAGCTGGGACTCGCGGGGCCTCGTCTCGATCGGTAGCGCCGGATCAGCGCCTCGACGTAGTCGGCGGCGTCCTCGCCGAGGACGCGGACGCCCTTCACCTTCCTGCCGAAGGAGCCCTCATCGTCGCTCCCCTCCCCCATGGCTCCACCGAGGTGGACGAGGAACGCATCCGACCTCGTGCCGTCGGGACGTTTCGCGAGCGCCGACATCAGGCCGATGTCGGCGACCTGGAAGCGCGCGCAGGAGTTCGGGCAGCCGTTCACGTGCACGCGGATCTCCTCGCCGAACCCCGGCAGGCGGCGATCCAGCTCCTCGGCGAGCCAGCGGGCCCGACCCTTCGTTTCGCCGATCGCGAGCTTGCAGAACTCGATCCCCGTGCACGCCATCACGCCCTTGCGGAACGGGCTCGGCGAGGAGGGGAGGTCCAGATCGTCCAACCGTGCTGCCAGCTCGGGCGCCGCAGCCGGCTCCACGTCGACGATCACGAACTTCTGCCGGGAGGTGGTACGGATCCGCCCTCTGCCGAACCGGTCGGCGAGGTCGGCCACCAGCCGCAGCTGATGGCCGCTCACACGTCCGGCCCTCGGCGCGAAGCCGACGTAGGCACGTCCGTCGATCTGGCGGTGCACGCCCACGTGATCGCGGAGGGGCATCGGTGCCGGCGCCGGAGCCGGGCCGTCGGGGAGCCGCGAGTCGAGGAACTCCTCCTCGAGCACACGGCGGAACGCGTCGGCGCCCCAGTCCCTCACCAGGAACTTCAGCCGGGAGCGATTGCGGGAGCGCCGATACCCGTACTCGCGGAAGAGCGACGTCACCGCCCGCCACGCTTCGGCGGTGCGCTCGGGTTCCACGAACGCGCCGAGTCGCTGCGCGAACATCGGGTTCGTGGACAGCCCGCCCCCGACCCACAGGTCGTAGCCCGGACCGAGGGCCGGGTGGTCGACGCCGACGAAGGAGACGTCGTTGATCTCCGGGTCCGTGCAGCGAACGGCGCAGCCGCTGATGGAGGACTTGTACTTGCGCGGCAGGTTCGAGAACTCGGTCGTGCCCACGAATCGGTCGCGGATCTCGGCGATCGCGCCGGAGCCGTCCAGGACCTCGTCGGCGTCGATCCCGGCGAGCGGGCACCCGAGGATCACGCGCGGGGTGTCCCCGCAGGCCTCCGCCGTCGTGAGGCCCGTGGATTCGAGCCTCTCCCAGATCGCCGGCACGTCCTCGATCCGGATCCAATGGAGCTGCACGTTCTGGCGGTCCGTCACGTCGGCGAGGTCGCGGCCGTGGGTCTCGCTCGCCCACGCGATCGCCCGGAGCTGTTCGGCGGTCAGTCGGCCGCCGTCGATCCGGATCCGCATCATGAAGAACTCGTCCTCGAGCTCCTCCGGCTCGGCGCTGCCGGTCCGCTCCCCGGGAAGCCCCTGCTTGCGCTGGGTGTAGAGCCCCCACCAGCGCATCCGATTGCGCAGGTCCTGCTTGCCGATCGAGCGGAACCCACCCGGCGCGAAGATCCGCTCGATGCGCTCGCGTACCTCGAGCGGCTCGGCCTCCTTCTTGATCTGTTCTGCGCTGTTCAGCGGTTCGCGGTAGGCGAGCGCCCACTGCCCCTGACCCGTGGGTCGGGGAGCCGCGCGTTGGATGGATGCCATCGACGATGCCTTCCTGGGAGATGGGAACGGCCGCCTCGCGGCGGCCGGGTGGTGCTGCGAACGTCGGAACGCTACGGCCGAGCGAGGGGTTCGAGGCCGGGGTCGGCCTCGGTGGTCTCCTCGCGACAGCAGAGGCGGTCGGGGATCATCGCCGCCACCTGTCCTGCCGTTCGCGTTCGGATCATCAGCTCGGATCCCATCCAGAAGGTCGGAATCGCAAGTGCGAACCGTATCGGGGTCGTCGGGTCGACGTCAAGCCGGGAGACGTGATCGTTCGACACAGCCTGGCGCTCGCCCGCGATGTTGGAGGGCTAGCGTCCGATGGGTGCTCGTAGCGCCGCATCCGTCGGTCGGCCACCAGGGCGGCGGATCGGCCATTCCCACGCACCATCCCTCATCGACGGGATCGGCCCGGGGCGTCCGAGCAGGAATCCCTGCCCGGTCCCGACGCCGAGTCCAAGGAGGGATGCGAACTCCCCCGCCGTCTCGATCCCTTCGGCGACGACCACCATGCCGACCTCATCCGCGAACGCGGTCAGCCGTGCGATCAGTGCGCTCTTGGTGTCATCAGCGTCGACTCCGGCCACGAGGCTCCGATCGAACTTCAGGAATTCGGGCGACAGCTCGACGACATGCCTGAGTCCGGAGAATCCGCTTCCCACGTCGTCCACCGCGAGCCGCGCGCCGAGCGCGCGAAGTTCGGCCAGATGCGCCCTGGTGTCCTCGTAGTCGACGATCGGTGATCGCTCCGTGAGCTCCAGGACCACGCGGCGTGCCGAGATCGATCGCAAGACCCGTTCCAGACGTGGGTCGCACAGCGTTTCCGGAGAGACGTTCACGGAGAGATACACGTCCTCGGGGATCGCATCCAGATGGTCGAACGCCCGGAGCACGGCGGCGTGCTCGAGCTGGGTCAGCAGCCCGAACCCCGCCGCCTCGGCGAACCAGGTCTCGGGGGTCCGCCGGGGCTTGGACGTGAATCGGGAGAGAGCTTCCACCCCGCGGATGGCGCCATCCGCGAGATCCACGATGGGTTGGAAGACCGTTTCGAGCACGTCGCCGTCGATCGCCTCCTCGATCCGTTCCCGCGAGATGCGTCTCCGGTCGCGGACGGGGGCGACGGGACGAGCCTGGTGCTCGGCCAACCGTTCAGCCACCTCGCCCAGTCGATCGACGGCGATGCTGGCGCGCCCATCGGCCGACCGATGGATGGCGCGGAGGACCTCATCGGCCGGCTGATCCTTGCCCACGTATCCCACGGCGCCTGCGCGCACCATCGACGCGACCGTTCTGGGATCCGTGCTCGCCGACAAGGCGACGATGCGGGTCTCGGGCGAGCGCCGGCGGATCTCGCGAGCGGCTCGACTACCACCGCCACCAGGCATCCGGACGTCGAGGAGCGCGACGTCCGGCGCCTGGAACTCGGCCAGCTCGATCGCTTCGCCCACGTCTCGTGCGGTCCCCACGATGTCGATGTATCGGTCCGTCGACACGAGTTGGCACATCGCCTCGAGGACCGGCGCCTCATCGTCGGCCAGCATCAGTCGGATGCGTCCCATCCGCTCCCTACCCTCTCCCGGTCCCGTGAGCTCGCACCGCCTGGCCGCCTCTCGGATGCGCCCGTCCCCGTGCCCGTGGGACCCGGCGCGACATCGGGAGGACGTCGGCGACCGGCGCCGGATCGGCCTCGAGCGGGGAAGGGATCGGATCCACCTGCTCGTGTGGTAGCCAGATCTCGAGCGTGGTTCCCTGACCCGGGAGACTCCACAGCTCCGACCAGCCGCCCGCCATCTCGGCCCGCTCGCGGATCGCGGCAAGCCCGAGATGGCCGGGCGTCGCGTCGAGCGCGTTCTGGGGCATGAATCCCACACCGTCATCGACGACCTGCATCCACGTGCCACCGTCGCGAGGCTGCAGCGTGACGCGGATGTGTGCTGCTTCCGCGTGCTTGCGGGCATTGGCGAACGCTTCCTGGGCGATCCGATAGAGGATGAGAGAGATCTGGATCGGCGGCTCCTCACCCAGCGCGTCGTCGTCGACCGTCCATTCGTAGAGCGAGGTCGAGTTGTCCAGCAGATACGTGAGCGCCGACCCGATCCCGATCTCCTCGAGCGTCGGGGGGCTGAGGTCGAACAGCAACGTGCGCATGCTCTTGATGGTCACGCGCATGACCTCGAGGGCATCGTCGAGATCGGACCATGCGGGATGCTTCTTCTGGAGCAGCTCCAGTCGCATCTTCAGAGCCACCAGCTTCTGGACCGGATCGTCGTGGATGTCGTGTGCGATCCGCGTGCGTTCTTCTTCCGCCGCTCGCACGACGTGCTCCAGGAGCCGGCGCCGTTGCTCGTCGATCTCTTGGAGGTCGGTGATGACGTCACGCAGCTCTTCGGTGCGCTCGGCGACCGTCGCCTCGAGTTCCTCGTTGTGCGCGCGGAGCCGTCCCTCGAGGCTCTGGATGGTTCGGAACTGGGATTCGCGCTCCTCTGTGAGCCAGGCGTTGCGCAATGCGAGCGCCGCATGCTCGGCGAACTGTTCGACCATCGCGACCACCCATCGGCGCATGGATGCGTGCCCGCCGCCCCGTTCGAGGACCACGACTCCGAGCCCTTGTCGCCCGTCGCGGAGCAACGGCACCACCAGCACGTTGCGCGCCTCCGGGATGAGCGCCGCGAGCCGTGGGTCCGTATCGGGATCGATCGCGCGCAGGAGCTGGGTCCTGCGTTCCTCCCACGCTCTGACCATCGACCGATCGGGCGCGGTGGCGAGATCGGCCGGCCTCTCGATCCCGGTCCATCCGAAGATCTGGAGATCATCACGCCGGGATGCGAGGAGGACGCCTCGCGAGAAGCCGAACGTCGAGCACAACTCTTCGAGCACCACATCGGGGATGTCCCCGGGCTCGGGGTCGGCGTCGAGCCGAGCCACCATGGCGGAGAGACGCGACAGGTCGTGCTTCTGTCTCCGGAGCTGGCGCTCGCTGACCGCTGAGAACAGAGCGGTCCCGAGCGCGAACACCCAGAGTCCGGCGATCGAGAGCGTCACAGCTTGCTGGATGTTGGCCTTGATGGTGCCGTCACCGACCGACGTCGGCGCGCGCAGGATGCCGGCGGTCGAGGCTTCGACCACGAGGAGGAGCAACAGCGTGTGCCACAGGGCGAGCTTCAGCCCGGTCCGATAGGAACAGAGCAGCGTGACCGCGACGACGTGCACCCACGGAAGGAGCCTGATGGCTTCTGCGTTTCCTCCCGTCAGTGCGAGCCCGGTTGCGAGGTACAGCCCGTCGACGAGCAGCGTCCCCTGCATAACGGGAACCGCCGCACGCCCTCCCCGCCGGACGATCGCCGCGGAAAGGAGCGAGACCGCCAGGTAGGTGACTCCGGTGGTCCAGGCCGCGACGGCCGGCCCATCGTCGGACATGAGGGCGAACGAGACGACGACGACGGCCAGACCGAGTCGAAGTCCGAAGAGGTAGGCGCCACGTTCGGTGATCGACAGGAGCTCAACCGGGTCCGCCGGAGGGCCTCGATGGAGGCGGCGGGGGATCACGCGAAATCCACCACGTCGGACTCGACCGGCGCGAGGGCGAGCCTCGGGTCGCCCCGATCGAGTCGGTCCTGGATCGCGACGAAGGCAACGGCGAGCCCGAAGAGGACGAGCACGATCGCCAGGCTGCGCGCAAGGCCTCCGAGTGCCGCGTCCAAGCGGTTCCCCGTGGTCCGGTCCGCAGGGCCGGGGGGAGCGGTTCCCGAAGCCGACGAGACGATCGGCACGGGAGGGGTGAACCCGAACTCGAGGAGACCCCTTCCGCCCACGACATCACCTCGACCGTCGGGGCCAACGGGCATCG
This sequence comes from Actinomycetota bacterium, assembly GCA_050696355.1. GTDB lineage: Bacteria > Actinomycetota > UBA4738 > UBA4738 > HRBIN12 > JAJNBA01. The sequence continues at coordinate 62,265 of JBOGVD010000102.1, forward strand.
GTGAGTCCGATGGCTCCTCGCCGATCGGAGGTCCGCCACGGTCACCGCCACCGCCGTCCCCGTCGCCGGGATCGGGGGGGCCGACGTCACCGCCACGCACGAGGTCGCGGACAGGGTCAAGGACGTCGTCCACGATCGGACCGACGACGGGATCGATCGTGTCGTCGACCGGTGTATCGACGAGATCGATCGCGTCGTCCGCGAGCTTCTCGCCGGCGCTCAGGGCATCGTCGGCGTGACAGGCGACGTCCAACGGGGAACACGATGCGTGAGCGGAGGGATGTCCGGCGACGGCGAGGGGAAGCGCTGCCAGCCAGGCGAGCGCAAGGCGCCCAGTCCACCGTCTCACGAGGCACCACCTTCCGAGGTTGTGCTCGACCCAGGGACGCGATCCCTCTCCTCATCGACCGCAGGGTCGAGCAGCTTGACCTGCCCCTCCCACAGTTCGTGCTGATCGTCCAGCTCCGAAGGCGGGATGGGCTCCCCGACGAGAGGGCCCTGCACCAGGTCGACTCCGAGGTTCCGGAGTTCATGCACTTGCTCATGAGAGGTGACACCAGGAGCGATCACCCGAGCCCCCACCTCGGATGCGCACGCTGCCACGGCGGCCACGAGGGAATGGCCCGAGAAGCTGTGGTGCAAGGCGTTGACCAGCGTCTCGTCCAGCCGGACCAGCTCGGGGGCGAAGAGGGAGAGGTGCCGTAGGCTCGCGAGCCCAGGACCGGAGTCCCGCGAGACGATGCGAACACCACGTGCGCGGAGCGTCGCCAAGATCCCGCCGGTATCGGCCGCCCCGAGCGCGGGCACGTCGGTCGAGGAGAGGGGGGAGAATCCGAGGGCGATCCGCGAGGCGACGGGCCTCCTGATCGCTCGCCGGAACCGTCCGTCTGCGGCCGTCGACTGGGTCACGTCGAACTCGAGGAAGAGGTCCTCCGGGATCAGCTGGAATGCTCGGAGGCTCGCCCGGAACGCTGCCAGCTCCACGTCCGCGAGGAGATCGGCGGCCTCAGCATCGGCCAGCCAGGTGTCGTAGGAACGGAGCGGGAGGGTCGCGACACTCGGCCGTGCGGCGAGACCGACGATCCGACCGGAAGAAAGGTCGGCGATCGGTTCGAACTCGGCGGTGATCGCGCCTTCCAGGATGGCCTTGGCGACCGCCATGCTCTGCTGGGTGCGACGGGGCAGCATCGGAGAGATCGGCGAGATCTGAGGCGTCTCTTCATCTGCCACGTATCCCGAATCGATCGTTCGATGGATCGTCCTCAGGATCTTGTCCGTCGAGTCGCCCTTCGGAACGTACGCGCTCGCCCCTGCGCTGATCATCCCGATCACGGTGTCCGCATCCTCGTGCGCCGAAAGCGCGACGACCTTCGTCGGAGAGCATCGCCGTGTGATCTCGCGTGTCGCACGCAGTCCCCCGCCACCGGGCATGCGCACATCCAGCAGGACGACATCGGGCCGTTCGCGGACCGACAGCTCGATCGCGTCCTCGGCGTTGTGGGCGGCCCCCACGAAGCGAAGCGACGCGTCCGATCCGATGAGCGCGCGGAGGACGTCAACGACCGTCTCCTCGTCGTCGGCGACCAGGACGCGGATCGGACTCGCCTCATCGCTCCCCTTCGTCGAGCCTCTCGCTCCGACCACGCCCCCGCTCCTTCCCTCTCGAGCCATCCGGGCTCTCGGTGCGTACCTGGAACTAGGTATCGGCAGCCACTTGACCTGTCACGATGGTTCCTTGGCACCAAATCTCGGTGACTCGGGCTGACCAGCGATCTGCGAGATGAGCCGTCGGTCGCCAGGCCGACAGCCAGGGCGCATCCGGCGTAGGTCGGATCCCTCGCAGACATGGGAGGACATCGCAGGACTGACGGATCGATCACGTTGGAGAGGTAGCGCACCTGCACCGTGTTCCCTACGGCGGTCGCACCTCGAGAGCGCAGGGGGTGCTCGCTACGGTGGGGTTCCCCGGAGATCGAGGTGATGACATGAAGCGCGCCGCCGGGGTCTGGCTGATCTCGTTCCTCATCGTGTTCGCGTTCGCCCTGCCCGCGCACGCGGAACCGGGACCGTTCGGCGAGGTCGCCGTGGTCACCGGTGACTGCGAGGACGGGACGACGGTCGTCCGCGCGACCAACATCACCGACACCGACCTCTCGTGGCTCATCAGGATCGACGGGCGGACCGTGGAAACGGGACGGCTCGCGCCCGGAGAGTCACTCGAGCGGGCCTACGTGGTGGAGATGGGCGAGTCGCACTTCTACCGCATCAGGCTCGGTCTGCCGCCGGACGGCTACTACCGCTCGGACGAGGGCCTCACCGATCTGACCGACTGCGCATCCGAGAGTCCTTCACCCTCGCCGAGCCCCACGCAGAGCGCCTCGCCCTCCCCGAGCCCGAGCTCGTCGAGCAGCTCGAGCCCGCCCGTCGTTGGTGGCGGAGGCGGCTCCACCAGCCCACCGGACGTGCTCGGGGACGCGGGATCGAACCCCGGGGACTCGCCGACGCTCCCCTTCACCGGGCCGGAGGACGCGCTCATGCTGATCGCGATCGCGCTCGGCTTCGTCCTCGTGGGCACGCTGGCCCTCCGGCTCACCTCGAAACCGGCACCTGTCCGGTCGAGGGACTGACCGGCTCGAGCTCACGGCGCGGACGCGAGCTCAGGCGGGCCTGTGTCCGCGGCGCCGACCTTACAAGCGGCGGCACTGATCCTCCTTGTTCCCGTGCACCACGTTGCCACCGCCGAAGGGCGCCGGACGGTTCTCCTTGCACTGGAGGTTGCCGTCGATCCGGTTGTTCCTGATCGACACGCCGCCCGTGTTCTGGAAGGCCTGGAGGTTGCCGCCGATGGTGTTCCCGCCCGCCCGGAGCGCCCGACGCTGATCGTCGAAGAGGATGTCGCCGTTGATACGCGTGTTCAGGATCAGCGCGGCGCCGCCTTGCACGATCTGGATGCTCCCGCCGACCCTGGACCAGCGGCGGACCACGACGTTCCGCGCGTTCTCGGCCTGCACGTTGCCGATCACCCGGATCCCGAAGGCCGTCAAGGTCGCCGCGCGCTCGACCTTGACCGTCCCCTTGACGCGGGTGCCGATCAAGGTGCATGTCGCTCCTTGGGGAACGCGGAGGTTGTCCACGGTCCTCGCGCCGATCGTCCCCCGACAGACGCGCTCCTCCGCCACAGCGGCGCCCGCTGGCAGGAGCATCGCCGCGGCGCCGGTCACGATCGACGCCCATCTCGCTACTCGCCTCACATCGTCTCCTCTCGCCCCTGACCACTCACGCTACCGGGAGAGGTGAGAGGCGTGGGCGCGCGCCGGTCCGCCGCGGCGCGCGCCCACGATCGTCCCGATGTCAGGGTCGGTGCAGCTGACCCCTGACGGCGCCGTCGGGGAACGACGCGGTGTGGACGTTCACGTAGTACGCACGGGGGTGACGCTTGATCGCCCTCAGGAGCTGCTCGTCGACGCCGTCGACGCAGCCGCCTGAGCTGCCCAGCGCGTCCGGCGGGATGAGCGGCACCACCACGGGCCCTGCCACGTTGGCGCGACCCACGTGCACGTGTGCAGCCGCCGCGGGCAGCTCGATGTTCTCGACCGCGATCGTGAAGCAGAGGCGGCCTTGGGCCGGATGCACGATCACGGTCGAGAGACCCCTCCCGTCGGGATCGCCAGGCCCGGGAACCTCCTTCGCTCCGGTCAACCTGGCCAAACGAACGGCGGGACTCCCGGCCTCCTGGGTCGTCGAGCTCGCCTGAGCCAGGAAACCCGTCGCGAGCAGCGACGCTCCGACGACCGCGACCACGGCGAGACGGATGGTTCTGGAACGCATGAACCCTCCCTTCCTCCCCCTCCTCGGGGGCATCGACGTTCCCCTCCATCCTCGGAGCGGCTCCGGTGGTCCGTCAAGGCAATGACGGAAGGACGGATCGTGTTGGCCGGTGGATGGGTGCCGCGTCTGGCGAACGAGCGAGTGTCGCGTCGTCGCCCCTGACCCGAGGACATCCTGCACGGTTCCCTCTCGCGGTGGTCGATGCTAGACATGTCTCGAAGGCATGCAGCCGTCCCTGATTGGGGTCACATGAGCATCGAGGCCGAAGCCGCCGGGATCTCGACCGAGATGCAGCGCACGCTTCCGGTAGCCTTCTACCGATCGGAGGAGATCTTCGCGGAAGAGCGCGAGCGGATCTTCTGGCGAGCGTGGTTCTGCGCCGGCAGAGAGGACGCGATGCCGTCGCGGGGCGACTACCTGAGCGTCGACGTGGGCGGGCAGAGCGTCGTCGTCGTCCGCGACCGGGCCGGGGTTCTGCAGGGCTTCTACAACGTCTGCCGCCACCGGGGCTCACAGCTCCTGATGGACGAAGCGAACCGCGACGCGCGCCCGGAGCCCTGCCGGTCGGGTCGATTCAAGGGATCGATCGTGTGTCCGTACCACGCGTGGACCTACGGGCTCGATGGCTCGTTGCGGGCTGCGCCGTTCCTGAACGAGAGCGACGGACTGCGCAGGGAAGAGCTCTCGCTGCACCCGGTCGGGGTGGCGACGTGGGGCGGCTTCGTGTTCGTGGATCTTTCGCCCGGGGAGGAGTCCCGAAACATCAGCGATCACCTCGACGGCGCCGACGCTCGGACGCGACGCTACCCGCTCGCCGAGCTCCGTACGGCCCGCCGCATCGTCTACGACGTCGGGACCAACTGGAAGTGCATCCTCGAGAACTTCAACGAGTGCTATCACTGCGGCCCCGTCCACCCTGAGCTGTGCGAGATCGTCCCCGCGTTCAAGGCCGAGGGAGGTGCCGACCTCGACTGGGAGCGGGGCATCCCGCACCGTGAAGGAGCAACGACCTTCACGTTCTCGGGCACGACCGATCGGGCGCCGTTCCCGGGACTCTCCGACGACGAGCGGAAGCGTCACAAGGGGGATCTCGTCTATCCGAACCTCATGTTGAGCCTCGCCTCGGACCACGCGGCGGCGTTCACGTTGTGGCCGAAGGCTCCCGACCACACCGTGGTCGCGTGCGACTTCCTCTTCCATCCGGACGAGATCGCCAAGCCGACGTTCGACCCTTCGGACGCGGTCGATCTCTGGGATCTCGTGAACCGTCAGGATTGGCGCATCTGCGAGAGCGTGCAACGGGGCATGGCCGCCCGGGTCTTCGACTTCGGCTACTACGCGCCGATGGAAGACCTTTCACTCGATCTCCGCCGATACATCCGGGATCGCCTGGGGCGCGTCTAGCTCACGCCCGACTTGAACCTGGCCCACTCGTCCTGATAGAGCTGGTCGTCGGCCGGCGACAGGGGCAGCACGGGCTGGCCCCGTGCGAAGTCCTCCTCGGCCACCAGCGTGTTCTCCAGGCTGGGCGGGATGAACCCCGCGTCGAGGAACTCCTGTTGGTCGACGCCCACGAGCGGTGGCTGGAACCCCTCGTAGCCGAAGTTCGTCAGGGAGACCTCCTTGTCCATCAGGAAGTTGATGAACAGGTGCGCGAGGACCGGGCTCTCGGCGTCCTTGTTGACCACGATCGTGTCGTTGGCGACCTCCCAGCCGCCGTCCGGCGGATAGTAGTAACCCAGCACGTCCGGACCGGTGCCCTTCGGCAGGTAGTACTGCGCGTAGTTCATGTTCCCGGACCACGAGTACCGCACGTGGCTCGTGCCCTCCGCGAGCTTCTGGTAGTCACCGGGCCCGATCTCGACGTTCACCAGATCGATCAGCTCGAGCAGCGAGTCCACCCCGGCGGCGACTTCGGCCGGGTCGGTCGAGTTGAAGTCCGTCCCACCGTTCCGGAGCAGGACCATCCCGATCGTCTCCCGATATTCGTCGAGCACGCCGACCTTCCCCGCGTACTTGGTATCCCAGAAGATGTCGAACGGCATGTCGTAGGTCGACGGATCCTCGACGAAGTCCCGACGGTACCCGATGCCCGTCTTCCACGCGAGGTACGGCATCGTGTATCGGGCCCCCTCGTCGTACCAGGGATCCTGGAAGTGGCTCCAGACGTTCGGCATGTTCGTCATGTACGTGTGGTTCCAGGGCTGCACACGTTTGGCGGCCACGAGCTTGGCGATGTTCTCGATCGTGGGGAAGAACAGATCCCACTGGATCGTTTCGTTCTGCACCTTGTTCATCGCCTCGGCCATGCCCGCGAATTGCGTGTACTCGACCTCGACCCCGAACTCGGCCTCGAACTGCTTGATGACCTTCTTGTAGATGTAGTCGTTCCAGTTGAAGACGCGCAGCGGTCCGGCTTCCTGGGTGAGTCCCGCCTCGATCGACGGGATGTCGTCGTAGAGCGGGAGCGTGACCGGGCGGTCGGGTGCCGCCAGGGCGATCCCGCCGGCGCCGGTCGAGGGACTGGGGCCCCTGGGGAGGTCCGTGGAGCTGTCGCGACAGGCGGCGAGCACGGCGCTCATGGACGGCAGGGCGAGCCCCGCCGCGGCCGCTCGTCTCAGGAACTCGCGCCGGCTGTGCGTCGGCCGTTCGTTCGGATGCGCCATCCCAGGACCCCCTCACTGCTCGCGACCACGTCCCGGCGGTCTACCGTCGGGCGCCAGCCCTGTCAAGGCTGGAGGGGTACGCGAGCGTGACCCTCGGCCAGAGGCCGGCAGCCGATCCACGGCGGTGGCACCCGCGGCACGCCGCAAGTGCTAGCGTCGCGCGACGTGGCTCGTGGGCGCGCATCCTCCGAGGGAAACCCGCTCACCCTCTTGTATCCGCGCGGCTTCTGGAGGTGGGCGGCATCCCCGGGTCTCCTATGGCTGATCCTCCTGTTCGTCGTCCCGTTCTACGCCCTCGTCTCGATGGCGGGCGGTTCGATCGACCCTGCGACCGGCAACGCGGTACCGCAATGGAACCCCGCGTACTGGGATCGGGCGTCGTTCCGTTACGTGTTCCAGCAGCTCCTCGCGTCCGACGGGGTCTATCGGGTGGTGTTCCTGCGCACCCTCCGATACGTCGTCTTCGCCGTTGCGCTCTGCCTGCTGATCGGCTACCCCGTGGCGTACTACGTCTCGCGCTTGCGGGGACGCATGCGCGGCACCGTCCTCGCCTTGCTCGTCCTCCCATTCTGGATCAGCTATCTGATGCGCATGCTGGCGTGGGTCGGCCTGCTGAACGAGGAGGGCCTCGTCAACCGGGTGCTCATGGCCGTCGGCGTCCTCCAGGAGCCGTACCCGTGGCTCGAGGGCAAGAGCATCACGGTGATCTTCGGGCTCGCCTACGGCTACGTCCCGTTCCTGATCCTGCCGCTGTTCGCGGCGCTCGAGCGGTTGCGGAACAGCTATCTCGAAGCGGCCTGGGACCTGGGCGCGAGCTCCTTCAGCACCTTCCTGCGAGTGACGCTGCCTCTGTCGAAGAACGGGATCCTCGGCGGGGTCGCGATCATCATGTTGCCGATGTTCGGCGACTTCTACACGGCGTACCTGCTGTCGGGCGGACGGTCGAGCACCGCCATGATCGGCAACTCGATCCAGTCGCTCTTGCAGGAGACGACGTTCGGCTACGCACAGGCGCGTGGCGCGGCGCTCGTCACCGTGCTCGCGGTGTTCGTCTCCGTCCTCACGCTCTACTACATCGTCTCCACGGCCCGCAGCACACGAGAGGAGACGCGTGCATGAGCGTCGTCGGGAACCTGCTCGCGAACCCGTGGCGCAAGCGCCGTTTCCTCGCCGTGTTCACCTGGCTCTACATCGGGTGGGCGATCGTGCCGGTGTTGATCGCGATCGGGTTCTCGTTCAACGCGGGCCGATCGCGGAGCGTGTGGCAAGGCTTCTCGCTCGAATGGTGGATCCACCACCCCGATCTCTCGGTCCTGCACGATCCGACGCTCGTCTCCGCGATCCGTCAGAGCCTGATCCTCGCCGTCGTGACGATGGCGATCGCGACGCCGATCGGCGTTGCGCTCGCGCTCGGGCTCGCGCGCTGGCGTGGACGCGGCGCCGGCGCCTCGAACTTCCTGATGCTGCTCCCGCTCGTGACCCCCGAGATCGTGCTCGCGACGGGCATCTTCTTCTCGCTCGTGTACCTCTATCCCTTCCCGGATCCCGGCACCTTCGGACAGATCGTGGGGCACGTCACCTGGTCGATCCCGTACGTGGTCGTCGTGCTGCGGGGACGGATCTTCGGCATCGGGACCGACCTCGAGGAAGCCGCGATGGACCTCGGCGCACCGCCGCTCGAGGCCCTCCGGCGGGTGATGCTGCCCGTGCTGTCGCCGGCGATCTTCGCCGCGTTCATGATCGTGTTCGCCCTGTCGATCGACGACTTCGTCACGAGCCAGTTCCTCGCCACCGATCTGAACACCCAGACGGTGCCGATGTTGATCTACAGCTCCGGTCGCACGGCGCCGAACCCCGCGCTCAACGCGACCGCGACGCTGATGCTCGTGATCTCACTCGCCGCGATCGGCCTCGGCGTGGGTGGCATGCGCGCGCTCGCCCGACGGTTCGGAGTCCAGGGGGAGAGCTCCGACGTCGCGAGCTTCCGCATCTGAAGGACGGCCGCGGGAGGTCGGCGATCCAGCAGACGGTCTAGAGCTGCGCGGCCCCGCGGGCGGCCACGAAGATGCCCATGGCCACGATCACGCTCGCGGAAACGATCGGCACCGACCGCAGCACGCGTGCCGACAGTCGGGCCTGGGCGAGATGATGAGCTCGCAGCATCACGATGCCGACACCGATCAGCGTGCCGGCGAGTCCCACGCTGAACGCTGCGATCATCGTGAGGCCGAGCACAGCGCGTCCCACGGACACGGCGCCGAGGAAGACGAGGAGCGCCGTCGGCGACGGAAGCGCGCCGCCGGAGAGCGCGAGGGCGACGAGCCCGCTCCGCGTGATCGCCCCGTGGGGATGCGTCCGGTGATGCTCGTGATCGGCGTCGTGACGGTCCCGAGCGTCGGACCGGAGGCTCCGGATCCGCGAGGCGAGCAACGCACCACCGAGGCCGACGGCGAGGACGCCGGCCGCGACACCCAGCCACGCGTACAGGCGCTCGGGCGTAGCTATCCGTTCGGCGGCCAGCACGATCGCGCTCAGGACGAGGACCGACGCCGTGTGCATGAGCGAGACCGCCGCTCCGACGCCGACGGCATGACGGATCGTGCCTCCCGCGCCGACGAGGTAGGCACCGATCAAGGTCTTCCCGTGGCCCGGACCCAGGGCATGGAGGGCTCCCACCCCGATCGCGACGACCAACATGACGATGACGAGCATCGGTGAAAGATCGGGTCGCCCGACGAGCGAGAAGATGAGCCCGCCGCGGTCCGCGGCCGATTCGGACGAGGATCCCGCAGCGTCGGTCGTCATCGCGGTGTCGAGCGGAGCCGACCCGCCGGCCACCGTGAGCGATGCCGCCCGGACGTCGAGGGGGAGCACGTCGCGGGGGTAGCTCTTCAGCGCCGCCGTCGTCGAGCGTGCCGGCACGTCGGATCGCACGAGCGTCACTCCTTCGACGCCGGCCGAGACCTCTCGCCACCCGATCGCATCGGCGTGGTTCCGGTCGACGAAGGAGATCGCCGTCGTGGATCCCGTCCGGATGGGCTCGGCCAGGGAGCCGGTGAAGGCACAGTCCAGCCGGAGGGTGGCAAGGCCGCCCGCGCCGGCGGGGAACGTGAGTGACGGCCGCCCCCGCGGCGTCACGCTGACCGAGCGATCGTCCGATCGGATCTCGAGGCCCCGGGCGAGCGACGCGCACGTGAGGGTCGCGCGGTCGGTGGCCTCCGAGGCATCGATCGAGCCGTCGGCATCGGTATCGATCGCGCGTCGCTCGCGGAACGCCGGGATCTCCGCCATGTCGACCACGTACTCGATCGCGACCTCGTCGGAGCGCACGGTGAGCGCTGCGGAGACGTTCACCGTGAAGTTCCCCAACGGGTGCGCGCCCGCTGCCACCGCCGTCGTCGCCACGATCGCCACCACGCAGCTGGCCACCAGCGCGATCCGACGCCGAACCCTCACGCGGCGCCTCCGGCGAGGGATGCGAGGGTCCGTCGGGCGATCGGCGCGAGCAGGACGTCGAAGCGGGGATCCAGGGCGAGCGAGCGTCGGAGCTCCTCCCGAGCCCGGACCTCGTCGCCGAGCGCCGCCGAGATCATGCCGGCGTGGAACCAGAGCCGCGGGTCGGGGGTTCCGAGAGCCAGGGCCGCGTCCGCTGCCTCGCGCGCCTCGTCGAGGCGGCCGAGACGGTACAGGATCCAGCCGAGGGTGTCGTACCCGTAGACGTCGCGGCGTGTCTCAAGGCTGTCCCGAGCGACCCGGAGCGCCTCGTCGAGGTCGCCGCCGTGGTCGGCACGGAAGAGCGCCAGCTGTCGGTCGTAGAGCCGGCGCTCCGCAGCCGCGAGCGTCGCGATCGCTTCCACGGTCGCGTAGCGATCGGATGCGGTGCGGTGGTCACCGGTCGCCGTGTAGACGTCGCCGAGCGCTGCGAGCGTGGCGGGATCGGGGACGGCCGCGACGGCCCGTTCGTACAGGCGGATCGCATCGTCGAGCCGTCCCTGTGCCGTCCGAGCGCCCGCCATCCCCGTGAGGGCCACGTGGTAGTCGGGCGCCGCCCGGAGCGCTCGGCCGAAGTGGGCGACGGCATCGTCGAGACGCCCGGCGTCGAGCGCGAGACGCCCTCGGAAGACCGCGTACCACGCCCGGGTCGCCCCGAAGGCGCCTTCGGACCCGGACGCACGTTCCGCATCCGCGGCCAGTCGGGTCGCCTCGTCGGCGTCCCCGCGCAGGAACGCCAGGCGCGCGAGGCGCACGAGGGTCGACGATGCCTCCGGCGCCACGCCGGCCAGCAGCCGGTAGTCCTCCGCTGCCCGCTCGTACCGGCCGAGCTCGAGCGCGGCGTCCCCGCGGACCGCGAGCGCGGCCAGCTCGCCTTCGGCCTCGTAGAGCTCGGACGCGAGATCGAACGCTCCCGTGAAGTCGTGAGCCGTGAAACGGGCGCTCGCGAGGAGGGATCGCGCCTCGGTGTTCGTGGGAGCCAGACGGACGGCCCGTGACAGCGCCTCCGTCGCGCGCGCGTACGAGGCGACGTCACCCGTCAGTCTGCCGCGTTCCAGCTCGAGCCGCCCGAGGAAGACCAAGCCGGAGGCGTTGGGCGTGAGGGTCGTCTGCTCGCTGAAGGCGCGGATCAACCGCTCGAGCTCGGCGAGCTGCGGGCGACCGGGCGCCGGTGCGAGACCGGCGACGGGAGCACCTCCGGGCATCGTTCCGGAAGCGATGTTCGGCGTCGATCGGGTGCGCGGACGCGTCGGCCCGTCGCTTCCCACGTACGTGAACCCCGCGAGGGCGACCGCCGCTGCGAGGAGGCCGATCGACAACTGCGTCCTTCGTGTCATGAGGTGCCTTCCGTCGAGACGTCGGGACGGGGGCGGCCGATCGCCGCCCCCGCACGCGTGCGACTCAGCTCGAGTGCGGACGCCCCAGATACGGGAACGCGTCCCGGTAGTCCGGATGCGGACCCACACAGTCACTCGGGATCGCGCCGGTGGCATCGCGACCGTCGAAGGGGAACCCTCCGGTGACGATGTTCAGTTCGGCGTCGATCACGTCGTCCTCGAGCGCCCGCCCGTTCAGTGGGCCGGCCGCCACGGTCGAGGTGTCGTAGGTGACCATGTCCGGGAGCAGCACCCGCATCAGCATCCGTGCCTCGGCCGTGGAGTACGCGCCTTCGGCGTCGAGGGCCGAGAAGGCCTTCAGGACGGCGATGACGTTGTCCCCGAACCGAGCGCGGTCGGTGGCCGGTCTGCCCTCGTTGAACGCGATCTTGTCATTGCCGTCGTTGAAGACCGTGTTGATCGCCGGACGGCCCATACGGTCGATCTGGTCGTCGTCGCCCACCGTGACCGCCCAGACACCGATCGTGCTGCCCAGCTTGCCGTCGGGCACCTCCAAGGCGATCCCCATCGTGTTGAGGTTCTCGAAGAAGTCGACCTCGGATCCGTCGCAGAACCGGCGGTCGCCCTGCCCCTTGACGGTCCCGAGGAACGCGTCGAGGTCGAAGAAGAAGGGATCGGAGCGAAGGCCTGCGAACGCCATGCCGCCGCCCGCGACGCCGATCTTCTGCCCGGTGAGACCCCTCGCGACGACCCGGACGCCGTGCGTGTCACGCCGCCTGACCCTGAGGGGTTGACGACCTTCGTCGTTGACCTTGCCGAACCGGAACGCGTACTGGATGTCTCTCCTCGCGTCCCCGTTGCGATCGATGCGGATGACGTATCGCACGTCCGTGGCATACGTGACCGGTGAGATCGCTCCAGCCGCCGGATGGGTCGTGACGGCGATGGCCGTGTGGGCGCTGTTCGCCCCTTCGAACACGTAGACGTCGTTGATGTCGGCATCAGGCCGCATCTCCGGCGACGTCAGGTTCGGCGCGTCGAGGTGGTCCGCACCGAAGCCGATCAGGGGCGCCGCTCCGACGGCGAGCACCAATGACGCCACCACCAGCGCGATGCCGGTGCCTCGCTTCCCTTTGCGATCCATACCGTTCCTCCTGTCGGGAACGAGGGGCGGACGCAGGGGCGGCCGATCCGGCCCCGGTCCCCTCCCCGGTGGATGCAGCCCGCTCGCGTAACCCCGGGCCACGCTGCATGGAGCCGATGCGTGTCGTTCTCCCCTCCCCAGTTGTGGGCACAAGACGCTTGTCCCGATGGAACCTGCGTGTCCCACTGCTGTCGCGTCTGCAGACATAGACGCTTCGCAAGGAGCGGTGCGCCGGATCACCCGTTCCGCGCAGATCTCGGATGTGTTCCTGGCCGGAGCGGGAGATCAGTCGAGCGACGCCGTGTACACGGGCTCGGTCGTGGGCGCCGCGGGGCAGGACGGCGCCTCGACCGTCACCGCCAGCATCTCGGTTCCGCCGAGATCGGCATCGAGATAGGCGCCGAGGGCGCCGTCCCGCGGCGCGAGGCACGCCCCGCGGGACGGCTCCCCATCCTCGAACAGCCAGAGCTCGTACACCCGGCCGGGCCCCGGATCCGGCAAGCCGGTTCCCCACAGGACGAGGCCGCGCTCGCCGGGCGCGTAGACGACGGCCAGCTCGCCGCGACCACCCTCGAACGGTACGAACCGTTGCCCGGGCACGACGTCGGAGTCGCCCCGACCGGTGGCGAGGACGATCGCGAGCACGGCGGCGACGGCCGCCGCGACGCCTAACGCAGCTTGCCAGCGGCGTAGGCCGGGGTCGCGGCGCCCGACGGC
>JBOGVD010000103.1:0-40337 GCA_050696355.1 Actinomycetota bacterium
GTGAGCGAGCCGACCACGGCCGTGTAGAGCGTGAACAGGAGCATCGCGGGATCCTGCTTGCGCACCTGGCCGTCGTCCATCCCCGACTGGAGGAACTCCACCGCCCGGATCCGCAGCGGATCGAGCACGTCGGCGAATCGCTCGAACGCGAGCGGTCCGAGCCTGCCGGCCTCCCGGATGAACATCGGGAACTCCGGCCATGCCGCCGCCAGGTCGAAGACGGCGTGGATCACCGCCTCCGCCCGATCCCAGTACCCCTCCGTGTCCTCGAGCGCCTCGGCGATCACCTCGGCCAGCCGGATCCCGGCCGCGTGGAGACACGCTTCCAGCAGAGCGTCCTTGCTCGGGAAGTAGTACAGGAGGGTCTGCTTGCGAACGCCGACAGCGCCCGCGATGTCGTCGAGGCTCGCGCCCGCGTAGCCCTCCCGGCCGAACTGTCGGATCGCCTCCTCCACGAGGGTCGAGCGCCGTTCTTCCCCGCCCGTCCTCGGCACGGCGTCTACTCCCAGACCTTCGCGGGGCCCGTGCGCTCGACCGGACGCGATCCCTCCCACCGCCGGAGCCAACCGGGACCGGACGGACCGACGAGCGACGGCGTCTCGCCTCGGTGGGCGCGATGCAGTGCTTCCCACCACGTGCTGCGCTCCTCATCGAACAGCTGGGTCACGGCCTGGGTCATCCGCCGGGAGAGATCCTGGTGCGTCTCCCCCTCCACGGGCCAGAACGGCTCACCGTAGCGGACGGTCACCGGAGGACGTCCCGAGCGTGGCCAGAACCGACCCTTCGGCATCGCCTGGAACGCCCCGACGATCGCGAGCGGGGCGAGACCGGCCCCCGTCTCCAGCGCCAGCCGGGCAGCTCCGTGCCGGAACCGCTGCAGGTGTCCGTCCGCGGACCGCGTGCCCTCCGGGAAGACCACGATGCTCCAGCCGTCAGCCAGGAGCTCGCGTGCCTTGTCGACCGCTCCCTTCGCCCCACGAGCGCGATCGATCGGGAAGGCTCCGAAGACGAGGGCCGTGAACGCTTGCCGCCACCACACGTCGAAGAAGTAGTCGCGCGCCGCACCGACCGCGGTCTTCGCCTGCCAGGCATCCGGGAGCGTGCACATGATCAGCGTGGCGTCGAGATGGCTCGAGTGGTTCGAGTACAGGATCAGCGGCGGGTCGACACCTTCGAGGTTGTCCCGGCCGAAGACACGCAGTGTCAGCTCGTTGCGGACGATCGGGTGCATCGCCCCCTTCAGGAGCACCTGCCTCGCAGCCACTCCAGCATCGGTCCGCGCCCAGTCGGACGGGAAGACCCGGTCCACCTTGGCCGGCGTGTGCTCTTCAGCGGAGCGGGGAACGAGCGGACGCCGCCCCCACCGGAAGCCCTGCGACATCGCCTTGAGCTCGTCGCGCACGCCCACGTCAGATCACGTCCGCGATCATGATCGGTGGCGCGTGGAAGTACGTGATCGACGGCGAGGACCCGACCGTGTCCTTGGCCATCTCCAGGGCGTCGCGGAACGTGCCGGCCGCGCGGTAGCCGAGGCGGGCGACCGACTTCGGCTCGCCGCCGACGAAGATCACGTCGCCTGCGTGGTCGCGGCCGTGCGCGCCCCAGTACCACATGTAGAAGGGATGGACGCCGTGATAGGCGTGCGACGTCCGGTACAGATGCGTGTACCAGGGATCGGTCGCGTACCGCTCCTCGTACTTCGACTCGATCGTGGAGGGATCCGTCGTCTCCGCGAGGACCTCCTCGAAGAAGTCGATGTAGGAGGGGTGATGGATCTGGTGGAACTCCCACGGGACCGGGTGATACATGATCACGACGCCGCCCGGCTTCACCAGCGGCATGTTCCGATACATGTTGAACAGATAGCCGAGCCCCAGACAGTGGACGAGGATCGGGTTCATGATCGAGTTCACGTTGTAAGGGCCGACGTACGGCAGCCCGAACACGACCACGTCGGACTGCCCGCGCACCTCCACGAGCTGTTGTCGATGCAGGTTCTCGAGGGTCCGCTCGTGGACTGCCTCGACCTCACCGGCGTTGACCCCGGTGAGCTTGTAGGGGGCTTCGACCCGGCGGAAGAACTCGCGGCGGATCCGCGGCGGCGCCATCGTGTTCGCCTTCCTCGCCGCCACCAACAGTCCCTGGTCGTAGGCGGACCACTCCCACTCACGCTTGTTCAGGAAGCCAAGGTTCTTCGGGAACGTCTCCGAATTGACCGTGGTCTCGATCTGGAAGACCTTCAGGCCGTTCGTCGCGATCAACCGGCCCATGCGCGTCGCGGAGTCGGCGATCGCGCTGTGGCCCGGCCGCGGGTCCATGTAGGAGCGCGAATGCATCATCGTCTCTACGTTGTGGTGGTGCTTGAGCGACCGGTACCCGGCCAGACCGATCGCGACCGACTTGTGACCGCCGTCCATCGCCACGAGGTTCACGTTGATATAGACGAGCAGGTCCGACTCGGCGGCCCGTTTCGAGATCTCGACCACCTCGCGCTCGTCGGTCGTGCCGATCTCCGTCAGCGCGTCCTTGTCCTCCCCGTCGAAGTTGGAGAGCTCGTTGGGCCAGAACGAGCGGAACACGCGTTCGCCGACCATGCGCCGGATCTCGGCCGCGGTCATACGCCGATGCAGCGCGGTGGCGACCACGATCTGGACGTCCTCGACCCCGTTGCGCGCGGCCAGCTCGATCACGTGCTCGAGGATCCGCTGGCGGATGTCCGGCAGCGTCATCGGCGGGAGCGGGATCGAGATGTCGTCGACGGCGATCGTGAGCTTCATCCCCGGTTTCAGTAGCTCGGGGAGGGGCTCCGAGTCCCCGAGCGGGTGCAGCAGGGCGTGCCGGATCGCCGCGTTCACGTCCCGGATGCCGGGCAACGCGTCGGGCGGGTACACCACGCGGCTACCGAGCGGGAACTTCTGCAAGCGGAAGCCCTCGCCTTCGTGCACGAGGAGCGGAGGGGTCCGCTCGTCCACCTCCAACACGAATCCGGGTCTGGGCATCTGTCGTGGTCTCCTGTCAGTCCTGTGGCGCGAACGCCACCTTGAACGTGCCGAGCGTGCCTGCCGCCATCGCATGGTCGAGTGCGTCTCGCCATCGGTCCAACGGGTACGTCGCGCCGACGAGCTGCTCCAGCATCGGGAGGTTCGAGGCCAGCTCGATCGCCATCTCGAACGTCGGACGGGTGACGCCGTCCCCCACGTCCTCCAGGCCGGAGGTGTAGGCACCCGCGAGCTCGAGCTCGCGGAACCACAGCGGCGTGAGGTCCGCTCCCCGCCCGGGGATGCCGGACACGACGACCCTCCCGCCCGCGTTCGTGGTCCTCAGGGCGAGGTCGAGGGCGCTGCTCGAGCCCGTGCACTCGATCGCGACGTCGACGCCGCCGAGGAGGAACTCCATGCCGCGCTCCGGTGTGAGCTTCACCGCATGGCCCGCCCGACGGACGGCTTTCACGGCGTGCTCCGGACGGACGACGTCGTTGGCGCCGACCAACGTCGCCGCGGCACGCTGACGCTGGTGCTTGGCCGCGACGACGACGTGATCCGCCTTCGTGAACGCCTTGATCGCGATCACCGTCAGGATGCCCACCGTGCCGGCGCCGACGACGTGCACGCTGCCCCCGGCGGGGATCTTCGCGCGGAACACCGCGTGGATCGCGCAGGCGAGCGGTTCGATCAGCACGGCGGTCTCGTCGTCCATCGCGTCCGGGACCGGCCACAGCTGCGACCGGTGCGCGAGCATCAGCCGGCTCCACCCGCCGCCCGTCTCGGTGCAGTAGCCGGTCTGGAGACCCGGCTTCAGATGCCCGACGGTGACACGGTCGCAGCGGCCCACCTGCCCCGCGGCGCAATGCTCACACGGTGGATCTTCGCCGCGCGCCTCGCAGCCGAGGACGCTCGAGAGGACGACGCGCTGCCCCGCCGCGAGGTCGCCACAGTCCTCCAGCAGCTCACCCACCACCTCGTGGCCGGGGACGAACGGCAGGGAGACCAGGGGCGAGAAGTAGAAGGACGAGCGCCCGGCGATCGTCGACAGGTCGCTCCCACAGATCCCGGAGAGCCTCGGCTTCACGCGCGCCCAGCCCTCGCGCGCCGGCTCCGGATCCTTCTGGGTCACGAGCCGGAGCGGCGCCAGCCCGCCGGTCACGAGCCCCGGCGCCTTCGCTCCCAGCGTCCGCGCGCCGAGGTATTTCGGGGCCGACCGGTAGTACTCGAGCGCGAGCGCCACAGCGCCTACCTCCTCGCCGGCTTCGGGAATCGGACGCGCGGCATGCCCTTCGACATGCTCCACTCCTCGATCGGCCAGCGGCGGCGGCGAGCGTACCGGTACAGGTGCGAGTCGGGCGAGACCGCCACCGGGTTCCCGACGGCGCGGAGCAGCGGCAGGTCGGAGTAGGAGTCCGCGTACGCGTAGGAGCCTTTGAGGTCGACACCCTCGCCCGCCGCGTAGCGGCGGAGCCAGGCCGCCCGCGCCTCCCCGACGAGCGGCGGGCTGGACATGAAGCCGGTGTAGCGGCCCTGCGCGTCCACCTGCAGGTCGGCGCCGATCACCACGTCGAAGAGCGGATCCAGCGGCCGGAGGAACGCGTTCGCCGCCGCCGTCAGCAGGAGCGTCCGGTGCCCCGCCGCTCGGTGCTCCCGGATCCGGCGGATCGCGCCCGGACTCGCCTTCTGGAGCATGAACTCCCCGACGTGGCGGTCGATCAACCGCTCCAGTCCCTCCACGGAGGCGCCCTCGTACCGGCGGAAGAACGTGCGGAGGAAGTCTCCACGATCGCGCCGATCGATCGCGAGGTACCGCGGGATCCGGCCGAAGACCCCCGCCAGCTCGCCCGGCCATCCGTCCGGCTCGAGGTCGGCCATCCTCGCCCACACGTAGGACTCGACGACGTTCGAGGAGATGATCGTCCCCTCCATGTCGAAGACCGCCAGCACCGGCTCCTCGCGCTCTCGCATCTTCACGGCGGGACGCTTCCGGTCCTTCCGGGCGAGCTCGCGGAGCGACTGTGTCACCGCCGGCGAGTGGACGTCCTGCAGGTAGTGCTTCCAGTCGATCGCCGCCGCGTCGAACGGGAACCGGGCGCGGTCCTCCTTCGACAGGCTCGCGTACAACGACATCGCCACGTCGTCGGTGTAGATCACCTCGGCCTCGGTGTACGCGCCGTACAGATCGGAGTACCGCTTCACGAAGTCGACCCGGGCCTTGTCGCGGTCCACGCGCCGGACGGCGTCGCGCATGCCCCTGGACTTGGGCAGATGTGTGACGACCTCCTCCGCGAGGTCCGTGAGCCGCTCCGCGCGGCGGAGCATCTTCTCGACCGTGACGTTGCCGGGGAAGGTCCACTCCGGCACCTTGTGCTCGCCCCGGCCTCGCTCGGGCAGCGGGTGCGCCTCGAAGTACTCACGCACCAAGGCGTACAGCTGATGGAACTGCAGGGGGTTCCGGTCGCCGGAGGACACGTGGTAGTGGGCGGGCTGCCCCGGCCGTGGCGACGTCGCCGCGACGGCGAGGATCGCGTTGACGACGAAGTCCACCGGGATGATGTCCACGATGCCTTCGGGGATGCCCGGGAACTCGGGGATCTGTCCCAGACCGTAGGCACGGATGATGGGGTCCGCCATCTTGAACCCCTCGATCCAGCCCGGCGCTGGATGCAGCAGGGCGGACTCGATGATCGAGGGCCGCACGATCGAGAGCGGGAGCTGCTCGGCGGCGGCGAGCTCTTCGACGGCGCGCTCACCCATCGCCTTCGTGAACGTGTAGACGTCCGGCCATCCGAGCGACCGGGCGCGCTGTCGCCCGTACTCGACGAGCCGGGTGGTCATCCAGTCCCTCCGGCGCCGCTCGGCGTCCTCGGCCACGGTCGTGGGACCCGCGCGAGAGTGCTCCTTCGACGCGTCCTCGAGGAAGCGCTCGAGCAGCTCGGGTTTCCGCGACGAGGCCTCCACGTCGCTCCGGGCCCGCAGCGCGAGGTCGGCCTCGAGCCGCCAGTCGACCCGGTGGTCGAGCGTCCGTTCGGGGATCACACCCTTCTGCACGCCGGCGACGTATGCGGTGGAGACGTGCACCATCGCCGGTCGTGACCCCGCTGCGAGCACGGCGCGATAGAGGTTCATCGCGCCGATCAGGTTCGTCTGGAAGCCCTCGTCGATCGGCGGGTCGAAGGAGACCGTGGCCGCGGAGTGGATCACCACGTCGATGCCTCCCGGCAGGTCCGGCTGACCGCGCGAGAAGTCGCCGTCCACGACCTCCACGCGTTCGTCGAGGAGGCGAAGGAGCGCGTCGTCCGACCCCAGCGTCGCTCGGAGCCGGTCGAACGACGCCTTGCGCGTCAGGTAGTGGACCCGCTCCACGGAGGAGGCGCCGGTCTGCGAGCGGACCAGCAGCACGACCTTGGTCCCCGGGAAGTCGGCTAGGAGGCGCTCGAGGACGACCTGGCCGAGGAATCCGGTCACCCCCGTGAGGAGGACCCGGGAGCCGGCCAGGCGGTCGACGATGGAACCGCTCGCCCGTCGCCCTCCCCGCGGGTCCGCTTTGTCTACCATCTGGCAGATTATCGCTCTCTACCGGTCGGTAGACAACCCCTCCGCTCAAGCCAACGTTCCCGCAGGTCGAAGGCAGGATGTCGGACCCCCTGCAGGAGACCTGGATCGTGTCGCTCCGCTCGAAGATGCTCGCCATGTCGACGATCCCCATCGTCGTCTTGATCGTGGCCGTCACCTACGCGGTGTCGGCGCAGCGGACCGCGTCCCGCACCAACACCGAGGTGGACCGCATCGGCATCGTGCGACAGGAGCTCGCGGAGATCCAGGACGACCTCGCGCTCGCCGAGTCGAACGTTCGCGGGTACGTGTTGACGGGGCAGGCGAGCATGCGGGAGGGGTACCGGATCGCCGTGCAGAGCCTCCGAGACGACCTCACGGAGCTGGATCCCCACCTGTCCGAAGCGATCCAGCGGAGGCGGTTCGAGCGGCTGATCGAGCTGGCCGAAGAGCGGGTCGAGACGTTCCGCGCGGTGCTCCGGTTGGGCCGCGCGCGAACGCCGGAGGGGCAGGAACGGCTCGTGACCAGCCTCCTCCATGGCCAGACGATCACGGACGGGTTGCGAGGGCTGACGGAGCAGATGCAAGGGACCGCCGCTCGGCTGACGGCGGAGCGGATCGCGGCACGGGACACGGCCTTCCAACGATCCTATGCCGTGCAGGTCCTCGCGGTGCCCGCGGCGGTGTTCGCGGCGGTGGTCCTGCTGGTGGCCTTCACCGCGGGCATCGTGAAGCGGGTCGCGAGGATGCGGGACAACGCGCGCCGTCTGGATCGCGGCGATCCGCTGGGAGAGCCGGACTCCTCGCGGGACGAACTCGGTTCGCTCTCCCGGGCGTTGGTGCGGACGGGCTCGCACCTGTCCGAGCTCCAGGAGGAGCTGCGCCGACACGCGACCGTGGACGACCTCACCGGCCTCGCGAACCGACGGGGGTTCTTCGCGCTCGGCGAGCACGAGCTGCTCGTGGCGGCTCGCACCCGGGCCTCGGTCGCGCTGTTGTTCGTCGACGTCGACGGCCTGAAGCGCGTGAACGACGACCTCGGTCACGCGATGGGCGACCTCCTCCTGAAGGAGACGGCCGAGGTGATCCGCGAGACGATCCGCGCCTCCGACGTGGCGGGACGACTGGGCGGCGACGAGTTCTGCGTGCTCCTGATGGGCGATCCCGACCTGGACGCGCAGCGCGTGGTCGATCGCATGCGGGAGACGGCGGCGAGCCACAACGCGAGACCGAAGCGGACCTTCCAGGTCTCGTTGTCGATCGGACTCTCGTCACTGCCGGCCGGCAGGGCGGTCACGCTCGAGGAGCTGATCGATGCCGCGGACGAGGGCATGTACGAGGACAAGCGCGCGAAGCGAGAGCTCGCTCAGCCCGTCTGGTCGATCTGACCGAGCACCACGCCGCCCCACGTCCGAGGTCAGCCGTTCGCGAAGAGGCGCTCCGCGATCTGGATCCCGTTCAGGGCGGCGCCCTTCCGGAGGTTGTCGCCGCACGCGAACAAGAGCAGCGAGTCGTCATGTCCCGGTGCCTGCCGGATCCGACCGACGAGCACGTCATCGCGCCCCGCGGCTTCCAGCGGCGTCGGGTACACGCCGTTCGCTGGGTCGTCACGGACCTCGACGCCGGACGCTTCCCCGAGCAGCGCACGCGCTTCCTCCGGCGAGATCGGGCGGGAGAAGCGGGCGAGCACGGAGACGGAGTGCCCCACCGCCACCGGCACGCGGACGCAGGTCGCGGCCACGTCGAGGTCGGGGATGCCCAAGATCTTCCTCGACTCGTTCACGGTCTTGACCTCCTCGCCGGTGGATCCGTCGTCCGAGAACGCGTCGATCTTCGGCACGACGTTGAACGCTATCGTCGTGCCGAAGACATCGCCGCTCGGGAGCGCATCGATGTCCGGACGGCCGAGCTCCTCGACCTGGCCGTGCAGCTTCTCGACCTGCTCCGCGAGCTCCCGGAGTCCGTCCCGGCCCGCCCCGGAGACCGCTTGGTACGAGGAGAGCACCAGCGACCGGAGACCGGCGGCTCGGTGGAGCGGCGCGACGGCCATCATCGCGACGATCGTGGTGCAGTTCGGAACCGCGACGATCCGCGGCGATCCGTCGAGCGCCTCCGGGTTCACCTCCGGCACCACGAGGGGGACGTCGGGCTCCATCCGGAACGCTGACGACTTGTCGATGCAGACGATGCCGGCCGACGCCGCGCCGCGGACGAAGCCGCGCGCGATCGACGCGCCGGCCGCCGACAGCGAGAGGTCGGCGCCACGGAGCGCGTCCATCGACAGCTCCTGCACGGCGACCTCACGATCGCCGAACGCGATCGTCCGCCCGGCGGACCTCGCCGACGCGAGCGGCACCAGCTCGTCGACCGGGAACGCGCGCGCGTGGAGGATGCGGAGCATCTCGGCGCCCACCGCGCCCGTGGCGCCCACGACGGCAACCTTCAGACCCACGAGCGCCACCCTACCCGGCGAACGGTGTCGTTTCCGTGACCCCTTAGCGGAAGGTCCACGTCCGGAGGATGACCTCGAACTCCTCCACGCGGTGGGGGAACGCATCGATGTCGACCTGGAGCTGCACGCGCCAGGCGGCATCGCCGCGGACGAACACGATCTCTCGGACCCGCTGTTCCACCGCCCCCGTCTCGAGCGGGAAGTCCCACTGCGCCGCGCGCACACCGGCGACGCGTCGCTCCACGACCTCACCGACCTCGAGGCCCTCGTCTTCGGCGAGGCCGCGCGCCGCCTGCACCACATCGTTCAGGCCCTGACCGTCCTGGAGCTGGATCGCCATGATCCGCACCGTCGAGGCGTCCGCGGGCTTGATGAGCTCGTCGTACGGAAGATCCGCGTCCGTGCCGTCGTTCGTGAGCTCCCAGCCCGGCGCCGCGACGCAGTAGCCGAAGCGCGCGGACTCCACCGTGCTCTCGTCGCACACCCCCGGCCCGCCGAGCCACCAGACGCCGGCGGCGATCACGCCCGCCAGCGCGATCACGAGTCCCGCGAGGACCGCGACGGCCTTTCCCGTCGAGCGAGCCGGGCCCTCGGGAGCAACCTCCTCGGGCTCCGGCTCACCTCCAGGGGGCGGGGGCGGCAGGGCAGGGTACGGATCCACCCTCTACTTATCTGATATCTCCGCGGAAACGTCCAGCCCGAAGCGCTCGTGCACCACGCGGAGGGCCCGCTCCGCGTCCGCCTTCCGGACGACGCATGAGATCCGGATCGGGGAGGTCGAGATCATCTCGATGTTGATCCCCGCCGTCGCGAGCGCGTCGAACATGTCGGCGGCGACCCCCGGCTGGCTCTTCATGCCCGCCCCGACGAGCGAGATCTTGGCCACCCCGTCGTCCACCGACCACGTCCGTGCGCCAACCTGGCGCGCGATCCCTCCGACCGCTGCCTCGAGGCTCGGCACGTCGGCGATCGGCGCGGTGAACGACAGGTCCGTGGCGCCCTCGTGCGAGACGTTCTGCACGATCATGTCGACGCTCACGCCGACGCTCGCGACCGCCTTGAACAGCTCGGCGGCGACGCCCGGCTCGTCGGGAACGCCGTCGAAGGTCACCTTCGCCTCGTCGGTCTCGAGGGCGACCCCCGAGATCAAGACGTCTTCCATCTGCTCGGTCACCTCCTGCACCCATGTGCCGGGTGCGTCGTCGTCGAAGGAGGACCGCACGTGGAGCCGGAGGCCGCTCCGTCGGGCGAGCTCGACCGAGCGAGACTGGAGCACCCTGGCCCCCGCCGCGGCGAGCTCGAGCATGTCGTCGTAGCCGATCCGTTCGATGAGTCGGGCCTCGGGCACCAGCCGGGGATCCGCGGTCATCACCCCGCCCACGTCGGTGTAGATCTCGCACACGTCCGCGCCGACCGCCGTCGCCATCGCGACCGCGGTGAGGTCCGATCCCCCTCGGCCCAGGGTCGTGATCTCGTACGCGGATGACAGCCCCTGGAACCCGGCGATGATCACGACGTTGCCGGCCGCCATCGCCTCGAGGATCCGCTTGGGTCGGATCTCGATGATCTTCGCTTGCCCGTGGGCGGTGTCCGTGATGATGCCCGCCTGCGAGCCCGTGTAGCTCACGGCGGGACAGTCCCGGGCGTTGATCGCGATCCCGAGCAGTGCCATGGCGATCCGCTCGCCGGCCGTGAGCAGCATGTCCATCTCCCGGGGGTCCGGCTCCAGGGCGATGTCCTTGGCCATCCGGGCGAGATCGTCGGTCGTCTGTCCCATCGCGGAGACGACCACGATCACGTCGTTGCCGGCATCGCGGGCGCGGACCACCCGATCCGCCACGACGCGGAGCCGCTCGACGCCGTCGACCGAGGTGCCCCCGTACTTCTGCACGACGATGGGCATGTCGGGGCGAGCGTAGCAGCGCGTTCGGGGCGGTCCGCTCAGCCCTCGGATGGTTCGGCGAGGCCGAGCGCCTGCCGGAGGAACCGCACCTGGAGCAGCAGCAGGTTCTCCGCCACCGCCTCGTCGGTCGTCATGTGCGTGATGCCCGAGAGGGGCACGACCGAGTGGAGCCGTCCGGCTTCGGTGAGGGCTCGCGAGAGCCGCAGGGTGTTCGCGACGAAGACATTGTCGTCAGCGAGCCCGTGGATCAGGAGGAGCGGCCGCGTGAGGTTCGGAGCATCCTCGAGGAGGGAGTTCCTCCGATAGACGTCCGGCTCGTCCTGCGGGAGCCCCAGGTAGCGCTCGGTGTAGGCCGTGTCGTAGAGCGTCTGGTCGGTGACCGGTGCTCCCGCCACCGCGGCGTGGAACACGTCCGGGCGCCGGAGCACCGCCATCGCCGCGAGGTAGCCGCCGAACGACCAGCCGCGGATGCCGACCTTGTCGAGGTCGAGGAACGGGAAGCGCTCGGCGGCAGCGTGCAGCGCGTCGACCTGGTCCTCGAGCACCGGGCCGGCGAAGTCTCGGTAGACGGCGTGCTCCCACGCGATGCCGCGTCCCGGCGTGCCGCGTCCGTCGGCGACCAGCACGGCGAACCCCTGGTCGGCGAGCCACTGGGCCTCCAACTGCGACCGGTGCGCCTTGACCACCCGCGAGAAGTGCGGACCGCCGTACGGATCCACGATCAGCGGGAGCGCGGCGTCGGGCTCGTCTCCACCTGGCCTGAACAGGGCGACCCGGATGTCTCGGTCGCCGACCACGTCGAACGTGGGGCGGGCGTGCAGCACCGGCTCCTCGGCGAGGGAACGGATCTCGGTGACCTCTGCATCGTCCCGGCAGGCGACGGCCCGGCGCACCCGGCGATCGAGCAGCTCGGAGACGATCACGGTGACCCCGCCGGCGCGGGCAGCGACGTGCATGCCGGTCTCGCTCGTGATGCGCTCGACCGTGCCGGGCCGATCGCTGCGCGCCCCACGCCAGACGTGCATCTCGGTGGGATCCTCCTGCGCCGCGAACAGGACGTCCTCGCCGACGTCGAGGACCGTCGCCACCTGCAGCCCCGGCGGCGTCACGGGCTCGCCGTCGAGGGTGAGGCGCCGGGTGTCCTGGGACTCCTCGACGAACAGCAGACGGCCGTCGGGCGTCCGATCCGGCACCCCCGTGACGATCGTCTGCCAGTGCTCGGCGGTATGGTCGACGAGGGTCTGCGTCTTGCCCGAGGCAGGGTCGGCCTCCAACACCAGCCAGCGCTTCTGATCGCGCGAGAGGACGAGGAGGGTGAGGGGACTCCGGTCGTTCCAGGTGACGCCGACGAGGTACGGGAAGGCGTCACGGTCCCAGTCGGGGTCCACGCGAGAGCCGTCGAGCCCGAGCACGGAGAGGGAGACCTCGGCGTTGTCGGTCCCCGCCTGCGGGTAGCGGACGGCGCGCGGCGGCGTCGCGGGGTCCACCGGCGACGCGATGTGCCACGTGAGGACGGGTCTTTCGTCGACGCAGGCCGCAACGATCCGCTCGCCGTCGGGCGACCACCAGTAACCGCGATGCCGTTCGAGCTCCTCCGAGGCGACGAACTCCGCGATCCCCCAGTGGACGTCGGGGTCGTCGTCGCGTGCCAGGACGTGGCCCGATCCGCTTCCGGCCAGGTCCTGCACGTGGAGGCTCCCGTCCACGACGTACGCGACCCGACGGCCGGTCGGGTCGGGGCGCGCATCGAACGCGCCCTCGGCCGCGCCCTCCAGCATCCGGGCGCCGCCGGCGACGAGGTCGGCGACGTGGACCTGCCCGCCTGCGACGAACGTCGCGAGCGTGAGACCCGGGTCCACGTCGTAGGTCGTCACCCCGGCGAGCTGCTCGCGCATGCGCTCCCGGCGATCCCGCTCCGCCTGCGTGGGTCCGGGGCCGTCGCCGGCCGCCGCCGGGTCGAAGATCAGTCGCTCCTCGGCCGTGGCCACATCGAGCACCCAGAGGCAGCCTTCCGCGTCGTCGCCCGCCCGCGATCGCAGGAAGGCGATACGCGAGCCGTCGTCGGCCACGCGGAAGCTGCGCGGCGCTCCGAGGGTGAACCCTCGGGTCCGTGCTTTCTGCCTCGGGAACGAATCCCTCACCACCGCCGTCGACCCCCCTGTCACAGCTTCGAGATCCGAGGCATGGTACGAGCGGAACCCCGATCGGAGCGGGATATCGGAAGCAGGTTGGAGGATCGTCGCAGCGACAGCGAGCTCCTCACGGCGTCGGCGACCGAGCCGGGCGTGTTCACGGAGCTGTACCGGCGTCACGCGGAGGACCTCCTCCGGTACTTCGCCCGCCGCACGCTCGACCCGGAGGCCGCCGCGGAGCTCACCGCCGAGACGTTCGCGCAAGCCTTCGCGTCGAGGATGACCTACCGAGACACGGGAGCGACCGGCGTGGCATGGATCTACGGGGTGGCGAGGCACCAGCTGGGCCGGTTCTTCCGGACGGGGCGGATCGACCGGGCGGCGCGGCGGCGGCTCGGCATGCCGGAGCGGGAGCTCCCGCCCGCCGACTACGAACGGATCGAGGACCTGATCGACTTCGCGCCGATCCGCGGGGCGATCGCCGACGCGCTCGCGTCGCTCCGCGAGGACCACCGTGACGCCTTGCGGTTCCGCGTGATCGAAGAGCTCTCCTATGCGGAAGTCGCCCGGCGACTGTCGTGCACCGAGGACAACGCCCGGCAGCGGGTGAGCCGCGGGCTCCGGCGCCTGGCGCTCGTGTTGCAGGAACGTGGGCTGCAGCCCGCGGTGGAGAAGGAGCCATGAACACGGACATCGAGTACCTCCGGCAGCTCGAAGCGGACCTGAAGGCCGCGGCCGACGGCGAAGTCGCGCGCTTGCGAGCGGCGACGACGGCGTCGGCCCGTCGGCGTCGCGGTCAGATGTGGATGAAGGTGGCCGGCGTCGCCGCCGCGTTCGTGATCGTCGCCGGGGCGATCGGCTTCCTGACGAACGGAAACGACGCCACGACCAAGTTCTCGGAGGTTGGGGAGGCCGTCGACGCCGGATCGGGTGGCGCCGGAGACGCGTTCGACGACGCTCCCGCGGCCCCCGCGGCATCTCCCACCGCCGCACCGCCCGGGGTCGGCTCGTTCCTGGACGACGACGGAGGCCAGCGCGGGCAACGAGACCTCTCGAAGATCGTCCGGGACGGGCGGATCGGCATCGTGGTCGGCGACGACGGGTTCGGCGACGCGGTCGGGGAGCTCACGTTCGTCGCCGAGCGGCACGGCGGCTTCGTCCTCTCTTCGTCGACCGACAACGAGCGCTCGGGCACGTTCGTCCTCCGGATCCCGGCACGGCGGTTCGACCGGGCGATCGCCGACATCCGCGCCCTCGCGTCGCGCGTCCGGTTCCAGGAGATCCGGGGCGACGATGTGACGGCCGAGTTCATCGACTTCCAAGCACGCCTGCGCATCCTCCAGGCCCGGCGAACGTTGCTGTTCGGTCTCCTCCAAGACGCCGCCACGACGGATGAGATCCTCCGGCTCTCGGGTCAGCTGGACGACGTGCAGCTGCGCATCGAGCAGATCCAGGGCCAGCTCCGGTTCCTGAACGACCAGGTGGCCGAGTCGACGCTCCGCGTCTCGATCCGGGAGCGGAACGCCCCAACGATCACCGACGGGACCGACGTCGACAACCCGGACCTCGGCTCGTCGTTCGAACTCGGCGTGCAGGGGTTCCTGCGGATCGTGGGCGCCGTGATCGTGGGGATGGGCTACCTGCTCCCGATCACGGCGATCGCGGCGGTCGCATGGCTGGCCGTCTGGTTCGTCCGCCGGCGGCGCGCCACCGCCTGAGATCGTCCAGCTGCTTGCTCGCTCTTCCGAACGAGAGCAGCATCGACGGCATGGAGGACGAACGCCGAGACGAGGCGATGGGGAAGATGCCGATGCGGGTCGGCCTGCGGGAGGACGCCTGGCTGCGGCTCCTGGCTCCCGCCGACGCGGACGTCGTCTTCGCCGTCGTGCATCGGAACAGGCAACACCTCCGCCGGTGGCTCCCGTGGGTCGACGGCACGATCGCGCCCGCCGATACCCGCGCCTTCATCGAGGAGACGATCGCCACCGAAGGCCGTGAGTACGCCTACGGGATCTGGACCGGCGAGGGGCTCGCCGGCTGCATCGGGCTCCATACCGACCCGGAGCGGCGTAGCGCGATGGTCGGTTACTGGATCGATGAGAACCACGAGGGCCGCGGGCTCGTGACGGACGCCTCGCGGGCGCTCACCGAGATCGCCTTCCGAGACCTCGCGATCCATCGCGTCTGGTTGAGCGCTGATCCGCGCAACACCCGAAGCTGCGCGGTGGCCGAGCGACTGGGGTTCAGCAGGGAGGGCGTACATCGGGAGGACACGATCGTGGACGGGCGGTTCCGCGACACTGCGATCTACGCGATCCTCGAGCACGAATGGCCGCCGAGCGGCCGGTGCTAGATCTCGCGACGACCCTCGAGCGCCTGCGAGAGCGTGACCTCGTCCGCGTACTCGAGGTCCCCGCCGACCGGCAGGCCGCTCGCGAGCCTCGTCACGCGGATGCCGGACGGCTTCAGCAGCGCGGCGACGTACATCGCGGTGGCGTTCCCTTCCAGGTTCGGGTTCGTCGCGATGATCACCTCGGTGACGTGATCTCGCTCCACGCGCTCGAGCAGCTCCTGGACCCGGAGGTCGTCGGGCCCGATGCCGTCCAGCGGGCTGATCGCGCCTCCGAGGATGTGGTACCGGCCCTTGTGCAAAGCGGCCTTCTCGATCGTGGCGGCGTCCTTCGGCTCCTCGACGACGCAGAGCAGCGTTCGGTCGCGCGACTCGTCGCGGCAGATCCGACAGAGGTCCCCCTCCGCGACGTTGCCGCATTCGCGGCAGAACGCGATCCGGTCCTTCGCCTGCACGATCGCGGCCGCGAGGCGCTTGGCGTCTTCCGGCGTGGCCTTCACCAGCCAGAACGCGAGCCGTTGCGCGGATTTCGGCCCCACGCCGGGCAGGCGCGCCAGCTCGTCGATCAGCTCCTGGATCGGCCCCTCGTACACGCGATCAGCCCTCGGCGTCCTGCTCGTCGGCGGGCGTGGCGCCCAGCATCTCCTTGAGGCGCTTCAGGGCCTCTTCCTCGCTGGGCTCTTCCGCATCCTCGACGAACGAGGCCGCGGCGGGCTCGGTCCCACCGGCGTGCGGCTCGCGGGTCACGCTCTCGATCGAAGGACGGATGCCGAACAGGTCGCCGAGGGCAGCCTGGAGCTTGTCGGCGCGCGCGGCGACCTGCCGCAGGTTGTTCCGGAACGACGGAGGGAACGCGAGCTCGAGGGTTTCGCCGTCGAAGGAGGCAGGGGTGGCGCTCTCGAGGAGCGCACGGAGCACCGGCTGCCCCGCCTGGCTCAGATGATCGAGCAGCGACGGCCACGATCGGCGGAGCATCGCGACGTCGACGCTGGCGGCGCTCGCCGCGTGGGGGACGTCGGCCGCGTGCGATGCCTCCGCTGCGGGTGACGGAGCCGCGGGGGCCATCTCTGCGGCCGGTGACGGGTCGGCCGGCGCGGGGACCGCCTCTGTCGCAGTGGCTTCCTGTGCCGGCGTTGGGTCTTCGCTCGGGGCGGCCCCGGCGTCGGGGACCACGCTCCCCGGATCGAGGTTGGCGAGGCGCTCGAGCCGTTCCAACCGAGAAAGGGTTCCGGCCGGCGACGGATCGGTCTCCGGGATCGTCGACCGCACCAACGCGAGCTCCAGCGACAGGCGCGGCGACGTGGTCCACCGCATGTCGCTCTGCGCTGCGAGCAGGAGCTCGATCACCCGCGTGAGCTCCGAGGCCGAGAACTTCTCCGCCTGGATGCGGAGCCCCTCGTATCCGTCCGCGGCGATGTCGAGGAGATCCTCCTGGCCCGGGGCGGTCTTCACGAGGAGGAGGTCGCGGAAGTGGCCGAGGGTCTCGTTCGTCACGTTCCGGAGATCCTGCCCGTCCTGGACCAGCCGGTTGACGACCTCGAACGCGCTCCTCGCGTCACCGACCGCCACCGCGTCCGCGAGCTCGACCTGCACCTCGCTCCGCGGCGCGCCCAGGAGCGCCTGGATCGCGGCGTCGTCCACCTTCTGGCCACCGAGCACGCCCGCCTGGTCGAGGAGCGAGAGGGCGTCCCGGGCGGAGCCCTCGGCGTGCCGCGCGATCGCGTGCGCGGCCGAGTCGTCCAGCGTGACGCCCTCGGACGCCGCCACCTTCTGCAGGAGCTCCGAGAGCCCCTCCATCGTGTGGCGACGGAAGTCGAACCGTTGGCATCGGCCGACGATCGTGGCCGGCATCTTGTGCGGCTCGGTGGTGGCGAGGACGAACCGGACGCCTGGGGGCGGTTCTTCGAACACCTTCAGGAGGGCATCGAACGCCTCGCGGGACAGGCGCTGAGCCTCGTCGATGATGTAGACCTTCTCGCGCCCCTGCACCGGCGCCGTCGGCGCCTTCTCGCGGAGCTCGCGCGCGTCCTCCACCCCGCCGTGCGATGCGGCGTCGATCTCCACGACGTCGAGATGCGTGCCCTCGCGGATCGACACACACTGGTCGCATCCGCCGCACGGCTCGGCGGTGGGGCCCGTGGCGCAGTTCACCATCTTGGCGAGGATCCGGGCGGTGGAGGTCTTGCCGGTTCCGCGAGGACCGCAGAACAGGAAGGCATGGTGGAGACGACCGTCGCGGATGGCGCCGGTGAGCGCGCGGACCACGTGGTCCTGGCCGAGGACCTCCGCGGGCGTTTGCGGCCGGTACCTCCGGTAGAGCGCCTGGTGTTGCCTGTCCTGCGCCATCTCCCTCGCTCCTTGGCCCTCCTCAACGAAGGTGTGACCGTGCACCCACCGTCGACCACGAGGAGACTCGGCCGCTACCCGACGACGGAGCTCCAGCCGGGCTGGCCCACGGCACCCGCCGGTTCACGCTTAGGGCTGCTTCCTTCCGGACCTGACCCGGTTCGCGTTCCGGCGTCGCGTGGGACCCGACCTTCGACACTCCGTGCCGGGGCGCTCCGGACCTCCCGGGCCTCGGGCGGGGATTCAGCCCCGCTGAAGCGGATCGCGGGTACAGGGCACCGCTAGCTCCCCGCCTAGCACGGTCACACCGGGCGAGTATACGAGGGGCCCCCGACGTGGCGGTTGGCTCACTCCGGGCCGTCGACGTTCACGACCGGTTCGCCTTCCCCCGCACGGACGACCACGATCGTCCCGACGTCGTCCGAGGGATTTCCTTCGCGATGGACCACACCTGCCCCCACGAACACGAAGTCGCCGGGGCCGGCGTCGAAGGAATGATCACCACCCGGGCCGAACTCCATCCGAAGCGACCCGGTGAGGATGTAGATCGAGCTCTCGTAGCCGCCGTGATGGTGCCATCCCGAGATCATGCCGGCGTCCGTTCGAACGAAGCCGGCCCACATCCCGTCGGTCTGGACGGCCTGCTCCCGCGTCATCCCGGGCGTCGGCTGGCCCTCCACCCGCTCCTCGGGCGCGACCCGATAGATCGAGGACATGCGTTCCTCCTTCCTCCTGGACGCATCATCCCTCCTGAGGGAACCTCGTTCCGCGGGCGGCCGTCCAACCCTCGTTCAGCCGGACGAGCGCGGCCTTCCCGCCCGCTCCCTTCTCACGGAGGACCTGATGACGATGTCGACCCGTTCCCGGCTCTCCCTGCTCCTCGCGATCGCTGCCCTCGTGGTCGCCGGCATCCTCGGTACGCGGTCCGTGGGAGCGAGCGCGCCGAGCGCGGCCGACGGATCGGTGCCCAGCTCAGGAGGCGTCGCGGGGATCTGCGTCGCACCCGCGACGCCCGAATCCGAGGGCGAGGGCCCACCCCCGTTCGCCGAGGACTGCAACGACACGATCGACGTCCCTGTCGTCATCGACCCGGACGTGTGCGGTGAGAAGGTGAGCGGCACGGGACCGGACGCGGCGGTCAGCTCCACACCGTGTCCCGGCGACGAGCCCCCTGTGGTCACCGACGCGTACGCGGACGCGCAACTCGTCGAGCCCCGGCCCGGGATGACGGACAGCCGCCCCCACGGTTTCGATCGCGCGGTGGTGAACGACGACGGCCGGAGCCTGACGATCTTCTTCTGGAGCGGCGTCGAGCCCTGCTACGTCCTCGACCGGGTCGAGGTGGACGCCGGACCGGGCGCGATCACCGTCACCCTCTTCGAGGGACACGATGCGAACGCCGGCGACATCGCCTGCATCGACATCGCGCTCCTCGAGAAGGTGATCGTGACGCTCGACGAGCCGGTCGGACACCGTCGCATCGTGGACGGCGCGGCCTGACTAGCCGACGGCTGCCCCACTTCCCTCCGGAGCGATCCAGACCTCCCAGTCCGACACCGGGCGGAAGCCGAGATCCTCGTACATCCCCCGGGCCATCGACGAGGGCTGCAGCCAGGCGAGATCCGTCCGACCCTCGAAGGTTCGCGCCGCCCGCATCGTGAGCGCCACCCCGATCCCTCGCCGCCTGGCCGCCTCGACCACACCGACCCCGAAGATCCCGACCGTGTCGTGCAGCAGGTACGCCGAGGACTCACCGACCGGCTCGCCGTCGAGCCACGCCGTGAAGATGCGCACCCGCGCGTCCCGAAGCATCCGTGTCCCGACGAAGCCCTCCGCGATCTCGTGCGGCGTCCCGAAGGTCGCCGTCTCGACCGCTCGGACGGCGGCGAGGTCCCGTTCGTACCGGACCTCGCGGATCTCCACACCGGCGGGGAGGCGTTCGGCCGCGAGACGAGAGACCGGGACGGCCATCGCCGTCCACCCGTCGACCCGCCGCATCCCGGCCGCGTGGATCGCCGCCTCCACCCGAGGATGCCGGCCCACCTCGATCTCGATGCCGAAGAACGGATGCCCACGCGCACGGAAGACGGTGCGCGCAGCGTCCAGAGCGGTCGGCGCGTCCTCCGGTGATCGGATCACGCGGGTCCCGTTGAGCTCGGGCGCCGGGAGGTTCGAGAGCGAGACGAGGAGCCCGTCCACCTCGAGGACCTCGCCTCCCTCGACGACCTCGGCTCGCACGCGTTCACCCTCGAGCCCCGCGGCCACGAGGCGGTCGGCGAGGTCCATCCGGGCATGCTCCCATGCGACTAGTCTGCTCGGATGCTCTCGATCGGCGCGGTGATCGTGGACTTCGACGGGACCGCGTGCCTGCATGACGTCGGCGTGGACCTGCTCGAACGGTTCGGCGGCGGCCACCGACACGCTCGACTCGCCGAGATCGATCGGGACTTCGAGGCCGGGACGATCGGCATCCGCGACGTCCTCGTCGCCGAGGCCGCATCCATCGACGCAGACGAGCAGACCCTGATCGCGTTCGCGCTGGCGCACTGCCCCCTGGATCCCACGTTCGCGCCGTTCGCCGCGTGGGCGGCCACCGAGGACCTCCCGCTCACGGTCGTCTCGGACGGCTTCGGGCTCCACGTCCGCCCGCTGCTCGCCGCGGCCGGGCTCGGGCATCTCCCGGTCGTGACGAACACGTGGGATCGCGGGACGCTCACGTTCGGGGCGGCCCACCCGACCTGTGTGGGCTGCGGCACCTGCAAGAAGCTGGCCGTGGAACGCGCCAGGGAGCGGCACGGCCTCGTCGCGTTCGTCGGCGACGGCGTCAGCGACCGCTTCGGCGCCCGATACGCGGACGTGACGTTCGCGAAGGATGGACTGGCCGAGCACTGCCGCCGGGCGTCGATCCCCTACGTCGCCTACGACGACTTCGACGACGTCCGTCGCGAGCTGGCGCGGCTCGACGCCCTCCCCGCACGCGTCGGCGGCGAACCCTGTCCCGGCTGGCGGGTCCCGGCATGACCCTTCCGAAGGGACTGATCGCCCGTGCGCTGACCGAGGCCGACCTCGACGCCACCGTCGCGATGGTGACCTGCGAGCGGCACGACGCGGGCGAGGTGATGCTCGAGCGCGCCGACCTCCTCGCGGACGCCGGGCTCGTCGGGGCCGACGGGGACGGCCGGATCGTCGGGGGCGCGTTCCTGATCGATGCGGACGAGATCTGGGTCGACAATCTGACGGTGGCGCGCGAGTTCCGCCATCGAGGGATCGCGAGGGCGCTGCTGCAGACGGCGTTCGCGCGATCGTACGAACGCGGATACACGTGGACGAGCCTCTCCACGGACTCGAGCAGGGGAGCCCTGTCGCTCTACGAGCGGCTCGGGATGACCGTGCACCGATCCTTCACGCGGCTGGGGCTCGACCTGTAGCGGAGCGGTGGCCGAGGGATTCGAACCCTCGAGGGAGTTGCCCCCCTACACGCTTTCCAGGCGTGTCCCTTCGGCCGCTCGGGCAGGCCACCGGGGCGAGTCTACCGAGGCCGTCAGGTGGTCCCGGACGCGATCAGCGCCGCGAACTTCGCTTGCCCGGTCGGTGTCAGGTGGAACGGTCGCCCGGCGACAGAGTCCTCAGGCCGTCGGCGTCGCCCGGGGGGAGGTTGGTCGTTCACGCGGGTGCGACTACGCCGGCCGGCCCTCGACGATCTCATCCAACCGGCGACGGAACGACCTCGACGATGAGACTCGCGCGCCTCGCTGCCGCACTCCATCGGCCAGGTCTCTGTCGGACGTCACGACCTTGA
Source organism: Actinomycetota bacterium (assembly GCA_050696355.1). Classification (GTDB taxonomy): domain Bacteria; phylum Actinomycetota; class UBA4738; order UBA4738; family HRBIN12; genus JAJNBA01. Next base: position 21,522 of record JBOGVD010000103.1, read on the forward strand.
TCGTGGCCGGCGACTCATCGTCCGCCACCATCTCTGCGATCTCGTGATCGGCGGCGTCGCGGCCGCGCCGCGATGCGAAGGCCACCGTGATCGCGCCGTGGATGCCGGGCGACACGTCCCGAGGCTGCCGATCGAACACCACCGTGACCTCTTCGCCGGTCTCCTTCGCGTATCGGTCGAGCTCGTCGATCAGTCGTCGAACCGCCTTGTCGGGATCGTTCCACCACCGGTCAGGACGGGAGCCGATCACGTTCATGCCGTCCACCAGCCAGCGCGTCACCTGGCAGTCACGCCCCTCGGCCGATCTTTTCCCGTCGCCATTCCCTGCTCATGAAGATGTTCTCCTCGTGACAGACAACCCGCCGTTAGGAGGCAGGTTTCGCGGAGGCGGCGTGATTCGAACACGCGAGGGACGGATTAGGCCCCTAACCGCTTTCGAGGCGGTCCCGTTCGTCCACTCCGGCACGCCTCCGTCGGCAAGTCTAGCGTGCAGACCGGAGCGAGTCCTCCTCGCTTGGCGGACGAGCGACGATCGTGCGAGGATCCACGAACGGTGGATGCCAAGAGCTTGGAGCGCGTGCCCCTGTTCGCCGGCCTGTCTCACAGGGATCGGGAGAAGGTGGCGCGACGTGCCGACACGGTCGACCTCCCGGAGGGCAGGCATCTGCTCGACGAGGGCCGGCTCCCCCACGAGTTCTTCGTGATCCTCGAGGGCGAGGTCGAGGTGTTCCACGAGGGCGCACGCCTCGCGCTGCTCGGTCCCGGCGACTTCTTCGGAGAGATCGCCCTGATCGAGCACGGCCGGCGCACGGCGTCCGTGGTCACGACGACACCGACCTCGCTCGCCGTGATGAGCCCGACGTCGTTCGACGCGATGCGTCGCGAGCTCCCACAGGTAGCCGCCCGGATCGACGAGGCGATCCGCGAGCGGATGCCCCGCTAGCGCGACGTCACCGCCGGTCGCGGAAGAACGCCCGGAGGAGGTCTCCGCACTCCTTCCCCAGGACCCCACCCGTCAGCGAGACCCGATGGTTCAGCCTCGGATCTTGGAGGAGATTCCCGAGCGACCCCGCGAAGCCGGCCTTCGGATCGGCTGCGCCGAATACGACACGATCCAGACGCGCGAGCACCCCCGCTCCCGCGCACATCGCGCACGGCTCGAGCGTGACCGTCAGCGTGCATCCCTCGAGCCGCCACGAGCCGAGCGTCGCGGCGGCGGCTCGCATCGCGAGGATCTCCGCGTGGGCCGTCGGATCGTCGGCGAGCGCCCGCTCGTTCCCGGCGGCCGCCAGGACCTCGCCGTCCCGGGTGACCACGGCCCCGATCGGCACGTCGCCGTGCGCGGGACACCGCATGGCCTCCTCGAGCGCGCGCCGCATCGAACGCTCGTCGTCGGCCGGGTCGACGGTCAGTCCCACCCCAACGCCTCGAGCCGCTCGTCCGAGATCCCGAAGTGGTGGGCGACCTCGTGCACCACGGTCTCCGCGATCACGGCGCGCAGCTCCTCGTCGTCGTCGCCGGCCTCGCTCTCGATCGTGGCGCGGTAGAGCGTGATCCGATCCGGTAGGACGCCGGCATAGGACTCCCGCTCCGTCTGGGCGATCCCCTCGTACAGACCGAGCAGGGCGGTGTCCTCGGCGGGTGGGCGATCCTCGACGACCACCGCCACGTTGTCCATCGCCTCCTGCACCCAGCCCGGAAGCTCGTCGATCGCGTCCGCGACGAGCGACTCGAACCGGCGTCGGGAGCGGAGCGGCATCGCCTGTAGCCTACGTCGCATGCCCGGCGGGCTGAGCACCGACCTCTACGAGCTCAACATGGCGGCCAGCTACCTGCGCCGCGGGATGGACGGCCCGGCGACGTTCAGTCTCTACGTCCGGGACATGCCGAAGCAGCGAGGCTTCCTCGTCGCCGCCGGCCTCGACGATTGTCTGCGGTTCCTCGAATCGTTCGCCATCCGCGAGGAGGAGCTCGACTATCTCGACACGATCGGCTTCGATCGCCGCGCGATCGACGACTTCCGCGACGTCCGCTTCGACGGCGAGGTGTGGGCGGTCCCGGAGGGCCGCATCGTGCACGCGAAGGAGCCGATCCTCGAGGTCACCGCGCCGATCGCGCAGGCGCAGCTCGTGGAGGCGGTGCTGCTGAACCAGGTGACCCTCCACACGACGCTCACGTCGAAGGCGGCCCGGTACGTGATCGCCGCCGAAGGGCAGATGCTGGTGGACTTCGCCTTCCGCCGCGCGCACGGCGTCGAGGCCGCGCGGGCAGCAGCTCGCGGGAGCGCGATCGCCGGATTCCGCGCCACGTCGAACGTCGAGGCCGCGGCCGAGCTCGGCCTCGAGGTCACGGGCACGATGGCCCATTCCTTCATCACGGCCTTCGACGACGAGCAGGAGGCCTTCCGCGCCTTCGCAGAGGATCATCCGAACCGCACGACGTTCCTGGTGGACACGTACGACACGCTCGCCGGCGTGCGGAACGCGATCGAGGTGATCCGCGAGCTGGACCCGCCCGGCGAGGTGGGCGTCCGGCTGGACTCGGGGGATCTCGACCGGCTGTCGCGCGAATCCCGGCGCCTCCTCGACCACGCCGGGCTCGGCCGGGCGAAGATCTTCGCGAGCGGGGGGCTGGACGAACACGAGGTGGCGGAGCTCGTTCGCGCGGGCGCGCCCGTCGACGCGTTCGGGATCGGGACCCAGCTCGGCGTCTCCGCCGACGCGCCGTACATCGACGCCGTCTACAAGCTCGTGGAGTTCGACGGGCGGCCGGTCCTGAAGCTGTCCCCGGCCAAGGCGACGGCGCCGGGTCGGAAGCAGGTCTGGCGTGGGCCCTCGGAGGACGTGATCGGGCTCCGGGACGAGGCGGCGCCCGGCCCGAACCACGAGCCGCTGCTGGAAGCGGTGATGCGGGCCGGGCGCCGGCTCGGGCCCGCGCCGACGATCGAGGAGATGCACACCCGCTTCGAGCGCGACCTCCAGTCGCTGCCCGTGAAAGCCGCGAGGCTCACCCACCCGGAGCACGTCGTCGCCCATCGGTCGGCGGCGCTGGCGGCGCTCACCGTCGAGACCGCGGAGGCCGCGCGGCGGCGGGTCCGGTCGAGCGACTGACTCAGGCGGTCGGGAGCCAAGGCGGCCGCGTTGCCTCGTACGACGCGATCGCCTCCGTATGGCGAAGGGTCAGGTCGATGTCGTCGTATCCCTCGAGCAGGCACCAGCGGCGGAAGTCGTCGAAGGCGAACGTCTCCTGCACCGACGGGGCCGCCACGGTCAGCGTCTCCAGGTCGACGGCGATGCGCGTGGTGGGGTCGTCGAGGACGGCGTCCATCAACGCCCGCACCGACTCCAGCGGGAGCTCGACCGGCAGCAGGCCGATCTTGCAGCAGTTGTTGCGGAAGATGTCGGCGAAGCTCTGCGCGATCACCGTTCGGAACCCGAAGTCCTCCAGGGCCCACGGCGCGTGCTCCCGGCTGGAGCCGCCCCCGAAGTTCGCGCCCGCGAGCAGGATCGTCGCGCCCGCGTACCGCGCGTCGTTCAGGACGAAGGCCGGATCCTTCCGCCACTCGTGGAACAGGAACGGGCCGAAGCCGGTCCGCTCGATGCGCTTCAGGAACTGCGCGGGCACGATCTGGTCCGTGTCGACGTCGGAGCGATCCAGCGGGACGGCGGTGCCCTCGATGCGACGGACCGGTTCCATCTAGAGGTCCTCCGGCGTGGTGAAGTGCCCGGCGATCGCCGTGGCGGCCGCCACGGCCGGCGAGACGAGGTGCGTCCGGCCTCCCTTGCCCTGCCGCCCCTCGAAGTTCCGGTTGGACGTGGAGGCGCTCCGCTCCCCGGGCTGGAGGATGTCCGGGTTCATCCCGAGGCACATCGAACAACCGGCGCCCCGCCAGTCGAACCCCGCGTCTGCGAAGACCCGGTCGAGGCCCTCCCGCTCCGCTTCCAGCTTCACGGCCACGGAACCGGGAACGACGAGCGCCCGGAGCCCTTCGGCGACCTTCCGGCCGGCCACGATCCCGGCGGCCACGCGGAGGTCCTCGATCCGCGAGTTCGTGCACGAGCCGATGAAGACGGTGTCGGGCCGGATGTCGCGGATCGACGTGCCGGGCTCGAGCGCCATGTACGCGAGCGCGCGGCGTGCGGCGTCCCGCGTCGCGTCGTCGTGGAAGGCTTCCGGCTCCGGCACGGCGTCGTCGATCGTGACCGACTGGGCCGGGTTCGTCCCCCACGAGACGTACGGACGGAGGGCCGCGGCGTCGATCGCGACCTCGGTGTCGAAGGTCGCTCCCGCGTCGGTCGGCAGCCGGCGCCAATCGTCGAGGGCTCGCTCCCAGTCCGCGCCGGCGGGCGCGTGCGGCTTCCTCTCGACGTAAGCGAACGTGGTCTCGTCGGGCGCGACCATCCCCGCGCGGGCCCCGGCCTCGATGGACATGTTGCAGATCGTCATCCGGCCTTCCATCGACAGGGAGCGGATCGCGGAGCCCCGGTACTCGATCACGTGCCCCGCGCCGCCACCCGTGCCGATGTGGTTGATGATCCCGAGGATCACGTCCTTCGCGCTGCATCCGGCGGGGAGCGCGCCCTCGACGGTGACCGCCATCGTCCTCGCGGGCTTCTGCGGCAGCGTCTGCGTCGCGAGGACATGCTCCACCTCGCTCGTGCCGATGCCGAACGCGAGCGCGCCGAACGCGCCGTGCGTCGACGTGTGCGAATCGCCGCAGACGATGGTGAGCCCCGGCTGCGTGTAGCCCATCTCGGGCCCGATCACGTGGACGATGCCCTGGCCCGCCGATCCCCACGGGTAGAGCGTGACGCCGAACTCCTTCGCGTTGGTCGCGAGCGCCTCCATCTGCCGTGCGCTGGTCGCGTCGGTCACCGGCCCGTCGATGGTAGGGACGTTGTGATCCATCGTCGCGACCGTGAGGTCCGGGCGCCGCACGGTGCGACCGGCGAGGCGCAAGGCTTCGAAAGCTTGCGGGCTCGTCACCTCGTGGACGAGATGGAGATCGACGTAGAGGAGATCCGGTTCTCCGTCCGCGCGACGCACGACGTGGCGTTCCCAGACCTTCTCGGCGAGCGTCTGCGGCATCCGTCTCGGCCCCTTGCTCGTGATCTCAACGAGGAGGTATTCCATATAGTGGAACTGCATCCCGTATAGTGGAACACGATGTTAGCAGGGTCTCGAGAGGAACCGGACCGGGAACGAGCCCGGGACCAACGCGACGTCGGGGACGGCGAGCTGGTCCGGGCGGGCTTGCCCGGTGCCGCGGAACGGCTGCGCCGACGTCCGACGACGAGCGGCGTCGGGGTCCTGGACCGATGTGTCGCGGTCCTGCGCGCCGTCGAGGACGGGGCCCATTCCTTCACCGACGTCGTGGAGGCCACGCGCCTCACCCGGTCGACGGCCCATCGGTTGATCCAGGGGCTGGAGGATCACGGCTTCCTCGTGCACGTCGGCGGGCTCGGCTACGCCCTCGGCCCTCGACTGCTGGCCCTCGCGTCCACCGCGATGCGCGACCTCCCGCTCCGGGAGCTCGCGCACCCGTCGCTGGAGCGGCTCGCGCGATCCACCGGAGAGAGTGCCCAGCTCTACGTCCGCGACGGTGACCGCCGGGTCTGCATCGACGCCGCGGAGTCCGAGAGCGAGCTCCGGACGATCGTCGAGATCGGCGCCTCGCTGCCGCTCACGAAGGGCTCGGCCGGCACGGTGTTCCTCGCCTGGGCCGGGGACCCGGATCGAACGCGACTGCTCCAGAGCAGCGACGACCCGGCGCGGCTCGAGCGCCGGGTCGCCACGACCCGCCGCCGGGGCTGGGCGGAGAGCGTGGCGGAGCGGGCGCCGGGGGTCGCCTCCGTGAGCGCGCCGATCCGTGGGCCGGACGGGCGCCTGCTGGCGGTCGTCTCCGTCTCCGGACCGGCCGCTCGCCTCGGACGTCTCCGGGCGAAGCGATACGCACCTCCGGTGATCGAGGCCGCGAGGGAGATCGAGCGGACGCTCGGCGTCTAGGGACCCGTCGTGCCGGGCGGTGGTGGCGGCGGCTCGGCCGGCTCGGCGCGTCGGACGCGCCCGAACGGGAAGGTGAGCCGGCCGAACATCGGCCGGCCCCCGCCGGGTCCCACGCTCCGTGCGGTCAAGACCGCGACGCCGAGCAGGACGACGCCGATGAACATCGCACCGAGGCCCGGTCCGCTCCCCTCCAGGCCCAGCACGGTCAGGACCCCGAAGGTCCCGATCAGCAGGCCGAGCACCGCGACGCCGGTCACCGCTCGATCCGAGCGCACCCCCCCGAGGAACACGCACATCGCCGAGCTCGCGAGGATCAGGAACGCCGAGACCTCGGGGGCGCTCTGCGACAACAGGGACAGACCTTCGAGTCCGAACACCAGACCGATCACCATCGCGGAGCGCGCGGGTCGCACGAGGTCGAGATAGCCCAGCGCGAACCAGGACGCGCCGCCGACCGAGTACACGAGCGCGAAGGCGGTGAGGTCGGGTGGCCCGGAGAAGAGCGAGACGACGTCGGGGAACCCCACGAGCACCGCGACGGCCGTGAGGGCGAGGACGAAGAACGCCAGCTGCTGCAGCAGCCGCGGAGAGTACGCCCAGAGCACCAGCGCGTAGACGGCCGACAGCCCAAGCACCAGGGCGAACCAACCCTCGTTCGACGGCTCGAACACCAGGGCGAGGAAGGTCGTGAGGCCGAGCACCGAGGCGAACCAGCACGCGCTCCGCATCCGGGCGAGTCGATCGGGCGCGTCCACGCCGATCACCGCGCCGGCGAGGAGGAAGACCGCGGCGAGGACGAGCGAGGTGATCCTCACCGTGCTCTCGGCGTCCTCGCTCGACTCCGAGAGCACGGCGAACGTCCCGTAGAGCCCGGCCGCGATCCCGCAGTAGCCGAGGATCTCGAGGACGGAGATGCGGTGGCGGGGATCGGCCGATCGTGCGGGCGACGACGCCGGGACCGGGGTGGGCTCCACGGAGAGCTCCTTTCCGCTTCTACCAGGCGTACGCTTCGGGCGCCGGTCCGCCCGGGCCCGGGAAGATCTCGTCCAGCTTGCCGAGGACATCTTCGTCCAGATGTACCTCCAAGGCGCGGAACGAGCTCTCGAGCTGCTCCTCCGTCCTGGGCCCGATGATCGGCGCGGTCACGGCGGGCTGGTGCAGGAGCCAGGCGAGCGCCACGTCCGAGGGGCGCTCGCCCAGGTCGGCGCAGATCTTCTCCCAGCGGTCCAGCCGGTCACGGTCACCCGCGATCTCGTCCTGCAGGTACTCGGAGGAGCGCCGGCCCTCCTCCACCTTCTTGAGCGCGCCCGCCAGCAGGCCGCCGGCGAGCGGGCTCCAGGGGATCAGTCCCATGCCGTACTCCTGGAGCGCCGGGATCACCTCGAGCTCGATCGTCCGCTCGGTGAGGTTGTAGAGGGATTGCTCGGTGGCGAGCCCGACCGTGTGCCACTTGGTCGCGATCTCGTTGGCCCTGGCGATGTGCCAGCCGGCGAAGTTCGACGATCCTACGTAGAGGATCTTGCCCTCGCTCTTCAGCTGGTCCATGGCCTCCCAGATCTCGTTCCACCACACGTCTCGGTCGATGTGGTGCATCTGATACAGGTCGATGTAGTCGGTCTGCAGGCGTCGCAGCGACCCCTCGCACGCGCGGCGGATCGCGAGCTTCGACAGGCGCGACTCGTTCGGCCACTCGGCCATCTGGCCGTAGACCTTGGTGGCCAGCACGACCTTCTCCCGCCGCCCGCCGCCCTTCGCGAACCAGTCCCCGATGATCCGCTCGGTGGCGCCGACGCCGAGGTGACGGCCGTAGACGTTGGCGGTGTCGAAGAAGTTGATCCCCTCGGCGATCGCCGCGTCCATGATCCGATGCGACTCTTCCTCGGGCGTGTGGGGACCGAAGTTCATCGTGCCGAGGCACAGCCGGGACACCACCAGTCCGAGTCGGCCGACGTGCGTGTACTCCACCCGTCGAGTCTACGCAGCGGCGACCGATGCAGGGTGCTCGGCCAGGGAACCGTCGCGCTCCGGACTCCGGGCGCCCCGGACGAACATGAATGCCAGCGTGACCCCGCCGCCGAGCAGACCGGCCCAGATCAGGGTGGCGTCGTGCCCGATCGTATCCGAGAGCGGCCCGACGATCGCGAAGGAAAGGGGCGCGCCGCCGACGGAGATCATCCAGTCGAGCGAGAACACCCGCCCGAGGAGATGCGACGGGACCAGGCGCTGCACCAGCGTCACCCACACCACGACCATCACCGTGATGGACCCCTCTCCGACGAAGGCCACCAGCATCGCCTGCCAGATCTGCGTGACCAGGCCGAACCCGGCGACCGCGATCATGCCGAGCGCCCACGCCACGTAGAGCAGCGTCACCGGGCGCCCCGGGAGCGAGCCCCGCTGCGCCAGGACGACGGCGGCGATGACCGATGCCAGGCCACCCGCGCCGAACACGACGCCGAGGTCCCTCGCCGACCCGCCGAGGTCCCGGGTCACCACGACGGGCAGCAGGTTGTCCCACGGCCCCCACGTGCAGAGCAGGCTGACGGTGGCCGCGACCATCGCGAGCCAGAGCCAGCGCTGCGTGCGCACGTACCGGATCCCTTCGCGGAGATCGTCCAGGGGCGAGGATGTGTGGGCCTGGTCACGAGCCTGGTGACGCGCGCGCATCAGGAGGATCGCGGCCGCGCTCACGACGAACGTCATGGCGTCGGCGAGGAATGCGAGGGCCGCACCGTCGAAGGCGTCCACGAGCACTCCGCCGAGAAGCGGCCCGACGAAGAACATCGCGATCGGACGCATGAACAGCCCCAGGGAGTTGGCCTGAACCAGCAGGTCCTCCGGGACGATCGTCGGCACGATCGAGGAGAACGCCGGACCGAACAGCGCCATCCCCATCCCGTAGAGGATCGCGAGGACGATCAGGATCGGGATGGTCAGGATGTCGAGCAACGCGAGGACGCCGATCGTCCCGATCGCCACGAACCGGATCACGTCGGCTGCGATCATCAACCGGCGACGGTCCACGCGGTCCGCCAGGACGCCCGCTCCGATGATCAGCGTGACCTGCGGGAGGAGCACCGCTCCCTGGACGAGCGCGAGCGTGGAGCTCGACCGTCCGAGATCGTCGAGGACGAGCAGGGCGAGGGCGATGATGTAGATCCCGTCCCCGATCATCGACACGGCGAGGCCCGTCCACATCAGCCGGAAGTCGCGCACGCCGAGGGGCTTGATCACCCCGATCCGGTCGCGGAGAGCGGGCTGCGACATGCGGCTCAGGATAGGTGCGGGGAGGGACCGACGGAGCCCTACCGCCAGTCGATCGCCACGACCTCGATCGGGTCGGAGATCCCCCTCACCGTCACGGTGCGGGCGTCGGCGACGGGGAACGGTCCGCCCGCGGCCGTATCGGCGCTGGCGACGATCTGATTCCCTTCGGCGAGGCCGCCGATCCGCGACGCCTCGTGGACGCCCTTGCCCGTGAAGTTCCGGCCGACCATCGTCGCGTCGGAGGCGTGCACGCCGATCCGCACCTGGGGGGCGAACCCGGCGGACGTCCGATGCTCGGCGAGTCCTCGCTGGATCGCGACCGCGCATCGCAACGCGTCATCCGGCGACTCGAAGGCCACGAAGAACCCATCCCCGGTCGCGGTGACCTCTTCCCCCCGGTTGGCGCCGAACAGCGCGCGCAGGGTCTTGTCGTGCCAGGTCAGCAGGGACTGCCACGCCTCATCCCCCATCGCCTCGAGGAGGTTCGTCGAGCCGACGATGTCGGTGAACATGAAGGTCCGCTGGACCCGCTGCGTCGACGCCCGCCCGCGAAGCTGCCACGGGAGCAGCTCCGCGACCTCCTCGAGGACGATCGCCTGCGTCGGACAGGAGAGCGCTGCCTCGCGGAGCCGCTCCTCGTCGACGCTCCCGGCATCCACCACGCCGGCCTTCCCGAAGTCTCCCCGATGCCAATCGAACGCCGTCGGGGCGATCGTGATGCAGTTCCCCGCGCCGATGCACCGCGGCCGGTCGACCCGTGCCCGCAGCACTAGCCGCCTCCCGTCACAGCATCCCCGACTGGAAGGCGAACGCGGTCGCGTCCGCCCTCGAGGAGGCGCCGATCTTCGTGTACGTCGCCGTGAGTCGTCGGGACACCTCGCCGGCGGTCATCCCCAGCCGCTCCGCGATCTCGTCGTTCGAGAGGCCCTGGACGACGAGCTTGAGGAGTTCCTCGTCGTCCTCCTCCAGGCCCTCGACCGCTCCGTCTCGGGTGTTCCGGGTCAGTGACCGATCGCGATCGGCGGTCAGATCGGCGAGCGCCTTCCCGACCGGACCGCGGAACCACCGCGTTCGGACCCCTTCGTCGACGATCCGGTTCGCGATCACGGTTGCCTGGATCCTGAGGAACGAGCGGATCCGCTCTCGTTCTTCGTCGGTCCCGGCCGCTTCGATCGCCGTCGCCACGGGAAGGAGGATGTCCAGGTTCAGGTCCTCGTGCTTTGCGCCCAGCAACGCGCTCGTCGCGGCGCGCGCCGAGCCCACCGCCTCCTCCGTCTGCCCGCGGGCGAGGGCGACGATCGCGAGCGCCGCGTCAGCCTTCGCGCCCCATGGCGCGTGCCCGGACAAGATGGGAAGCAGGGTCTTCACATCAGCGGCCGCTCGCTCCGCTTGCGCGAGCGCCTCGTCGTCACCCTGCCGGCTGCCGAGGGTTGCCGACACCAGGGCGAGCGCGGCGGACGCCTCGCAGCGGGCCGCCGGCAGCGCCTGGTCCGCCGCCAGCTGCACCGCGCGGTCGAGGTGTTTCCGCATCGCCTCTGCTTCGCCCCGGGCAGCGTGCAGCAGTCCTCGCCAGAGCTCCAGTTGCCGTGCCCGCGACTGGGTCGGACTCTCCCCGGCGACGGTCGCGGCCCGATCCAGCCAGGTCGTCGCCTCGTCCAGGTCACCGATCTCCACCAGGGACATGGCAGTTCCGCCGGCCGAAAGGAACTCGAGCTGACGGTCGCCGATCGTGCGAGCCTGATCGTAGGCCTCCGCGCCGCGCGAGAGGGCGAGATCGGGGATGACCTTCGCCCGGGCGAAGACGTGTACCCCGTACAGCATCTGCACCTCCGCGAAGGCGCGCTGGCTCTCACTGGTGAACGAAGCCAGCTGGGTCGCGAGCCTCCGGATCTCCTCGATGTGCCGCGCCGAGTCGGAGCCGACGTGGATGTCGGGGGCCCAGGTGAGATAGGCCATCGCGATGATGGAGGCCATGATGCCCTGTCGGTCGCCGAGCTCCTCGTAGAGCCCGAGCGATCGGTGGAACCGCTCGCCCGCGGAGCGCACCCACGGCCCGATCGGCAGCTCAGCGAGCACATCCTCGACGGTCTCGCCAGCGGCCACCCGCTCCATGACCGGCAGGTGCCTCCCCGCATCCACCTGTTCCACGAACCACCCACGCATCCGACCGACGTCGATCACCCCCAGCTCGCGGGTCGACGCGGCCAGCATCGCGGTGTCGCCGAGCTCGTCGGCGAGCTGGGCGGCGCGACCGTATGCCTCGTCGGCGCGGTCGAGGTCCACCTCGGCCGCCGACGGCGTGAACCCCTCGCCCACCGAGGCGTGCAAAAGTGCCTGGCCGAGCTCCACGCAGGCGGCGAGCTCGGCCGTCCGGTCCTTCCGCTCGACGGCGAGCGCTCGAACGCGGACCGCCAGTTCCGCCGCCCGGTCTTCCTGTTGTGACGATCGCAGCGCGGCCGCGCGACGGAGCATGACGTCGAGGTCGAGGTGAGGATCGGCGAGCGCCTCGGCGAGTGCGGCCAGCTCGGACAACCCGTCCAGGCGATCTCCGGGCCGGCGCAGCATCGCGAGCGCGTCGTCCCGCGCGATCAGCAGGCCGAGCCGTTCCTGCGGGGTGGCGGCCTGGGGAAGCGCGATCTCCACGACCCGGAGGACCTCCTCGGGCGCGTGCGCCGCCAACGCCGCGGCGGCGGCTTCGGTCGAGAACCGGACGCACACCTGCGCGTCGCCTGCTGCGCGAGCGTGGTGAGCGAGGAGCGGCAGCGTCTCCGGCGCCGCCTCGCCGGTCAGGAGGAGCTGCACGATCGCACCGTGGATCTCGCGCCGGCGGGCCGGCGCCAGCGTGTCGGCCGCGAACTCGCGGACCTGTTCGTGGGGGAAGGTGTAGTCGGCCGGCGCATCCTCGGGTTGCTCCACGAGCAAGCCGGCCGCGACGGCGGGCGCCATCATGTCCCCGAGCGACACCAGGTCGTCCGCTCCCTCGTCCTCTGCGATCCGGAGGCGCAGCTCCCGCAGGTCCTTCAGGCTGAAATGACGGCCGAGGAGCGCGGCCTCGGCGAGCGCCGTCTTCGTGCCCGGCGGGAGGTGGGCCGCCCGACGCTGGATCAACGTCCGCACGGCCGAGGGTGCCAGCCGGTCGGCGTTGCGCGTCAGGGTCCAGATCTCGGCGATGTCCTGCAGCATCCCCGCCTCTCGGTAGGCCCGCGCGATCTCCTCCACGATGAAGGGAACGCCTTCGGCCTGCGCGTGGATCGTCGAGGCGGTGGCCGCCTCCACCTCACCTCCGAGGATCTGCCGGAGGAACTCGCACGTCTCGACGACCGAGAAGCGCGCGAGCTTCAGCCTCCGGATCACGCGCATCCGCTCCATGTCGGCGAGCAGCGTGACCGCCTCGGGAAGGCTCGCGAGCTCCTCCGGACGGATCGAGAACATCAGGAAGATGTGACTCCCGCCCTCTGTGCGGATGACGTATCGCAGCAGACGGAGGCTGTCCTCGTCCGCCCACTGCACGTCGTCGATCAGCAACGCGAGCGGTTGCCGCGCGGTGAGCCCGCGCACCGCCATCGTCGCGAGGTCGAAGGATCGGAGGAGCCTCTGGTCCGGGGGCAGGCCGGCGAAGGCGGGATCGTCACGCCCACCGAGGGCCTCCGCGGCCTCGACGATCGCCGGCTCGGAGGGAGATCCGCCGACCGCTTCCATGACTTCGGGAGCGCCGAGGATCGATCGGGCGAGGAGGAAAGGGCCGCGGAGCTCCTCGTCCGCCCCGACGGCCACGGTGAGGAAGCCACGCGCCAACGCGATCTCTCGCGCCGCGAGGAGGAGTCGCGTCTTGCCGATCCCGGGCTCCCCCTCGACCGAGACCGCGGTCAAGCGACCCCCCTCGGCACCGGCGATGCCCTCCTCGATCGCCGAGAGCTCGGCCGGCCGGCCGACCACGGCCCGCCGGGCTCGATGCTCGAACAGGCCCAACGGTGCGAACGCGGCGGCGACCGGTGGCGGTGGGCTCACGGCAGGTCCTCGACGGCAGTCATGGCTCCTCGATTATCCGGCGCGCGGGCACAGCCTGCTATCCTAGGAAGTCCGAGCGATCGGGATGATCCTCGTCGAGACGACGTCCCGTGACGTGGCCCGCTCCACCCGCCCACGCGCTGTGGACCGTGAACCGCGATCAGAGAGGCAGGGCCGAGTGGAAGGCATCAGCCGCAAGGATCGGGTCTTCGGGCCTCCCGCGCGAGGGAAGAAGACGGCCGACCGACCGCCACGAGGGCGGACGTGTCAGGCCATCGGGTGCGAGACCCTCCTGTCGACGTACAACGCCTCCGACGTCTGCTGGCTCCACGCCCCGCCTGCGTACCGCCACGCCCTCAGCCGCGACTAGGACCCCCACTCATGTGGTGAAGGAGGCGGTGCTCAGCCTTCGCGGCCGACGACGAACCAGATCCCGCTGACGGGGACGTCGCCGAGGTTCCACAGTCGGTGCGGCTGCGTCGAGTCGAAGGCGATCGAATCGCCGGGCCCGAGCGCGAACTCGTCGAAGCCGAGCCGGACGCCGAGCCGACCCTCCAACACCACTCCGTACTCCCGGCCCGGATGCCGCATCATCCGCTCGTCGGTGGCCGACGAGCCCCCCACGCCATAGACCACGTGGAGGAAGTCCACGGTCTCGTGCTCGTGGCTCGTCAACCGTTCCCACCGGACGCCGGAATCGAGGTCGATCACGTGCCGATCCTCCACCCGCACCATCGGGCCGTGGTCGGTGGCGGCGCCGGGCTCGTCGCCGTCCTGGCTCCCGGGTTCGGGCGGCGCGCCGTTCCCACCGCCGAAGATGTCGTCGACCGAGACGCCCAGCTCGGTGACGATCGCGTAGAGCGTGCTCACGGACGGCTTGGACTGGCCCGATTCGATCTGCGAGATCATGCTGGCCGACAGACCGATCCGCCGGGCCAGCTCGCGCTGACTGATCCGGACACGGACTCGCTCCTCGCGCAGCCTGGTCCCGATGTCTTCCAGCTCGCCGGCCACCAGCACCTCGACGCGTTCGTTGGCCGCACACTACTCCATGACGGCGACGGTGTGCAGCGTCGCTTCATGCGGAGAGCCGTAGCCCAAGAGGAAGCCCTGATGCTCCAGGTCATTGCCTAGCCAAGGCCGGGGAGAATATGTAGTGTCCCTGAACGTTACGGGCGCTCGTTCAAAGTGGCAGTGATCGGTATGGCGTGTTCTGATGCGATCGCGGGGCTCCGGACGGTGGACCGATCGGCGCGGGGCGGGGGTAGTAGGTGACGTCGAAGATCCTGCTCAGCGGTGGATGTGTCCTGACCCTGGGCGCGAAGACCCCCAACTTCACCCGGGCCGATGTCCTCCTCGATCGAGGGATCGTGACCGAGGTCGGCACCGGGATCCGGGCCCGCGATGCCGAGCAGGTGGACGCCGGTGACACGATCGTCATGCCCGGCTTCGTCGACACCCACCGTCACGCGTGGACGTCGTTGTTCCGGAACCTCGGTGCGCCTGCGTCCGGCGATGCTGGGTCAGCTGCGCTCGGAGATCACTTCCACGCCGACGACGTCTACGCGGCCACGCTCGTCGGCTTGCTCGGCGCGGCCGAGACCGGGATCACCACCGTCGTCGACTGGTCGGACCTCCGAACCGAGGGCGGTCTCGCCGAGGCCGCGCTCCGAGCCCACGCGGACTCCGGGCTCCGCACCGTGTTCGTCCACGGCGCTCGGCGGAAGGAGCCGATCGGCCCGGCACCGATCGCTCGTCTCACGGGCGCGGCGGGCCCGTTGACGACGGTCGCCGTCGGCTCCGTCCTACCCGGATCCACCGATGTCGGCGCCGTCGCCGACGGATGGGGGCTGGCCCGGGGGCTGGGGATGCGGATCCACGCCCACGGGGGTCCGGGGCTCGCGGCAGGTGGCACGATCCGAGCGCTGGCCGAGCAGCGGCTGCTCGGAGACGACGTCGTGCTCACGCACTGCTCCGAGCTCGAGGATGCAGATGTCGACGCCATCGCTTCGACCGGAGCCTCTGTGTCGCTGACGCCCGCGAGCCAGATGGCCGGCGGTCTCGGATCCCCTCCGATCCAGCAGCTGATCGACCGCAACATCCGGCCCGGTTTGGGGATCGAGGACGAGCGCGTGGCCCCTGGTGACCTGTTCGCCCAGATGCGGGCGACGATCTCGTTGCAGCACGCCACCGTCTTCGATCGGAAGCTCGCCGGCAAGGCCGGACTTCCTCGGCTGATGAGCACGCGGGACGTGATCCGCTCGGCGACCGTCGAGGGTGCCCGGGTCGCCGGGCTCGCCGGCGTGACCGGATCGCTCGAACCAGGCATGCAGGCAGACGTCATCATGCTCCGGACCGACCGCCCCAACGTCTTCCCGATCAACGACCCGATCGGCGCGGTCGTGTGGGGGATGGACACGTCCAACGTCGACCGGGTGTTCGTGGCCGGGCGTGCGGTGATGCGCGACGGCGTCCTCCAAGCCGACGTGGCGCGCGCCAGGAGCCTGGCGACGATCGCGCACGAGCGGGTGACCACCGCCGCGGGTCTCGTCGTCGGCGCCGCGCGCGGAGGGGACGGATGAGCGCCCGCCCGGCCCCGTCGCCGATGCTCACCTCGTTCGTGGTGGCCTCGCGCTACCTCCCCGTCTACATGGCGATCCTGCTCCTGATCCTGGTGGCCTCGATCTGGGCGCCGGCGACCCTCAGTGGTGTCGCCCTGCGCGCCGTCGCTCCCTACGGGGCAGTGCTCGGGATCGCCGCCCTCGGCCAGATGTTGGTGATCATGACCGGGGGGATCGACCTCAGCGTCCCCGGCACCATGAGCCTGGCGGCGGTGATCGTGGTCGGTGTCGGGGACGGATCGAACGAGCACATCTGGATCGCCATCGCCACCGCACTCGCAGCCGCCGCGGTCGTCGGACTCGTCAACGGCATCTTGATCGGCGGGCTCAAGCTGAACGGACTCATCATCACCCTGGCGGTGGGTCTGATCGTGGTCGGCGTGGTGAATCGCTACGGGAGCACCTTCCCCGTCCAGAGCCCGGTCCCGACCGGGTTGTCCGGCTGGACCTCGACCCGCATCCTCGGTGTCAGCCCCATCTTCTGGATCGGTGTCGGGCTCACCATCGTCCTGATCGTCGGCCTTCGCTATACGGCGGTCGGTCGCAGGTTCCAGGCGGTGGGCGCCAACCCCGTGGCCTCCCACGTTGTCGGTGTCCGGGTGACCGTGCACCAGATCCTCGTCTACGTGGTCGCCGCGGTCTTCTACGCCATCGCCGGGGTCGCGCTGGCGGGACTCATCCGCACCCCCGGGGTCGCCGTCGGCTCCACGTATCTCCTGGGCCCTATCGCGGCTGTGGTGATCGGGGGTGCATCCTTGACCGGCGGCCTGGCCAGCCCGTTGTCGACGTTCGCGGCCGCCCTCTTCCTCACCGGTCTGAATCAGATGCTGCGAACGATGGGGCTGCCCACCGCCCTCCAGTTCGTCGTGTTCGGTGTGGTCATCATCGGGGGCATGTTGGTCTCGGGCGATCGGATCGTCCGAGCCGTCGAGCAGCTGATCCGAGAGCGGAGACGACCGGATCGCTCGCAGACGCCGATCCTCCCCGGTTCCGCAGGAGGACGTGCCTGGAAGGAGGAGGGTATGTGACGGTCCCACCGATCCGGGAACACCAGGGTTATCGACTCGATGGGAGGAGGAACATGCAACGGTTCAGGATCATCGGCATCATCGCTCTGCTGGTGTTGGTCGCAGCGGCATGTGGCGGAGGTGACGAGCCGACCCCGGGCGGCACGCCCACCCCGACCGGTGACACAGGGACCGGCGCGCTGTCGGACTTCGGGGAGAGCACCGATGCCGACCAGGCATTGGTGGAGAAGGCCCTCGGCCCCGTCGAGCCGTCCGATGAGGCGAGCTGGAACATCATCCTCGCTTCCATCGCGCGGGCCGACCAAGACCTCGATCAAGCCACGATCGACAAGGCGATGGAGTGTTGGAGCAACCAGCAGTGTGACACCGGGACCGGCGGCGAGACGGTCATGGGCTACGCCGACGGCGGCGGGGACACGGTGAACGTCTGGCGTGCCGTGAGCCACATGGAGGCCATCCTCCAGGCACTCACCTACGACGAGATCGGGACCATCGTGTCCACCGAGGCCGATTTCAACCCGGATCCTGCCGTTCACGCGAACGACATCAGGTTCCTGATCCAGCGAGGGGTCGACTTCATCGTCGGGTACCCGGACGTTGGGGTGGCCCTCGCCGACGCGATCAAGGAAGCGGACGCTGCGGGCATCCCGTATGTCTCGTTCTCGGCCGGCTGGGTCGGTCTTCCCGATCAGGACGGGGCCCTCGTCCCCGGTGAGGACTATCTGACCGTGGTCGGTGAGGATCTGTGTGACCTCGGCGACAGCTTCGCGGAGGTCCTGAACACCGGCGTCGGGGACGGCGAGGTCGCGATCCTCGGCGGGACCCCGGGCAACGCGCTGTCCCTCGGCTGGCAACGGTGCACCGTCGATGCTCTCGCCGGTGGGATCGATCTGGTCAACCCGCCGGCAGACGAGAACAGCACGACCGGCGACACCAGTTGGTACCCCCCGGCGATCCCCGGTGTGTATCAAGGGTTGCTGACGACCAACCCCGAGATCAAGGGCTGGGCGTACGAGTACGCCGATGGGATGAACATCGGCCTGCAGACGTATGAGGATCTGGGCATACCGGTGGAGAACCTCACCGTCGCGTTGCGCACCGACGAGCAGGACCTGTTCTGCGACTGGGCGGAGCGGAACGAACCCACCTACAACATCTGGTACTCGGCAGGCGGCAACTTCCAGTCACGCGTCGGCGTCACCGCGGCGATGCTGTCGCTCAAGGGCGCAGAGATCCCGGCTGAGGTCGTCGTGCCACATGTGATGCGCGAGGTAACGGCTGATGACTGCGATCCCGATCGTGTCGCTCCGTCCGTTTCCGGCACCTCGCTGGCGCCGGACTCGGTCCTGCAACTGATGTTCGGCGGCTGATGAGAGGAGGCGATCCTGGAGGAGCGTCGGCCCCCGGCGGCCGGGTCCTCGAGCTGAGCGGTGTCTCCCGGCAGTTCGGGGCGGTTCGAGCGCTGACCGATGTCAGCTTCGACTGCCGGGCCTGTGAGGTCCACGCCGTCGTGGGCGAGAACGGCTCGGGGAAGTCGACCCTCCTCGGGATCGCCAGTGGGTTCGTCGACCCCGATCTGGGCACGGTCCGGATCGGGGGCGAACCCCTCCGCCGGGATTCCCCGGCACGGGCAAGGAAGCTGGGTCTGGCCATGGCCTACCAGGACACCTCGCTGATCCTGCCCGAACCCGTGAAGAACAATCTCTTCCTGGCAGCGCCCGAGGACCGGCGACCGCCGTTCCGGCAGAGGAAGAAGTGGGCGCGCAAGCGGCTGGCCGAATTCGATCTCGACCTGGAGCTGTTCCCGGACGCTCCGGCAGGCTTCCTGACGTTGGCCGACCGCCAGCTCTTCGAGGTGGCCAAGGCGCTCGTCACCGACCCGAAGG
>JBOGVD010000104.1:0-6437 GCA_050696355.1 Actinomycetota bacterium
GTCGGGACGTCGCTGATGGTGCAGCCGGCCGCAGCGCTCGCGGCCGAGGCCCACCGCAGCGGCGCGCGCCTCGTGATCGTGAGCCAAGGAGAGACGCCGCTCGACGACCGGGCGGACGCCGTCCTGCGCGACCCGATCGGCGAGGCCCTACCCGGGATCGTGGATCGGATCTAGGAGGGTGGATCGGGCTGGCTCGAGGGACCGCTCGATGCCCTCGACAAGCCTCCGCTGCTCCACGAGCCACTCCCCCAGCCGTTCCCGATGGAGCTCGAGGACCCGCTGGGCGACGATCGGATCGTCGACGGCCAGCACGGCACGGATCTCGTGCGGGGGCATCCCCTGCCTCCGCAGGATCCGCCGTGCGGCCGCCGTCGTGATGGTCACCGCTTGCGGTCCTTGGGCGTCAGCATCCAGCCGAGCCCGGCCGCGAACAGCAGGATCCCTAGCGGCGCCCCGATGACCGTCAACATGAGCATCCCGCCGGTCACGAACAGGATCGAGCCGAACACGACACCGCTCAGGCTCGGGAGATCCGGCCCCACCCAGTCCTGGTCCGTCTGTCGATCGGTCTGCATCTCGCATCACTCCTCTCACCACACGAGACGAGAGACCCGCCGTGCCCGTGACACGAGACGGCTTCGAGAAAGTCACGCGACAGTGTCACGGGACGAGGCCCCATCTCGTCCCGTGGGAGGATGGAGAGACGATCCGCCCTGGAGGCACGCATGGACGACCCCGTCGCGGAGCTGCGGCCGCTGCTGTTCTCGATCGCCTACCGGATGCTCGGCAGCGCCACGGACGCCGAGGACATCGTCCAGGAGACCTACCTACGGTTCCACCGCGAGACCGCCTCCGGCACCCAGGTGGAGTCGCCGAAGTCCTATCTGTCGGCCGTGACCACGCGCCTGTGCATCGACCACCTTCGGTCCGCGCGGGTGCGCCGCGAGTCCTACGTGGGGACGTGGCTCCCGGAACCGCTCCTCACCGACGAGGTCTCCGACGCCGAGCGCCACGCGGAGACGGCGGACTCGCTCTCGATGGGGTTCCTCGTATTGCTCGAGAGCCTCACGCCGGTCGAGCGAGCCGTCTTCCTGCTGCGCGAGGTCTTCGAGTACGACTACGACGAGATCGCGTCGGTGGTCGGCAAGAGCGAGGAGAACTGCCGACAGATCGCGGTGCGCGCGCGCCGGCAGGTGCAGGCCGGGAAGCCGCGGTTCGAGACTTCGAAGGCGGAGCGGGAGGAGCTCGCACGCCGGTTCTTCCGGGCGGCCGGCGAGGGCGACTTCGAGAGCCTCGTCGGCATGCTGGCGGCCGACGTGGTCGCGTACGCGGACGGCGGCGGCAAGGCGGCCGCGTTCCCGCGTCCCGTCCACGGCCGCGACAAGGTCCTCCGTGTGCTGCAGCGCGGCGCCGCCCGCGGCGAGCGCCTGTCCGTCAGCGGCATGCGCCTGGCGGAGATCAACGGCCAGCCCGGCGCGCTCTTCCTCGACCGGGACGGTCTTCCGGTCGTGGCGGTCTCGCTCGACATCGCCGACGGGCTCGTCCAGTCGTTGCGCGCCGTGAGCAATCCCGAGAAGCTCGCGCACCTGCGGCAGGCCGCCCTCGACCCGAGCTGAGCGGACGGGGTCAAGGCCTCCCGACCCTCCCGGACGTCGGGCGTCTGCGGTAGGCCGACCGGCCCGCTGTGCGTCGGCGCGGTGGAGCCGGACGATGAGCAGGCGACCGCATCGTGTGCCGAACCCCGAGGAGGCAACATGCGCATCCGGACCTTGGCCCTCGCAGGCGCGGCAGCTGCCGCCATCGCCTACCTGCTCGATCCGCGCGAAGGAAGGGCCAGACGCGAGCGCCTCCGCGCGAGAGCCCGAAGGTTCGTGCGGAGCCAGCGGCACCCGATCGGATCACACGCTCCGCTGCCGGAGAACGTCGCGCCGCGGCCGACGGTCCCGGCCGGCCCCACGACAGAGCGACGGGAGCCGGTCCCCCACGCTCCCCCTCTTCCTGGTGGCGCGGCGCCCGTTCCCAAACCGATCACCGACGATGCAGTCGACGATCCGCTGATCGTTCGCCGCGTCAAGACGAAGCTGGAGGAGCGCCGGGACCTCCGGACGGGAGATCTCGTCGTCGACGTGATCGACGGCATGGCCTACCTCTCCGGCGATCTGCCCGACCGTCACCTGTTCGGGGAGATCGTCGACGTCACGCGCGAGGTGCCCGGCGTCCGGGGGGTCCAGAGCCTGCTGCACCTCCCGGACAGCGAGACGGTGACCCGGACCATCTCCGCACGGCGGGCCGGCCACGAGGGGATCCGCTAGCTCCTCGCAGGGGCCCGCCTACGGCCATCTGCTGATCTCTCGTCGGGTTGCCAGTCGGGCCGGCGAAGCGTATGACGGCTGGGACGAAAGGGGGCAGCGATGGGGATCGAAGCGCGCGACGAGTACGCGTACACGGGACTCCACGCCTACGTCCTGGTGAAGCATGTCAGCGCGGAAGCGCGGCATCCCGAGCGGAACGTGGCGGCGTTCGTCGACGAGTTCCGGAGCGACGCAAGACCGGAAGGACCGGTCACGGCGGTGGTCGAGGCCGCTGGCGGGTTCAAGGTCCTCGTGCATCTGCGGTTGGACGACGCCGACGACGCGGCGCCGATGGACGATCTGCAGTCGTTCCTAGCCCAGGAGCGGTGGGACGGCGTCGAATACGATCTCGTCCTCGAAGGGCCCGCCTACACAGGCCCGACGAACGAGCTGATCGGGATGAAGCGACACTCGTCCACGATCGTCGCGATCGTGAAGGTCTGGGTCGAGCGCGGGCGCGCTCGAGAGGTCCTGGGACGGCTCGGCGACGAGCTCGGGGATCGTTTCCATGGGGCGTCGATCGTCTTCGGCGATTGCGACATCCTCCTCGCGCTGGAGGGAGACAACGTCAAGGCGGTCGCGGCGGCCGCCCTGGGAGGCCTCCAACGGATCGACGGGATCACCAAGACGGTGACGTCGTTCACCGACTGGCGACGGTTCACCGGCAGCGGCGGGGGCTGATCGATCAGAGCGCCCGGAGGAAGAGCTCGGTCCTCCGCGACCCGACACGGTTCCCTTTCCGCTGATAGTGGGCGAGAGCCGCGCCGGCTGCCTCCGTGGCCTCGGCCGTGCGGCCGGCTCGCGCCAGGACGTCGGCTGCGTCCCTGAAGGTCGACCCCTCGAGGTTCAGGAACTCGGTTCCGGACACGAGATCCATCGATTCTCGGACCAGGGCCATAGCTTCGGCATGGCGACCCGACCTTGCGAAGATCTTCGCCCTGGCCGTGCGCCACCCGATCTGGGCCTCGAGATCGTACGGGGCCGCGCTCGAGGCGCTGACGTCCGCCATCGCGCTCGCTTCGTCGATGCGATCGAGATCCAGCAGGACGTGCGCGAGGTCGATCGAGCTGAGCGCGAGCTCCAGGACCTCCCCCCGACGCTCGTACCAGTGGTGGGCGGCGCGGATCGCCCGTTCGGCCGCTTCGGCGTCGTCGCCCAACCAGCTGACGAGCCCAGCGGTGTGCTTCCCGTCCGCCACCCAACGGCCCTGCCCCAGCTCCTCGAAGACGGAGAGCGATCGTTCGACGCGAGCGGCCGCATCGTCGGGCCGATCGACCATCGCGTAGATCGTCGCCAGGTCGAGACCTACGGTCGCCTCGGTCATGCGCTCGTCCGCGACCTCGCCGACGAGCGCCTCCAGACGCGTGAGGGCTTCGTCGCAGTGGGCGGTGCCGAGCACCAGCGCGCGACCGACGTAGTTCGTCGCGCCGGTCACGCTGTCGATGCCTCGCGACAGATCCAGCGCGCGCACGGACACGTCCAACATGCGCGAGATCTTCCCGTCCAGCCAGTAGGTGGTTCCGAGGATCAACAATGCCTCGGCCAGATCCTCGTCCACACCCGCCGCTTCGAAGACCGAGATGCTGCCCTCGGCCTCGTCCCTGAGCTCCTCGAGCGTGATCGCCGCAGGGTCGACCTCCATCTTCAGCTCGGCCAACGCCAGCCGGCTCCGAGCTTCGAGGATCGGGTCCCCCGCCGCCTGCCCGGCCTCGAGCTCCTCGCGGTACACCGCCTCGACATCATCGATCTCTCCCGCCTGCCAGAGGGCGAGCCCGAGATCGTGGAGCAGCGCGTTCCGGTCGCCGGTGCCGCGCGGGAGCAGCCGCAGCGCCCGCCCGAGCAGGTTAGCCGACGCGGGCATGTCTCCTCGAGCCGAGGCGAGCTGGCCGGCGCGCGACAACCGGTGGGCAGCACGACGAGCCAGGGCATCGAGAGGCTCTCCGGCGGGGCCGACCTCGGACCGGAGCTGGTGAGCCCGTTCCAGGTGGTAGGCGATCACCTCCTCGTACTTCTCGGTCTGGCGCTGCGTCGCTGCCTCGAGCCAGTCGGCATACCGCTCGTGCAGCTCGGCCCTCGTCGTCTTCCGCATCGCGTCGTACGCGGCGTCGAGGATCAGCATGTGCCGGAACCGGAACGCCCGCTCCCCACGCCGTCTGGCCTCGGCCGGGCGCAGGAGCTCCTTGCGGACGAGCGCCTCGAGGTGCGCCTCCACATCCCGGACGTGCTCCGACGCCGAGAGCGCCGCGACCTCGCTCGCGAGGACGTCCCGGCCGACGACCGATGCACGCTCGATCACCGCCCGCTCCTCCACCTCGAGTCGATCGAGCCTGGCGGCGATCAGTCCCGAGATCGTCGTGGGGAGGGCCAGCAGCGAGAGGTCGGATGTGGGAACCCAGCGCCCGCCCTCGAGGACCAGCCGTCCCTCGTCGAGCATGGCCGACACGATCTCCTCCGCGTAGAGAGGGAAGCCCTCTGCCTGGTCCACGATCCGGTCGCGGATCGCGGCAGGGATCTCGCCGGCACCGAGGAGATTGTCGACCAGCACTGAGGTGTCCTCGCTGCCGAGCGGATCGAGCACCACCAGGGCGGTGTGCTCCTTCGGCTCGGCCCATGCGGGATGAGCGTCGAGGAGCTCGTTCCGGGCGAGGCACAGAACCAGGATCGGCGCGCCCTGCGATCGTTCCACGATGTGCTCGATCGCTGCCAGGAAGGTCGGCTCCGCCCAGTGGATGTCCTCGAGCACGAGGATCAGCGGCTGCCAGCGGGCCTGGGCCTCCACGAACCGCCGGATCGCCCAGAACGTCTCCTCCGGCGCGGGCGGACCACCGAACAGCCCGAGCAACTGACCGATCCGGGCGGCCACGAGCTCCGCTTCCTCGACCCCGGGGAGAGCGTCGACGATCTTCCGGGCGGCGGCCGGAACCTGGTCCGCGTCGGCGAGGCCGGTCGCCTGCTTCACGATCTCGGCCACCGGCCAGAACGTGATCCCTTCGCCGTAGGAGAGGCAGCGGCCCTCCAGCCACCTCGCCTCCGACCCTGCCACCTCCCGCAAGCCGTCGACGAGCCGCGACTTGCCCACCCCCGGCGGGCCGAGGACCGTGAGGAGCTCGCATCGTCGCTCCGCGACGGCGCGCCGGAAGGTCCGTCTCAGGAGGGCAAGCTCTCCCTTCCGATCGACCAGGGCGGACTCGCGCCTGCGCGCTGTCCCCCCGGTCGCCTGGACCGACCCGAGCAGGCGGTACGCCTCGACGGAGTCACCGAAACCCTTGAGCGAGAGGCTCTCGACCGGTTCCGTCTCGGCGCCATATCGCACGAGCCGGAACGTCCGGCCCGACAAGAGGATCTCGCCGCCGTCGGCCGCTTGCTCCAGCCGGGCTGCGAGGTTCACAGGAGCGCCCGTCACGAGCGTCGGGTCGGACCGCTCCTCGCCGGTCACGACCCCGCCGGACGCGATCCCGATCCGGGTGTCCAGGCGCAATCCCCAGTCGCGCTGCAGGCCTTCGTTCAGGAGCACGAGCGCTCGCCGCATGTCCGAGGCTGCGCGCACCGCGCGCATCGCATCGTCTTCGTGCAGCCGCGGTACGCCGAATACCGCCATCACGGCGTCGCCGATGAACTTCTCGACCCGTCCCCCATGCCGCTCGATCGCCATCCGCATCGCGTCGAAATAGCGATGGAGGATCACGCGGACGGATTCCGGGTCGAGTCGCTCGCCGAGCGCGGTGGACCCCACGAGATCGCAGAAGAGGACCGTGACCTCCCGTCGCGATCCCGATCCGGCCGCCTCGACGAGGGGCGACCCGCAAGCGGAGCAGAACCTGGCGTGCTCCGGGTTGCTCTCGCCGCACTTGCCACAAGCCAGCACGGCACCAGCGTAGGCACGACCGGACCGCGACGCTATCGACGCTCCACGCCTACGGCATGCCGGTTCTAGGCCTTGGGACCTCTCCACTCGACCGATACGGCCAGGCCGGTCAGGCTCACACCGATCGAGTAGCTGAACCCTCCATACTTCGCCGCGAACTCCTTCAGGAACTTCAACGCTTTCTCGATGAGCTCGCGGATGCGTTCCCAATCAGGCTCCCG
>JBOGVD010000105.1:0-5228 GCA_050696355.1 Actinomycetota bacterium
GCGCCGCGCACCGCCGCGAACGCCGCGAGGTGACGCCCGCACATCGCCCCCTGGCACGGGCCCATCGTGGCGGTCGTGTACCGCTTCAGGAGCTCGGTCGATCGATAGCCCTCGTCCCACGCGCGCTCCAAGTCGCGGACGGAGACATCTTCGCACGAGCACACGGACCCGGCGACCAACGGCGTCGTCGGTGCGCCCGTGCGAGCGGCGTCCCCCACGACCTCGATCTCCTCGTTCGACATCCGGACCAGGTCGTCCCGAGGCGCCGTCCCGATCGAGAGCACGAACACGTCGCACCCGATCCCGCGGGTCACCCCCTCCGCATCCCGCAGCACCGCGAAGCGGACCCGGCGGTCACCGTCCGCCCGGAGCACCTCGGCCCCGACGAGCGTCCGCACACCCTCCGGGATCCGGTCGGCGAGTGATGCAGGCACGACGACCACAGCGATCCGCACGCCGGCGGCGTGGAGCGCCTTCACGTGCTCGATCCCCTCCTCGTGGCCGGCCACGACGACGGCACGACGACCGGGCGACACACCCCGGCGCACCAGGGCGGACGCGGCTCGCCCGAGCATCACCCCCGGCAGGTCGTTGCCGGGGAAGACCGGATGGATCTCCCTCCCGCCGGTCGCGGCCACGATCCGCTCCGGGTGCACCTGGACGAGGCCGTCCTCCGAGGCGAGCACCACCATCGGTCCCTCGTAGATGCCGATCGCCGCGTGACGGGCGAGCACGTCGACGCCCTTCGGCGGTTCCGTGACGTCACCCTCGTCACACCACACGACCCGGCCGGCCCCGGCGGCCGCCGACGTGGCGGCTGCCCGGCCCGACGCCCCGCCGCCGACCACCAGCACGTCACAGTGGAGGTGCCGGGAAGTGCCCGGCGCGACCGCTCCCCCCGGCAAGCGTCCGAGGCCCGCCGACCGTCGGATCAGGCGATCCACGACGGCCCAGAGCCATCGCGGGCGGATGAACGTCTTGTAGTAGAAGCCGACCGGCATGAGCACGTGCAGCCGGTCCAGGACCGCGAACAGGTCCCGCTCGACCGACGGCCACCCGCCCTCTCGGCGCACGCGCATCCCGTCCTCGGCGGGGGTGACGCACGAGCGGACGCCCGGCAGACCGTCGACCGTGAGGAGGCAGTTGGGGCATTCGCCGGTCCCGCAGTACAGCCCTCTCCTCCGGTGGTACTTGAGCGACCGCGAGAACGTCCTGACCCCTGCCCGGTACAGCGTCGACGCGACCGTGTCCCCGTCCTCGACCGGGATCCGGCGCCGGCCGAGCCACAGCCGTCCTCCCACCTACCGGACCTCGTTCGTGATCGTGTCACGGGTGACGGTGGTCCACCGCCGACAGCCCAGCAGGTGGAACCAGCGCTCGTCCTGGAGGCCGGCGACGTTCGCTGGGAGGAAGACCCGGGCGAAGTCCGACTCCACGTCGGGAGCCTCCACCGGGCGAAGCTCCCCGCCCCACGCGAACTCCGTGGACGAACGCCATCCGCAGTTCGGGCAGGGAACCTTCAGCGCCACGGGCGTCGCCGTTCCCGTCGGTGATCACGCAGGGCGGCGTGCGACGCCCCGTAGCCGGGCGCGCCGGTCACGCCGCCGCCGGGGTGGGCTCCGGCGCCGCACAGGTAGAGGCCGCGGACCGGCGAGCGATAGCGCGAAAACGCCGGCGTCGGGCGCATCGAGAACAACTGCCCGATGTTGAGATCGCCGTGGAAGATGTTCCCCTCGGTCAGGCCGTACGTGCGCTCGAGATCCAGTGGCGTCACGACCTGCGCGGCCTCGATCGACCCGCGGAATCCGGGCGCGTACTCATCGATCCTCCCGACCACCTTCCCGAGCAGCTCGTCGCGGCGCTCGTCCCACGACCCGCGGCGGAGTCCGTATGGCACGTACTGGACGAACGCCGTCATGACGTGGACGCCGGGGGGTGCCAGCGTGTCGTCGACGTTGGAGGCCGTCACGCAGTCCACCCAGAGCCGATCCGGGATCTCGCCGTCGCGGTGCCGGTCGTACATCCTTTGCGCCTCCTCGAGCGTGGGCACGAGCGTGGCGAGGGAGCGGCGGTTAGCGTCCGCGTCCGCCGGCATCCCAGTCCACATCGGCTCCGCCGACAGCACGAAGTTCACCTTCGCGCAGGGGCCGGCCATCTTGATCGCCGAGACGTCCTCGCGGAACTCCGGCGGCAGCTCGGCGGCATCGACCATCCCGAGGAACGTCCGTCTCGGGTCCGCGTTGGACAGCACCAGGCTCGACCGCAGCTCCTCGCCGTCTCCCAGCACGACGCCGGTGGCGGTTCCGTCCCGCACCGTGACCCGGTCCACGGTCGCGGACGTCCGGATCTCGCCGCCCGCCTCCCGCACCGCGTCGGCCATCGCGAGGGTGATCGATCCCATCCCGCCGAGCACGTGACCGTAGAAGCCCTGGACCTGCTCGCTCCCGCCGGAGAGCAGGTGGAACAGGAGCCCGATCGCCGTGCCCGGCATGTACGGGGGGGCGTGCATCCCGTACACGTTGTTGGCGAGGTACATCCGCCGCATGCGATCGGTCTCGAAGTGTCGCTCGACGAATCCGCCGAGCGAGCCCGTCGTGAAGCGCACCAGGTCGGCCAGCTCGTCGCCGGAGATCTTGCGGAACCGGCGCCACGCGCGACTGCCCTCGCGGACCTTCGCCCAGCCGCGCGCGTACAGGTTGGGCGGCTCCTCGAGGAAGAAGGGCTGCAGGTAGCGAGCGAGGCGATGGAGGCGGCGATGCACGCGATCGAACGACGCCGCATCCGACTCGGAGGTGCTGGCTCCGAACTCTCGTACCGCTCGTTCGTGGTCGGTCCACCAGGGAACCACCGTGCCGTCCTCGAACGCTGCCTGCAGGCCCGGCTCGCACGGGATCATGCGGAGCCCGTGCCGCTCCAGGCGGAGATCGCTGATCACCTCCGGCCTCAGCATCGAGGCGATGTAGGAGGTCGTCGACGCCCGGCATCCAGGAGCGATCTCTTCGGTCACGCACGCGCCCCCGACGATCTCGCGTCGCTCCAGCACGAGGGTCCGCAGCCCCGCGCGCGCGAGGTAGAAGGCAGCGGTCAGCCCGTTGTGTCCCGCGCCGATCACGATCGCGTCGTAGTGCTTCACCAACCCCGCCCCGGTCGGCCAGGGCCCGACCGTCGCCGAGGACTCTACGGAGGAGGCGAGCCCGAAGCGACGTCGCAGCGTGAGCGCGGGTCACTCGACGCCGAGACCCTCGAATCGTGCACGTCCCACGGGGAGCCGGCCCGCCGTAGGCTTCGTCCGTGCCGTCCTGCTCCTCGTGCGCCGCGGACAATCCCGACCACGCGCGGTTCTGCCTGTCGTGCGGCCGGCAGCTCGAGGCCGCGTCGGCGACCGAGTCTCGCCGACAGGTCACGATCCTGTTCACCGACCTCGCCGGATCCACCGAGCTGGCGCACCGGCTGGACCCCGAATCCCTCCACCGGGTGATGGCCACGTACTTCGACTCGGCCAGAACCGCGGTCGGGCGGCACGGGGGGCACGTCGAGAAGTTCATCGGCGACGCCGTGATGGCCGTCTTCGGCTACCCGCTCGCGAACGAGGACGACGCGCTGCGCGCCGTTCGGGCCGCGTGGGAGCTGCGGCATCGGATCGTGGAAACGAACGAGGAGCTCCGTCGGCGATGGGGGGTGGAGCTCCTGATCCGGACGGGCGTCGCCACCGGCAACGTCGTCGCCAGCGACCGGAGCACCGGCGAACCGTTCGTGATGGGGACGCCGGTCAACCTGGCCGCCCGCCTCGAGCAGCGTGCGGGCGCCGGGGAGATCCTCCTCGACGCCACGACGAAGCGGATCGCCCGTCACGCCGTCGAGGTGGAGGGGGTCGAGCTGGAAGACCTCCGCGGCTTCGAGGGCGCCGTGACGGCGCATCGTCTCCTGGACGTGTTCGACACGGGAGAAGGACTGCCCCGATCCGAGCCGGCGTTCGTGAACCGGACCACCGAGCTCCGGTTGCTGCACGAGACGTTCGAGAGTCACCTCACGTCGGCTCGTTGCCGGACGGTGACCCTGATCGGGAGCGCGGGGCTGGGGAAGACCCGCCTCGTGGCGGAGTTCCTCCGCCTACACCCGGATGCCGCCGTGCTCCGTAGCCGCTGCCCCGCGTACGGAGAGGGCAGCGCGCTCCAGCCGCTGGTGGACGTGGTCGGGCAAGCCGCGGGCAGCAGCCCCGGGGACGCGCCGGAAACGACCGTTGGGAAGATCCGCGAGCTGCTCGCCGATCACCCCGAGGGCTCGATCGCCGCCGACGGCGTCGCGCGCGCGCTGGGGCTCGCGCCGGAAACGACGACCCAAGAGGAGACGGCGTGGTCGATCCGAACCTGCCTGGAGACCCTGGCCCGCCGCCGCCCGCTCGTGCTCGCGTTCGACGACGTGCACTGGGCCGCGCCCGCGCTCCTCGGGGTGCTCGAGCACCTCGCCGAGTGGGCGCGCGACGCGCCGATCCTGCTGCTGTGTCTCGCCCGCCCGGACCTCCTGAACACACTCCCGACGTGGGGCAGGACCCCCGGCGCCGTGACGCTCCAGCTCGAGCCGCTCGGGGCCGCGCCGAGCCGCGAGCTCGCCCGACACCTGCTGACGTCGACGATGGCGCCGGCCCTCGAGGACACGATCGCCGACGTCGCCGACGGCAACCCCTTCTTCCTCGAGGAGATCGTCAGGATGCTCGAGGAAGAGGGCGCGATCACGCCCGAGGCGACGCCCGGCGAGCTCTCGCAGATCGCGATCCCCCCGACGATCTCCGCGCTGCTGGCCGCGCGGATCGATCGTCTCGACATGACGGGGCGGCAGGTCCTCGAACGAGCGGCGGTCCTCGGGCTAGCCTTCGAGCGGGCGCACCTCGAGGCGCTCCTGGGCGACGACGGCACGATCGACGTGGGCGCCACGCTCGGCGACCTCGCGCGCCGCGACTTCATCGTGGCCGATCCGGAGATCCCCGGCGAGGCCTATCGGTTCCGTCACACGCTCACCCGCGAGGCCGCGTACGACGCGATCCCGAAGTCGATCCGGGTCCGTCTCCACACGGCGGCTGCCGAGCGCCTGGCCCGCGACCCGGAGAGCGAGCCGAGGGACGAGCAGATGGGGTACCACCTGGAGCAGGCCCACCGCGCCATCACCGATCTCGAGGAGGCGGGATCGCACGCCCGATCGCTCGCGGAGCGCGCGGGCGCGCATCTCGCGGC
>JBOGVD010000106.1:0-8646 GCA_050696355.1 Actinomycetota bacterium
ACCGAGCACATCCTGCTCGGCCTGATCCGCGAAGGCGAGGGCGTCGCCGCGCAGGTCCTCCAGAAGCTCGGCGCGGACCTGAACCGTGTCCGCCAGACGGTGATCCAGCTCCTGTCCGGCTACACCGCCGGCAAGGGCGAGCAGGTCGCCGGTTCGCAGGAGGGCGGCGGCCAGGGGTCGATGGTCCTCGACCAGTTCGGGCGGAACCTCACGCAGCTCGCGCGCGACGGCAAGCTGGACCCGGTGATCGGCCGCGAGAAGGAGATCGAGCGCGTGATGCAGGTCCTGTCGCGCCGGACCAAGAACAACCCCGTGCTGATCGGCGAACCCGGCGTCGGCAAGACCGCCGTCGTCGAGGGGTTGTCGCAGGACATCGTGCGCGAAGAGGTCCCCGAGACCCTCAAGGGCAAGCAGATCTACACGCTGGACCTCGGCGCGCTCGTCGCCGGCTCCCGCTACCGGGGGGACTTCGAGGAGCGCCTGAAGAAGGTCCTGAAGGAGATCAAGACGCGCGGCGACATCGTCCTGTTCATCGACGAGCTGCACACGCTCGTCGGAGCCGGGGCCGCCGAGGGCGCGATCGACGCCGCGAGCATCCTGAAGCCGATGCTCGCCCGCGGCGAGCTCCAGACGATCGGCGCCACCACGCGCGACGAGTACCGCAAGCACCTCGAGAAGGACGCCGCCCTGGAGCGCCGGTTCCAGCCCATCGTGGTCGAGGAGCCGACGGTCCCGCACACGATCGAGATCCTCAAGGGACTGCGGGACCGCTACGAGGCGCACCATCGCGTGAGCTTCACCGACGATGCGCTGGTGGCCGCGGCCAACCTCGCGGATCGCTACATCGCCGACCGGTCCCTGCCGGACAAGGCGATCGACCTGATCGACGAGGCCGGGTCACGGACGAGGATCCGCCGGATGACCGCGCCGCCCGACGTCCGCGAGGTGGACGAGAAGATCGCCGAGGTCCGTCTGCGCAAGGAATCGGCCATCGACTCCCAGGACTTCGAGGGCGCCGCCTCGCTCCGCGACGAGGAGCGGCAGCTCCAGGAGGAGCGCCAGCGCCGCGAGCAGCGGTGGAAGGCCGGCGAGATGGACGTCCTGTCCGAGATCGGTGAAGAAGAGATCGCCGAGGTCCTCTCGGTGTGGACCGGCATCCCGGTGTTCAAGCTCACCGAGGAGGAGACGGAGAAGCTCCTGCGCATGGAGGACGAGATCCACCGGCGCATCATCAGCCAGCACGAGGCCATCTCCGCGGTCTCGCGGGCGATGCGCCGCACGCGGAGCGGCCTGAAGGATCCCCGCCGCCCGTCCGGCTCGTTCATCTTCCTCGGCCCCTCGGGGGTGGGGAAGACCGAGCTGTCCAAGGCGCTCGCGGAGTTCCTGTTCGGCGACGAGGACGCCCTGATCCAGCTCGACATGTCCGAGTACATGGAGAAGCACACCGTCTCCCGCCTGATCGGGTCGCCTCCCGGCTACGTCGGGTACGAGGAAGGTGGGCAGCTCACCGAGGCCGTCCGGCGCAAGCCGTTCGCCGTCGTGCTGTTCGACGAGATCGAGAAGGCGCACCCCGATGTGTTCAACACGTTGCTGCAGATCCTCGAGGACGGGCACCTGACGGACGCGCAGGGGCATCAGGTGGACTTCAAGAACACGATCATCATCATGACGTCCAACCTCGGCACGCGGGACATCGCCAAGGGCGTCGGGATCGGCTTCATGGCCGCTCGCGACGACGCCGTGACGTACCAGAAGATGAAGGAGAACGTGACCGAGGAGCTCAAGCGGTCCTTCCGGCCGGAGTTCCTGAACCGCATCGACGAGGTCATCGTCTTCCACTCGCTGACCCCGGACGACGTCAAGCGGATCGTGGACCTGCTGATGCGCCGGGTCGAGGAGCAGCTGAAGTCCAAGGACGTCGACATCGAGCTCACCGACGCCGCCAAGACGCTGCTCGCGGAGCGGGGCTACGACAAGGCGCTCGGCGCCCGCCCGCTGCGTCGAACGATCCAGCAGCTGGTCGAGGACCCGCTCGCCGAGAAGCTCCTGTACAAGGAGTTCCGTGCGGGGGAGACGATCATCGTCGACGCCCGCGACGGCGAGATCACGTTCGAGCACGGCGCCGGCATCATGCCGCCCGACACACCGCCCGTGGAACTCGCGGGCTCGACCGAGTAGGTCGAGCGCGCGTCACGCGCCGCGCGTCGAAGCGCGGTGTGAAGGCCGAAGCCCGGTCCCCCTTCGGGAACCGGGCTTCTCGGCATCTCGGGCTTTCCTCCTGAACCCCGGCTACCCGCGTTCGAAGATCAACGT
Organism: Actinomycetota bacterium; assembly: GCA_050696355.1. Classification (GTDB taxonomy): domain Bacteria; phylum Actinomycetota; class UBA4738; order UBA4738; family HRBIN12; genus JAJNBA01. The sequence goes on from JBOGVD010000106.1 coordinate 2,314, forward strand.
GTGGTCGTCGAGCCGCTCGGGCGCTGCGCCGCTGGCGATCCTCGTCGCGTCGCCCGTCGCCGCGTACACCACGTACACGCCGCTCTCGTCGAAGTAGCTGATCCGTGTGCCGTCCGGGGACCACCGCAGATAGCGCATGTGCGTGGTGATCCCTTCCACGAGGGGACGGGCCGTCCGGTCGGACGCTCTCGGACATGAACCAATGGCCGAGTCGGGCGTGGCGGTCAGGTCCGTGAGCGACCCACTCGCGACCGCTATCGGCGAGCCGTCGTTCCCCATGAACACGGTCAGACAGTCGATCTCGAACACGCGATCCGAAGCGATCACCGGATTCATCACGCGCGCTTCTCCGGTGACCCTCCCGTCGTTGTGTTCGATGACACCCGAACGCGACCGTGCGGAAGCCGACGCCTGCTCCCGTGAGCTGACGCCCGTCGCCGGTCGTCGACCGCTGAACGCCCGCCGCTCCAACCGGTCCGACGAAGCTCGTCATCATCAGGAGCGCACCTGCGATCGATACCCCTCCGATCCTGCACATGGTCTCCTCCCTCCCAGGCACTCGAGAACCGGCGACCTCAGCGGGACGTGGAGGATGCAGATGCCTCGCGATCCACGTGGGGATCCACGGCGTTGTCACCGGTCTGCACGGCCCATGGATGCCCGGCGCTTCGGGTTCGTTTAGGAGGTCGTCGCGCCGGACACGGATCCGGGGGCCAGCGCGCTCACGACTCGCCGATCCCGCAGCGTGCCTTGCCCCGGCAGAAGGGCGAGTCAGATCCCATCGGAGGCTCCGGTCGGGACGGCTCCATCGAGCTTCGGGCTGTCGCCTACGCCGGACGGTCCTGGATCAGCACCGTGCGCTCGTCCACCCAGGTGACCGCGAAGCCCGGCCGCAGCGTTCGGTTCCGGCCGGTCGCGAGATCGAAGAGGAAGATCTGTTCATCCCCCCCGACTTGGCGCGCGTAGGCGATCATGGTCCCGTCGGGGGACGCCTCCGGTGTCCAGGCGAACTCGGGGATCTCCAGGAGCCGATGGGGCCGTCCCGCAGGCACGGCGATCGTCTGGAGGCTATAGGGTCCGAGGCCCATGACTCCGCGCCCTGCGCCCGTGACGCCGAGCTCCCTGCTACGGACGAATACGATCCCGTCCAGCGTCCAGGTCCCGTCGAGCGCCAACGCCTTCGACCCACCGAACACGATCTCGCTCTCGCCTGTGGCCACGTCGGCGATTCGGAGTTGCGCGCTGATCCGAGCGACCGCGAAGTCCCCGCTCGGTTCGTCGATCGGGGCGCCCTTGACGGTCACGTTGTACAGGATCGATCGCCCGTCGGGGGACCATTCGGGCGACCAGGTATCCCTCGACTCGTGGGTCACCTTCCGAGAGCGTTCGGTCGCCACGTCCACGACGTAGAGGTTCCGGGTCCCGTTCGGGCTCAAGCCGATGTACGCGATCTCCTGCCCGCTCGGGGACCAGAGTGTTTCCGCGACGTCGGGCAGACCTCGGGTGAGCTGGCGAACGTCCGATCCGTCGAGGTTCGCGACGTAGACCTGCGGGGATCCGGTGGTGTCCGTTGTGAACGCGACCTGCTCACCGTCCGGCGACACGTTGAGCCACCAGGCGTCCTTCAGCGCACGGATCGCCGTGATCTCCGTGACCCTGCCCGATGGGATGTCGACCAGGAACTCTCGATCGTCCTCGGTCCTATCGGGTAGCGCGGTGCGATCGAGGGTGTCGACCGGCAGAGACGAGACGACGACGACGATCGTCAGCGCCGCCGCCAGGATCCCGCCGCCGATCGTCCCCGCGGCACGCCGTCGTGCTCGGGAGACCGTCCGCTCGGGCTCGGGCGCGTAGGCGGGCGTTTCCCAGGCGGCGTCGAAGAGTCGGTTTCGGATGTCTTCGTGAGTGTCAGGCATCGGCGTACCTCTGGATGTCGGCTCGGAGGGCCTGGACGCCTCGGCTCACGAGGGAGCGAACGGTGCCGTTGCGACACCGCAGGATCTCGGCGATCGTGTCCTCCGAGAGATCCTCGTAGAAGCGCAGGACGATGGCGGCTCGCTGTCGTTGGGGGAGCCGGCCGAGGGCCGCCATCGTGGCTTCCCGCTCGACGTACGGGTGCTCGTGCCCCGGAGAGGCGACCTCGGGACGGGCGTGTTCCAGGTAGGCACGCTCCACCGCGCGCCGCCGGAAGTGGTTCTTCGCCAGGTTCACCACGGCCCTCCGCAGGTAGGCATCGAAGGCGCCTCCTTCCCGGAGGTGGGCGAGACGGCCGCTGACCCGGACGAAGGCGTCCTGCGTGATGTCTTCGGCGACGGATCGATCACCCGTCAAGAGGAAGGCCAGCCGCACGGCCGCCGGGGCGCTGCGCTCGTAGAGCTCGGCCAGACTCGGCCTCCCGGCCCCGGCCTCCGCCTCGACACGTGCCACGCTTCTCTCCTGGACCACACCTCTAGGGACACGCGAGGCCGCCGTCTCGCTGCGATCGAACCTCTGGAACCGTACGCCCGAGTCTCGACCGCGTCGATGCGGTCCGGTCGGCGGTGCGACCGACCGGACCCGCCGCGACGTCCTAGCCGCCGTTGCTCTCGCGCGCGGCCGAAGTCTGGAACCCGTCCGCCGCGTCCAGCTTGCCCTGGTCCCACGGCGCGATCCCGGGACCATCCATGCCGGCGGTCTCCGCCTGCTGCCTGCCGCTCATCGCGTCGAGCTTCTGCTGGTCCCAGGGGGCGATCCCGACGACCTGCTCGGCGACGGCCGGCGTATCGGAGGCGACCGCTCGCGTGATCAGGCTGCCGGCGGCCGCTCCGATCGCGAGGGCCAAGACGATCGTCACCACGTACGAAGCGATCGGTCGGGCCGGTGCTGCGAGGGTCTGTGCCTTGGCGCTCATCGCGGACCTCCTCATCTCTGCGGATCTTCGAGGGAACGGATCTGTTGACCGGCCTCGTGTTCGTCGACGCCATCAAGACACGCCGTCGCTCGGTTCCGCTGCGTCGGAGGTATCAACGACGTGTGACGTTCGTCACACCGCTGAGGTCATCCCGAGGAAGGACCCACCTCCAACGTGGCGCGGAGCTCCTCCGGGATCAGGTCGGCGAACGTCCACGCGGTCCACAGGTCCTCGGCCACCCGTGCCGCGTCGCGCGATACCCCCTGCCGGTCGAAGTGCGCGCACACGCGCTCCACGTCGCGCGCGAGGAGGGCCTCGGCGTGCCGGTTCTTCTTCGGGTCGACGGCCTGCGGGAGGTCGATCACGCAGATCCGACCATCCCAGACAAGGATGTTGAACGGAGAGAGGTCCCCGTGGACCACGTCGTGGGACAGCATCCGCTCCAGGACGCGGAGGCACTGCTCGAGCAGATCCTCAGCCTCTCGCCGGCCGGAGGGCCTATACCGGTGAAGTTGTGGCGCGGCGTCGTCCTCGTCACCGATGTACGACATGAGGATCGCGTGGTCGGTCGCCTCGATCGGCCGGGGGACGGGAGCCCCCGCGGCGAACAGCGCATACAGGGTCTCCCACTCGCGGCCGACCCAGATCCCGCCCTGGACCTCACGACCGAACCGCGTCTTCTTCTCCAGCGCGACGCGGATCCGCCGCTCCTTGATCCACTCGCCGTCGCGATAGAGGGACTCGTCCCGGAAGTCGCGACGGTCGAGTGGGTGGTAGATCTTCAGCGCCGCCAGCTCTTCACCGGTCGTGCGCGGATTCGCGCGCACGAGGTGCACGCTCGCTTCCTTGCCGCTCTTGATGGGCCGGATGACCCGTTCGATGAGCCCTTCGTCGAGGAAGTGCTCCAGGACCTCGTCGTGCACGCGGGTGCTCCTTCGCTAGATGTCGGCGTTCACAGCGATGCGGACATGAGGCGACGCCGCGTCCTTCGGGAGCTACCGCGTGCGAGCCGGACGGCTCAGCGGGAGATGGAGGGGCGCAGCGCGCGACCGGTGATCGAGCTCACAGTCATCACGCATCCCTCCTTCTCGGTTCGTTCCGGGCTCCGGCGCGACCGCCGCGCCGAGCCGGTTGAGTATACGCGCTATCCGACGGTCATCTCGCTCGCGTTCGCGTCCTCGGATCCACGGAGGGGCGAGATCGTCTCGACGACCGCGACCGGGATGTGGGTGACGGCGCGGAACCCGTCGCCGTCGGGAAGGAGCTCCTGAGCCACCGACACGAACCGCGGGCCTCTCCGAACGAGGAAGCCCACGGTCGTGACGAGGTAGTCCGCGCGAGCGTCCTCGGGATCCGGCTCGTCGAAGTCGAACCACGCGTCGCGCCAGGTCACCAGGACGAGCGGGAACTCCGGGTCTCCCCCCGCCACGGCGAGCGCCGGGTGTCCCTCCGCGCCCGGATCGGCTCCGATCTGCACGACCTCCACGACCGCTCCTCCTTCGTCTCAGGACTGCTATCGGCACGCGCGTCGCCACACGTAGCCGAAGGGGATCGATCTCCGCCGCCGGCCCGGGATCCGGGCCCTTGGTCCTAGGAAGCTCGAGGCTACGCGCCGCATCCGACACGGCGCGACGATCGCTGTCGGACCCGCTGGCTAGGGTCCGATGCCATGGCCCGGCCCCGCACGATCTTCTCCTGCTCGGGATGCCGTCGGCAGGTCGCGCAGTGGGTGGGTCGGTGCCCGGGATGCGGCGCCTGGGGAACGATCGAGGGCTCCATCGGCGGGGCCGCCGGGCCGGCCTCGCCGGTCGTGTCGCTCGGCGATGTCTCAACGGCGGAGTCGAGGCTGCCCACCGGGCTCCCGGGCCTGGACCGCGTCCTCGGCGGCGGCCTGGTGCCGGCGTCGGTCGTCCTGCTCGCGGGGGAGCCCGGGATCGGCAAGTCCACGCTCCTCCTGCAGTTGCTCTCCCACCTCTCCGCGGCCGGGCGGCGATGCCTCCTCGTCTCCGGCGAGGAGTCGCACGCGCAGGTCGCGGCCCGGTCGCGGCGGCTCGGCGTCTCGGGTGACGCTGTCGCGTTCGCCCCCGGCCGCGACCTGGCAGCCGTGCTGGGCACGGCGCGGGAGCGGGCGCCCTCCGTGCTCGCCGTGGACTCCATCCAGGCGGTCCGGGATCCTTCGGCCTCGCAGATGCCGGGCGGAGTGGCGCAGGTCCGGAACTGCACGGACGCCCTCGTGGGGATGGCCAAGGAGGAGGGCATCGCGGTCGTCATGACGGGCCACGTCACGAAGGACGGGGATCTCGCCGGTCCTCGAGCGCTCGAGCACGCCGTGGACGTCGTGCTCATGTTCGAAGGCGACGCGAGATCGGGCCTGCGGGTGCTCTCGGGCGGCAAGAACCGATTCGGCGCCGAGGGGGAGTCCGCCTGGTTCGAGATGGGCGCCGGCGGGCTCCGCGAGATCGACCCCTCCGGCGTGCTCCTGTCTGGCGCCGGCGTCCCCGGGGCTGCGGTCGCGCTTCCGCTCGCGGGCCGCAGGGCCCTCGCGGTCGAGGTCCAGGCCTTGGTGGGGTCCGTCGACGGCCCCGCGAGACGTCAGACGACCGGGCTCGACGGGCGGAGGTTCCAGCTGATGGCCGCCGTGCTCGCCCGGGCCGGCGGCTACCGCCTCGGCCGCGCCGAGCTGTTCGGTGCCTCCTCGGGCGGGATGCGGGTGGACGACCCGGCCGCGGATCTGGCCGTGGCCGCCGCCCTCGCCTCCGCCGTGTCGGGCGTTCCCACGCCCGAAGGGGCTGCGTTCGTGGGAGAGGTGTCCCTCACGGGCCTGGTCCGGCAGGCGAGCGGCATGCCGCAGCGGCTGGCCGCCGCCGAGGCGGCCGGATGCCGCGTCGTCTACGCCGCCCCCGGCCCGGAGACGGTGCGGCACCCTCGGCTCGTGCCCGTTCGGGAGGTCTCGGAGGCCCTGGTCTGGACGCATCCCCAGGATGTCGTCGCACGGCGGCGAGCATCTTGAACCGATGACGCGATAGTTCCGTCGGCCTCCTTCGAACGGACGAAAGTGCCTCTGACCTGCGGTTTTGGGTTGCGTTCCGGCGAGGTTCCGTGCTACCCTTACCTCCTCGCCCTGCCAGGCTCCGGCTCGGCGCTCATCTTCTCGCGAAGGAGGAACCACTTGTCTGCGTTCCGCAAGGGAGACACCGTCGTCCATCCCGAGCACGGGGCGGCCGTCATCCAGGAGTTGAAGGACAAGGAGTTCCTCGGCGAGAAGCGGAAGTACCTGGTCCTGCGGGTCGTCTACGGCGACCTCACGCTCTCCGTGCCGGTGGACTCGGCCGAGCAGGTCGGGCTCCGCCCGGTGATCAGCAAGGCCCAGGTCAAGAAGATCCTGAAGGTCCTCACCGAGGCCGAGACGATCTCCGCCGCCAACTGGAGCCGCCGGTTCAAGA
>JBOGVD010000107.1:0-27026 GCA_050696355.1 Actinomycetota bacterium
AGCTGCCGGCGATCCTCCTCCGTGACCCCGAGCTCGTCGGCGCTCTCCAGGGTGATCGCGCTGCCGAGGATCGCGGACAACGGCGTCCGGAGGTCGTGGGAGACGGCGGTCAGGAACGTGTTCTTCATGTCGTCGGCCTCGCGGAGCCGCTCCACGGCGAGGCGCTCGATGTCGAGCGCCTGGGCCAGCTCCTGCTCTGCTCGCTTCTGCTCGCTGATGTCGTACATCACGCCCTGCCAGAACAGCGGCGTGCCCTCCTCGTCTCGGATCAGGACGGTCTCGTCGTGGACCCACACCACCCGTCCGTCGCGGGCGACCATCCGGTAGTCCTCGCTGAAGCCCCCTTCGTCGTACGAGCGGGCGGCCGCCTCGACCGCGCGATCGCGATCCTGCGGGTGCAGGAGGTGTCGCCAGAGCGTCGGGTTCGCCTTGCGTTCCTCCGGTGTGTAGCCGAACAGTTCCTCGTACTGCGGACTGATGTAGAAGGGCGCATCGTCGGAGCCCCCCTCGCCCTCGATGTAGACCACCGCCGGGATCCGCTCGGCGAGGGACTTGAACTTCACGGCCTCGGACCGGAGGTCGGACTCGAGCCGCTTCTGTTCGGAGATGTCGACGTAGAGCCCCTGCACGTAGGCGGGGCGTCCCTGCTCGTCCTTGACCACGGTGCCCTGATCGCGGATCCATACGATGCTCCCGTCGGGCCGGACCATCCGGTACTCGAGCGTGAACGGATCTCCTGCCCGGACCGCTTCCTTGATCCCCGTCTCCGCCTGCTCGCGGTCCTGGGGATGCAGATGGGCAGCCCACGCGTCGTCGCTCAGGAAGGCATCCGCGGACAGGCCGAGCACCGTCTCGACCTGCGGACTGACGTAGATCGAGGTCATCGCTTCGTCCGCGGTGTCCATGTAGGTCACGGCCGGCAGCTGCTCCACGAGGTTCCGGTAGCGGCGCTCCAGCTCCTCGAGCTGGAGCTCGGCCTCCTTCCGCTGGGTGATGTCGAAGAAGAAGCCGAGGACGTACTCGGGCTCGCCGCGTTCGTTCCGGACGGTCGTCGCGGAGTCCCGGACCCAGATGACGCGGTCGTCGTCGCGCACCATCCGGTACTCGAGCGTGAACGGTTCGCCGGAGCGAACCCCCTCGATCGTCGCGCGCCGCGCTCGCTCGCGATCGTCGGGATGCACCCGTTCGGCCCACTCCTCGCCGGTTGCCCCGGACGGCCGTCCGAGCAGGTCATCGATCTGGGGGCTCACGAAGAGGTTGCCGAGGCTCTCATCCGGCACGTCGATGTAGGTCACGATCGGGAGCTGCTCGATCAGGGTGCGGTATCGCTGCTCGACCTTCGCGGCGCGCGACTCAGCTACCTTCTCGCGGGTGATGTCCACGACGAGTCCGATCCAATGCGCCGGGCGTTCCTCTGAGGCCTCGACGTGCACGGCTTCGTCACGGATCCAGATGACGCGTTGGTCGGCGATCACGAGGCGGTACTCCTCCAGGTAGGGGGCCGAGGACGCGTCGGCCGCGGCGTCGGCCGTCACCACACGGGCGAGGTCGTCGGGATGGACGAGGGAGTACCAGAAGTCCCGGGAGTCGAGGAACCGTTCCGGCGGATATCCGGTCAGCCCCTCGATCCGCGGACTCACGTACGAGGTCATGCCGGTGAGCCCCTCGGCCTCCACGTACGCCACGCCCGGCATCGACCCCAGCACGTGGTGATAGGCGAGATCGTGGATCGGGAAGTCGCGCGCATCGAGCGGCGTCGGGGTCGTCATGGTGGGCTCGGTTCTCCTGATCGGTTCCGTGGAGGCATCGGCACGCCCGGGCGTCGACGTGAATGGTCCTCGACAGACAGGGTCCGGGCTCTCGACGTCCGGTGCGTCGTAGGCTCCGGCGGTCCAGTCGCGAGGAGCGTTGATGCCCGAGTCGTTCACGTTCTACATCCAGCCCTGGTACCGGAAGTCTCCGTACTTCGAGGCCACGAAACGGGCCGGGTGCACCAGCTGGGGCCTGTACAACCACATGCTGCTCCCCACCCTGTACGACGACCCGGTGACCGAGTACTGGGCGCTCCTGCGCGACGTGACGATGTGGGACGTCGCGGTCGAACGCTGCGTCGAGATCTCCGGCCCGGACGCCTTCGCGTTGACGAATCTCCTGACGTGCCGCGACCTCACGACCTGCGAGGTCGGGCAGTGCAAGTACGTGCTCATCACCGATCGGGACGGCGGCATCGTGAACGATCCCGTGCTCCTGCGCCTGGAGGAGGATCGGTTCTGGCTCGCCCTAGCCGACTCCGACGCGCTGCTGTACGCGAAGGGGGTAGCCGCCGTCGCGGACCTGGACGTCGAGGTGTTCGAGCCCGACGTCTCCCCGATGCAGATCCAGGGCCCGAGGTCGAGGGGCGTGGTGCGTCGCCTCCTCGGAGACGAGATCGCCGGCCTCAGCTACTACCGATGCGCCGACGCCGAGGTGAACGGGATCCCGCTCGTCGTCTCGCGCACCGGCTGGACGGGCGAGGTCGGCTACGAGCTCTACCTGCGGGACTCTTCGCGTGCCGACGAGCTGTGGCGTCTCGTCGAGGAGGCCGGCGCGCCGTTCGGCATCCGTGCGATCGCGCCGTCGGAGGCGCGACGGATCGAGGCGGGCATCTTCAACTACGGGTCGGACATGCGGACCGAGGACACGCCGTTCCACATCACGGGCCTCGAGCGGCTCGTCGAGCTGGATCAGGAAGCGGACTTCATCGGGAAGGGGGCGCTCGCCCGCATCGCGGCGGAGGGCGTCGACCGCAAGCTCGTGGGGATCGACATCGACGGCGACCCGATGAGCGACGAGGGCGCCCTGAACGACTTCTGGCCGGTGCACGATCCGGGCGGGCCCCGGATCGGACGCGTGACGGCGGGCGCGTGGTCGCCGCGGCTGGAGCGGAACATCGGCTATGCGTGGGTGCCGGCGACCCACTTGGACATCGGAACGACGCTCGAGCTGCGGGCGAACGGCCGCACGAGATCGGCGACCGTCGCGCCGCTTCCGTTCGTCGATCCCCGGAAGGACATCCCGAAGTCGTGAGCGGGTCGATGCGCTTCGACCGGGCTGTGGAGTACTACGACCGCACGCGGGCACTCTCGGAAGAGGCCTCGCGCGAGATGACGGCGCTGCTCGCGGGCGAGCTCCGGGATCGCGGTCGGACCCTCGAGATCGGCGCGGGCACCGGGCTCGTCGCCCTGCCGCTCGGTGCGGCGGGCGTGCCGATCGTCGGCCTCGATCTCTCCGCGCCGATGCTCGGGAAGCTCGCGGAGAAAGCGGGTGGGCGGGCGCCGTTCCCCCTGGTGGTCGGGGATGCGACGACCCTGCCCTTCGCCGACCACAGCTTCGACGCGGCGGTGGTCCGCCACGTCCTGCACCTGGTGCCGGCATGGAGGCAGGTCGTGGCGGATCTGGTTCGCGTCGTCGCTCCGGGCGGGGTGGTGCTGGTCTCGAGCGGTCAGGTTCCCGAGCCGTGGCACGAGCTGACGGAGCGGTTCCTCGAACGGGTCGGCCGCCCTTCCTTCGGCGCCGCGTTCGACGCCTGGGAGGCCGACGCGATCGAGCGAGCGTTCCAAGAGCACGGTGCCGCCGCTCGGTCGCTCCCACCGATCGCCGAACGGGTCGGTCAGACGCTGGGGGAGTTCCTCGAGCAGATGGCGGACGGCATGCATTCCTGGACCTGGGAGGTCGATGATGCGACGAGACGGGAGGCGGTCGCCGAGATCCGGGGATGGGCGCTGGAGCGCTTCGGGTCGCTGGACCCGCCCGACGGGAGGGACGTCGCGATCGAGTGGCAGGCGTTCGACCTGCCCTGACGGGCGCCGGGTATCCTGTCACCCCTGTCCGGTCGGCCGGACGCAGAAGCGACGAGGACCGTAAGGAGGATCCGGTGCCGATCACGCAGGTCGAGAAGATCTGGATGGACGGCGAGCTGGTGCCGTGGCAGGACGCGCAGATCCACGTGCTCTCCCACGCCGTGCATTACGGGACCGGCGTCTTCGAGGGCATCCGAGCCTACGAGACGGATCGCGGAGCCGCCGTCTGGCACCTCGACGAGCACCTGAAGCGGTTGTTCCGGTCGGCGAAGCTCTACCACGCGGACGTCCCGTATTCGCGCGAGGCGCTCACCCAGGCGACCAAGGAAGTGATCCGCGCGAACGAGCTGGACGCCTGCTACGTCCGGCCGCTCGTCCTCCGGGGCTACGGCGAGATGGGCGTGAACCCGCTTGAGGCGCCGGTCAACGTGGTGATCGCCGTGTGGCCGTGGGGCGCCTACCTGGGCGAGGAGGCGCTCGAGCAGGGTGTCCGGATCAAGATCAGCAGCTGGCGCCGCAACAACCAGAACTCCGTGCCCGCCGCCGCCAAGGCGACGGGTCAGTACATCAACTCGGTCCTGGCCAAGGTGGAGAGCCTGAAGGCCGGCTACGACGAGGCGATCATGCTGAACGAGGCCGGCTACGTGACCGACGGCTCCGGGGAGAACGTCTTCGTCGTGAAGGACGGAGTGCTCACGACGCCGCCGATCTCGGCGGGATGCCTCGACGGGATCACGCGCGGCTCGGTGATCACGCTCGCGCGTGACCTCGGGTACGAGGTCCGCGAGGACAACCTCGTGCGGACCGACCTCTACAACGCGGAGGAGTGCTTCTTCACCGGCACGGCCGCGGAGATCACCCCGATCCGGGAGGTGGACGATCGCGTCGTCGGCGAGGGGCACCGAGGGCCTGTGACCAAGGAGCTCCAGGGAGCGTTCTTCGCTGCGACGAAGGGCGAGAGCGAGCGGTACGTCCACTGGCTCACCTACGTGAACGATTGATGCCGGAGCCCGATCAGCCATACCGGCTCCCGCGGACGGTCGTCCCGTCCCGATACGACCTGACGCTGGAGCCGGATCTCGATGCCGGGACGTTCTCGGGCGCCGTCGAGGTGGCGCTCGAGGTCGTCGAGCCCGTCACCGAGATCGTGCTGAACGCGAACGAGCTGCGGCTCGACGACGCGTCGCTCACCTCCGTCGACGGGCGTGAGGTCGAGGTCTCGAAGGTCCTCACCGACGACGACGCCGAACGCGCCACGGTGTCGCTGGCCGCGGCGGCGGACCCCGGGCACTGGACGCTCCGGCTCGCGTTCGCCGGCGAGCTGAACCCGCGGCTCACCGGCTTCTACCGGAGCACGTACACGGACGAGCGGGGCGGGACCCAGGTGATCGGCACCACGCACTTCGAGGCGACGGACGCCCGCCGTGCGTTCCCGTGCTGGGACGAGCCCGACCTCAAGTCGGTGTTCGCCATCACGTTGATCGTGAAGGACGGGCTCGCGGCCGTGTCCAACGGCCCGGAGGTGGAGCGCGAGACGCTCGCGGACGGCCGGGTGCGGATCCGCTTCGGCGACACGATGAAGATGTCGACCTATCTGGCCGCGTGGGTGGTGGGACCCCTCGAGCTGACCGAGCCCGCAGATGCACGCGGCGTGCCGGTGCGGATCGTCCACGTCCCGGGGAAGGGCCCGCTCACGCGGTTCGCGATCGACGCGAGCGTCCACTCCCTGAACTGGTTCGCGGACTACTACGGGATCCCGTACCCCGAGGCGAAGCTCGACAACGTCGCGATCCCCGATTTCGCCCAGGGAGCGATGGAGAACGTCGGCTGCGTCACCTACCGGGAGCAGGTGCTGCTGCTCGATCCCGCCCGCTCCACGCAGGAGGAGCAGATGGGCGTCGCCGAGACCGTGGCGCACGAGCTCGCCCACATGTGGTTCGGCGACCTCGTGACGATGCGATGGTGGAACGGGATCTGGCTGAACGAGGCGTTCGCCACGTTCATGTCGCAGCTGGCGATCGACGACTTCCGTCCCGACTGGGAGATCTGGAACATGTTCACGCGCGATCGGACCAACGCGTTCGAGGTCGACGCGCTGGAGACGACGCGACCGATCGAGTACGAGGTCCGGTCGCCCGACGACGCGAGCGGCATGTTCGACACCCTCACGTACGTGAAGGGCGGGGCTGTGCTGCGGATGCTCGAGCAGTGGCTCGGCCCGGATCGGTTCCGTGACGGGATCCGCCGGTACCTCGGCAAGCACGCCTACGGGAACACGGAGACGCACGACCTGTGGGACGCCCTCGAGGAGGAGACGGGGGAGCCCGTTCGTCGCACGATGGACGCCTGGATCTTCCAACCCGGGTATCCGGCGATCTCCGTCCGTCTCGAAGGCGACGGGGTCCGGCTGTCGCAGCGGCGGTTCCTGCCGTCGAGGGACGACGACGAGACGACCTGGCCGGTGCCGTTGACGGTCCGGCAGGTCGCGGGCGACGCAGACCGCGGCGATCGGATCCTGATCGAGGCGGACGGAGCCGACCTCGAGCTGCTCTCACCCGATGCGATCGTCGTCGCCAACGCCGGTTCCGCCAGCTTCGTGCGGGTCTGGTACGACGACGAGCTGCGCTCTCGGATCGTCGACCGGGCGATGGACGTCCTGTCGCCGATCGAGCGGTACGGGCTGGTGGACGACGCGTGGGCCGCCGTCGTGGCCGGCGAGGCCACCGCCGGATCGTTCCTCGACCTGGTGCAGGGCCTCCGGGACGAGAAGGACCTCCGGGTATGGCAGGCCATCCTCGGCGGGCTCGGGTGGCTGGACCGGTTCGTCGAGGACGAGCCGCGCGAGCGCCTCCGGGCGTTCGTGCGGGACCTCCTTCGGCCGGCGCTCGCGCGGCTCGGCTGGGAGGCGTCGGGGGACGAATCGGACCTCGTCCGCGCGCTCCGCGGCCAGCTCGTGCAATCCCTCGCGATCCTCGGGGCCGACCCCGAGGCGGTCGCGCACTGCCGGGAGCTCGAGCTCGAGGGCGACGGCGATCCACAGCTGCTGCAGGCCGCGGTCGAGGCCGTGGCGGCGGAGGGGACGGCGGAGGACCTCGACCGATACTGGCAACGCTACCGAGCCGCCACCACGCCGCAGGAGGAGGAGCGATACCTGTTCGCGACGTCGCGATTCCCGGGTGAGGCTGAGATCGACCGGCTCCTCCGATCGAGCATGACCGACGAGATCCGGACGCAGGATGCCCCCTACCTGCTGGCCCGGGCCACCACCAATCGTCGTCAGGGGCCGAAGGTGTGGCGCTTCATCGCGGAGCGGTGGGACGAGATGCAGGATCGGTTCGCGTCCTCCAACATCATCGGCCTCGTGTCCGGCATCCGCTACCTCACGGATCCCCACGTCGTCGAGGAGGTCCAGAGCTTCTTCCGGGACCACGACATCCCCCAGAACCACCTGATGCTCCAGCAGGGGCTCGAGCGGATGCGGGTCGCCGCGAAGCTCCGCGAGCACGCGACGCCGGAGCTGCTCGAGCGCTTCGGCGGCTAGGCGGACCGTCACGCCCGGCGACCGCCGGGGCATGGTCGAGACGGAGGCCCGCGAACTCGGCGGAACCCGTCGGGCCTGGCGAGCCGTCCAACGGCTTTCGGACGAACACCGACGAAGGGAGCCCGCCATGCGGAACCGGTTCGCTCGTGCCGTCACCCTCACGATTCTCACCGCGATCATGCTCACGGGAGCGGCCGGGAGCGCCCTCGCCTGCGGCGGGCTGGTCACGCCCAACGGCACGGTCAACCTGCTGAAGACGACGACGCTCGCTGCCTACCACCAGGGGATCGAGCACTACGTCACCTCGTTCGAGTTCGCGGGCGAAGGCGCCGAGGTCGGCTCGATCATCCCGCTCCCCGGGGTCCCCACGGACGTGATCAAGGGCGGGGATTGGACCCTCCAGCGGCTGATCCTGGAGACTCAGCCGCAGCCCGAAGCGCGAGGCGATCAGTTCTTGTCCGCAGATCTCGCCGCTGGGTCCGCCAAGGTCCTCCTCGAGAAGAAGATCGACGCCCTCGACATCACCGTCCTGAAGGGCGGCGCGGTCGAGGTCGGGAACTGGGCGCGCGAGCACGGCTACTTCCTGCCGCCCGATGCCCCCGAGGTGCTCGCGTTCTACGCCGAGCGGAGCCCGATCTTCCTCGCCGCCCGGTTCGACGCGGAGCGCGCGGCCAACCGCGGCGTCCAGACCGGGCAGGGCACCCCGGTCCACATCGTGATCCCGACCCCGAGCCCCTGGGTGCCGTTGCGGATCCTGGCGCTCGGCCGCAAGGCTTCCGAGATCGTGCAGGCGGACGTCTACCTGCTCACGGACCGCCGGCCCGATACGCTCCCGCAGGCGGAGCGCTCGAGGGGGTTCGACGAGAGCCAGCGCGGGTTGATCCAGGAGGTCAGCGAGCCGGCGTCGAGCACGCTCCTGGCCGATCTCCGCTCCGATCGCGGCATGAGGTGGCTGCCCGAGGACGGCATGTGGCTCACATACATCCGGATCAACGAGACGGCGGGCAACCTGCAGCACGACCTCGCGATCGACGCGAGCGGGTACGGACGGCCGAGCCCCGTGGCCGCCGGCTATCCCGTTCCCGCGGGCGCGGCTCCCTGGTCGATCGTCTGGACCGTGATGGCGGCGCTCGTGGCGGTGGCCATCGTGATGACGATCACCGATCCCGCGACCCGGCGGCTCGCGCAACGGATGTTCCGGCGGTGAAGCTGCGGGCGGCGGCGGCCGCGGTGGCGCTGGTGCTCCTCGTCGGGGCGGCAGCGGCATCCCGCGACGCCGCCGCTCGCGCCAACGACGGCACCGTTCGCATCACGATCCACTACTCGACGTTCGACCCCGACGGTCTCGCCGTCGAGCCCGGCGAGACGGTCCGCTTCGTGATCGTGAACACGGACCCGATCGACCACGAGTTCATCCTCGGCGACGAACGTGTGCAGCTCGTCCACGAGGAGGGCACGGAGCCGCACCACGACCCGCGTCCCGGAGAGGTCTCCGTGCCGGCGGGAGCGAGCGTCGTGACGACGTTCACGTTCCCCGAGGAGACCGGCGACCTGATCTTCGGCTGTCACCTGCCCGGGCACTACGACTTCGGCATGCGCGGCACCGTCACGGTCGGATGACCGCGGGCCAGACGGCGAGGAGCGAAACCCCGGTCGCCAGCAGCCACAGTGACCAGCCGACGTAGGCGATCGCAGCGAGGGCGCCCGCCGGCAGCCATCTGGCGCCCGAGGTGGGATTGACAGACCTGCGGGGGCGTCCATACCGTTCGGGTACGAACGGATCTCCGGGAGGACGAGCTGGGCGGACGGGTCGAGGTCGAAGGCGTCGAGGTCTCGACCCATCATTGGATCGGCGGCGAGCGCGTCGCGTCCGGCTCGACGTTCACCGACATCTCGCCGATCGACGAAGAGCCGATCGCGGAGGTCGCTCGAGGCGGGGCCGAGGAGGCTTCGAAGGCCGTCGACGCGGCCAAGGAGGGCTTCGAGGCCTGGGGCTCGATGGCGCCGAAGGAACGCGCTGAGGTCCTCCACCGCGTCGGGGAGCTGATCGAGCAACGCGCGCCGCAGATCGCGGCGGTCGAGACCCGCGACAACGGGTCCCTGCTCCGCTCGATGACGAAGTCGGTCATCCCCCGTGCGGCCCACAACTTCCACTTCTTCGCCGACGAGCTGGAGAAGCTCGGGCACGACGACTTCGAGACCCGGGAGCACACGAACCACGTGAGCTGGGATCCGTCCGGCGTCGCCGTGGTGATCACCCCGTGGAACGCCCCGCTGATGCTCGCGACCTGGCGGATCGCGCCCGCGCTCGCGGCCGGGGACGCCGTGATCGCGAAGCCGCCCGAGTGGGCCCCGCTCACCGCCTCGCTCCTGGCCGACATCACCCGAGAGGCGGGCATGCTGGACGGCGCCTTCAACGTCGTCCAGGGGATCGGCGAGGAGGCGGGCGCCGCCCTGGTCGCCCACCCGGAGGTGAACCGGATCGCGTTCACCGGCTCCGTCGCCACGGGCAAGCTCGTGGCCGCCTCCGCCGGGGCGAACCTCACCCCCGTCTCCCTGGAGCTCGGCGGCAAGGCGCCGTTCCTGATCTTCGCGGACACCGATCTCGACGCCGCCGTCAAGGAGGCGGTGAACCAGTTCGACAACGCCGGCCAGGTCTGCTTGGCGGGCACGCGGCTCCTGGTCGAGGACGCGATCCACGACCAGTTCCTCGCCCGATTCACCGACGCCGCGGCCGCGATCCGCCAGGGGGACCCGCGCGAGGAGACCACGCAGATCGGTCCGCAGATCACGCGGGAGCACCTCGACCGGGTCGACGGCTACGTGCAGCGCGCGAAGGCCGAAGGTGTCGAGGTCGTGTTCGGGGGCGAACCCAACGAGGAGCTCGGTGGCCTCTACTACCGGCCCACGCTCTTCCGCGAGCCTCCGCGCGACGCCGAGATCGTCCAGCACGAGGTCTTCGGTCCGGTCCTCACGATCCAGCGGTTCGGCTCGGAAGAGGAGGGTGTGGCCCTCGCGAACGACACGACCTATGGCTTGTCGTCGATCGTCTACACGGGCGACCGCGACCGCGCGGAGCGGGTCTCGGCGGCCCTCGTCGCCGGCACCGTGTGGGTGAACTCCTTCTTCGTGCGGGACCTGCGCGCGCCGTTCGGCGGCTCGCGGAACAGCGGGATCGGCCGCGAGGGCGGCGTCTGGAGCTTCGACTTCTACTCCGACGTGAAGAACGTCTGCATGGCCCCCTGGCCCTGAACAAGAAGGACCGAGAGAGACACGAGAGGAGCTTTCGACCATGGGTGAGATCGTCGGCGCGGGGATCGTCTCGCACGTCCCCACGATCATGCTGCCGGAGGAGACCCGGCTCGAGATCAACGACGGGAAGGAGATCACGCTCGTGCCGGGGCTGCGGCGGCTCAGAACGGAGGTCCTCGATCGCCTCCAGGCCGACACGTTCGTCGTCATGGACACGCATTGGGAGGTGACGTTCGAGCACATCATCACGGCGCACGAGAAGCGCGAGGGGATCTTCACCTCGCACGAGCTGCCGCGTGGGATGCGCCAGATCCCGTACGAGATGCCGGGCGATCCGGAGCTCGCGTTCGCCGTCTCCGAGGAGGCGGAGGATCGCGACGACACCTGGGTGCTGGCCTCCGACGATCCGTACCTGCCGATCTTCTACGGCACGGTCAACGTCTGGTCCTATCTCAATGACGGTCCGGAGAACTGGGTGAGCGTGGGCATCAACCAGTGCGGAACCACCGAGGACTTCCTCCTCTTGGGGCAGCTGATCGGCGAAGCGGTCCTGTCGCTGGACCGCAAGGTGGTCCTGCTCGCCTCCGGCGGGCTTTCGCATCGCTTCCTCCCGTTCCGGGAGCTGCGCGGACGGGAGAGTTCGGACCCGATGAAGAACATCATCACGCCCGAGGCTCGGGAAGCCGACCTCCACGTGCTCGACCTGCTCCAGAAGGGAGAGCACGGTGCGGTGATCGACTGGGTTCCCGAGTACCGGAAGGTCGGTCCCGAGGGCAAGTTCGGGCACTATCTGATCATGGCCGGCGCGCTCGGAGGATCGGCGTGCGCGGCTCCGGGAGAGCTCTTCAGCGAATACGAGGCCTCGGTCGGCACCGGTCAGGTGCACGTGTGGTTCGAACGGCCGACGACCGGTTGGACCGGCTCGACCGCGGCAGCGTAGGGTTCGGCGCAAGGCGAGCGAGAGGGGGCTCTGCGTGGCAACGGAGATGGACAAGATGGGCGGGGGAGCGGGATACGAACGGCTCGGCACACGGCGACTGAAGCTGGTGGACGTCGTCGCGCAGTCGGTCGGCCTGATCGGGCCGGTGTTCTCGGCCGCGTTCCTGATCCCCTTGATCGCCGGGACCGGCTTCTCGGGCGAAGGCGCCGGGGTCGCCACGCCGTTCGCGGTGATCCTGGCCGCGATCGGCACCCTCGCGCTCGGCTGGATCGTGGCGCAGTACGCGAAGCGGGTCCACGCGGCCGGTTCGCTCTACGACTACGTGACGATGGGCTTCGGCACGCGCGCCGGCGGGTGGGCCGGCTGGATCTACTACGGCGCGACGCTCCTCCTCTCCTCGGCGATCGCGGTCCTCGTGGGCTGGTTCCTGCGCGACAACGTCTTGCCGGCGTTCGGGATCGAGGGGCTCCTCGAGTCGTGGGTGTGGTCCCTCGTCTACGTCCTGCTCGTGTTCCTCGTGCTCGCGGCGGGCGTGCAGATCTCCACGCGGCTCCAGCTCGTCCTGGCGTTGGTGTCGGCCGCGGTCGTGCTCGCGTTCTTCGTCAACGTGATCATCAACGCTCCCGAGAACAGCCTCCGTGCCTTCAACCCGGCCGAGGCCCCGAGTTCCACCGGGATCTTGTTCGGTGTCCTCTACGGCGTGCTGATCTTCGTGGGCTTCGAAACCGCCGCGAACCTCGCCGAGGAGGCGGAGCAGCCGAAGCGGGCGATCCCGAGGGCGGTGTTCCTGTCGGTGTCGATCGTGGCGATCTTCTACGTCGTCGCGGCGTACGCACAGGTGGCCGGCTTCGGGTTCGATATGGCGGTGTTCACCTCACCGGAGGTCGCCGGCGCTCCCCTGTTCGCGCTCGGATCTCCGGACGCAGTGGGAGGGTACGGGGGCGACTCGGATCTGATGCTGAAGGTCCTGTTGGTCGTGGTCCTGCTCGACGTGATGGCCGTGGGCCTGGGAGCGGCGACGGCTTCGACGCGCGGGATCTTCGCTCTGGCCCGCGACCGGAAGATCCCCGGCGCCCTGGCGGGCACGACCGCCGGCGGCAACCCCGTGGGGTCCGCACTCGTGGTAGCCGTCGTGTCCGGCGGGTGGGTCCTCGCGACCCTTCTCATCGAGTCCCTGTTCGCGAACGGCGTGCTGGCCGAGGTGCCGCACGAGCTGGCCGTCTTCCAGTGGATCTCGACCCTCGGCGCCTTCATGATCATGGCCGTCTACGGGATCCTCGCACTCGGGGCGTTCTCCGGACTCCGTGACCATCCGAACAAGGCGGCGCTCGCGATCTCGGGCGTCCTCGGGATCGGGGTTGCCGTCGGCGCGATCTTCGGCGCGATCTACAAGGTCCTCCCGCCGTTCGACCGGATCTGGCTCTGGGCGGTGATCTGGGCCGTCGTTGGTCTGCTGGTGACGATCGCTGTGAAGGGTCGTGAGCCCGCCCGAAGGGCGCTCGCGGACCTGTCGACGGGCGAGGAGGGCTGAGCCGGCCTCGGGCGGAGGGATGACGGACCCGGATCGGCCGCTGCGGCTCGACGCGCCTCGCGAGGAGGCGCTCGAACATGTGGCGAAGCTGGTCGCCGAGGCCTGGCGGAGCTTCGACCGGCCCCGGCCCGAGGAGCCCCCGCTCGACGAGCGGCTACGAGCGATCCTTCAGGCCGGACTCCCGGACGCACCGGCGAGCGTCCACGAGGCACTGGACGACGCCGCGCGCGCGTTGGACGAGTCGATCGCCCAGCCGCGTCCGCGATATTTCGCGTTCATCGGGTCCTCCGGCCTCGAGATCGGCGCGCTGGGCGACCTGCTGGCCGCGACGTACGACATGAACCTGGCGGTCGACGCGAGGGCGGCTACCGTCCTCGAGCAGCAGGCGGTCCGGTGGGTGGGCGAGTTCATCGGCTATCCGGCGACGAACGGCGCGTTCACGAGCGGCGGCACCATCTCGAACATGACGGCGCTGGCGGCGGCGCGCGAGCGGGCCCTGCCCGGTTCGCGGGCCAGCGGACTCGGCGGTCTGCGAGCAGCGGTGTACGCGTCATCGGAGGTCCATTACTCGATCACCCGTGCGGTCGAGCTGCTCGGGATCGGCAGCGACCGCCTCCGCGACGTCCCGATCGACGACGAGCACCGGATGCGTCCGGACCTGCTCGCCGAGACGATCGATCGGGATATGGCCGACGGCGTGACCCCGGTCGCCGTGGTCGCGACCGCCGGGACGACCTTGACCGGCGCGATCGATCCGATCGCGCCGATCGCCGACGTCTGTCGGGCGCGCGGGATCTGGCTGCACGTGGACGGTGCGTACGGGCTCCCGGCGGCATCGGTCGTTCCGGACCGCTTCGAGGGCGTCGAGCGCGCCGACTCGGTGAGCGTCGACGCCCACAAGTGGCTCTACGTCCCCAAAGCGTGCAGCGTGGCCCTCGTCCGTGAGCCCGGCGCCCTGTCCGAGGCGTTCGCACACGAGCAGGGCTATCTGCCGCACCAGCAGCACGAGCTGCACGCGGCCGACATCACGCTGGAGTACTCGCGTCCGCTCCGAGCCCTGAAGCTCTGGCTCGCCTTCCGCGCGCACGGCGCCGCGCAGTTCCGCGAGGCGATCCGTCGCAACCTGGCCGAGGCGCAGCTCCTGCATCGGGCAGCGACCCAACGACAGGACTTCGAAACGTTCGAGGCAGCTCCGCACCTCTCGATCGTGCCGCTCCGACACGTTCCGCACCGCGTGCGCGACCTGGATGCACACAACCAGGCCCTCGCCGAGGCGATCCAGGAGGACGGCCGCGTCTACCTGGCATCCGCGCTGATCGAAGGGAAGGTCTGGCTCCGTCCCTGCTTCGTCAACTACCGGACCACCGACGACGACGTGCTTGCCGTGCTCGATGTTGCCGAGGAGCTGGGCGAGAGGATCGCGACGGGATCGTCGTGAGCGCCGAGGATCTCCTCCCGGCCGAGCGGAAGGTCGTGGACGAGCTCGGGCACCTGCCGCTCGACTTCCGGGCGATGTGGGCGATCTCCAACGTCTTCCGGAGCGGCGTCGCACTCAGGCGCCATCTGGAGTCCACCGTCCTCGCCCCCGACAGGCTCTCCTGGACGGCGTTCACGGCCCTCTGGGTGCTCTGGATCTGGGGCGAGATGGAGGCGCGGGACTTCGCATCCGCCGTGGGGATCAGCCGGCCGACCGCGACGGGCGTCGTCTCGACGCTGCAGGCGCGGCGCTACGTGAGACGGAAGAAGGCGGTCGAGGACGGGCGGGTCGTGCAGCTGTCCCTCACCCCGAGCGGCCGCCGGAAGATCGAGGAGCTGTTCCCGCGGTTCAACGAGGAGGAGGCCCGGGTCGCGGCGGCGTTGCCGGCCGAGGATCAAGACCGACTCGCCGAGATGCTCCGCGCCCTCCTGCGACGCATCGACTCGCCGGTCGGCGACTAGGAACGCCTCGTTCCACGAAGCATCCGACCGAGGAATCCTTCGCTCCGTGCGGGAGGTGCGCTCACGACGGCGGGAGCGTCCTGTGGGTCGCGAGGTCCGTCCGTCGTATCCAGCTCCGCCGGGCTCGCTTCGTGCTGCGTGAGATCGATCACGTCCGCCTCACTCCGTTCCGGAGGCGTGTCGTCCGAAGTGGACGTGGTAACCGAGGTGTGCCCGGGCTCCGAAACGGGTGGAGGCTCGGAGACCGGCGGTGTCTCGGTGATCGTCGGCGCCGCCGACGTGGACGACTCAGCCGACGTGGACGACTCAGCCGACGTGGACGATCCGGCCGACGTGGACGATCCGGCCGACGCGGAGCTCACGCGTTGCAGCGTGGTCCACGGTGCTTCCGTGTTGGTCGACTCCACGACCTCCGGGGGAGCTTCTCGCTCCGTCGTCGAGGCGCCGAGCTCGTTCGTGAGCTGCACGATCCGCTGCTCCGCCGCTCGGAGCTGGGACTGGAGCGCGCTAGCACGCAGGTTGGCGTCCGCGGCACGCTGCCGGTCCTCCGCCGCGAGCCGGCGTTCCGTGTAGGCGCGATCGCGCGCCTCGTCCCGTTCCCGCTCCGTCCTGCTCGCTTCCGCTCGCGCGACGGCAGCAGCGGCCACCTCTCCTCCGAGCCTGCTGAGATCCGACTCGAGCTCCGAGCACCTGGAGCGGAGGCGGTCGATCTCCGCCTGTCGTGACTCGGACTCTGTCCGTAGGATCGTCACCTGCCGCTTCGCCTCGGCCGCAGCGGCCTCCTCGTCGCGACGTGCCGCCTCGTTCGCCGCGACTCGCGACGCGATCGCGCCGAGCTCGGCGATCCGCGCTTCGCTGTCGGCGAGGGCGGACCGATCCCGAACCGTTTGGACCGTGAGACTGTCCTCTCGCTCGCGCGCACGCGCGAGCATCAGCTCGAGCGTCGCGACGCGTTCCTGTGCCTGATGGATCCGTTCGATCGCCTCCCGCCCGCGCTCCTGATCCGGTGGTGCGAGGACGTCGACCTGAGCGCGGAGCTCGGCGAGGCGCGACACCAGGCGATCGGCGCTCACCGATCGAGCGGGGATCCCGTTCGTGGGTTCCGGCGCAGGATCTGCCCGGGGACCGGAGTCGTTCGCCTTCTCGTCCATGAGACTTCGAATGGTAGGTCCCCCGTCCGGGCTACCGTAGCCGTCGAAGGGCGATACATCTCACGGACGTTCGCCCTAGGTCGAAGGGCCGTTCGATGTTCTTTCCCCTCGCGGCCGCGCCGACAGCCGCACCGACGCTAGGCGACGCTGACGCGGACGGGCATCCGCTTGATGCCGTTCACGAAGTCGGACCTGATCCTCTCGACCGGCCCTGCCAACTCGATGGATCTCAGGCGGGGAAGGAGCTCCTGGAAGAGGATCTTCGTCTCCAGGCGAGCGAGATGCGCGCCCAGGCAGAAGTGGGGACCGCCCGGCCCGAACGTCACGTGGTCGTTCGGCGTCCGCGTCACGTCGAACGTGTACGGATCGGGGAAGACCTCCTCGTCGCGGTTCGCGCTCGTGTACCACGTCACGACCTTGTCGCCGCGCTTGATCGTCGCGCCGCGGAGCTCGACGTCCCGGGTGGCCGTGCGGCGGAAGTGGTGCACCGGGGTCGCCCACCGCAGGATCTCCTCGGTCGCCCTCGGGATCCGCTCAGGCTCCTCCTGGAGGAGCTTCAGCTGTTCGGGGTGCTCGATCAGCGCGAGCAGCCCGTGGCTGATCGTGTGCCGGGTCGTCTCGTTGCCGGCGATCATCAGCACGCCGAAGTAGTTGTGGAACTCTTGTTCGTTCAGGACCCCTTCGGACTGGGCGACCGTGAGCGCATTGATCACGTCGTCTTGCGGGTCCGCTAGGCGCAGGTCCCGCTGGCGATCAGCGTAGTCGAACACCTCGTAGGCGGCGGGGGACCGGAACGGCAGCAGGCGGTAGGCCTCGGTGTCCTCGCGGTCGACGACGACACGGGCGAGGTCCGGATCCTGGTTCGCGATCATCTGATCGCCCCACGAGATCAGCTGCGGCGCGTCCTCCTGCGGCACGGTGAAGATCGAGCAGAGGAACCGGATCGGCAGGTCGCGGCTGATCTCGGGCACGAAGTCGAACTCGCCCTTCGGGAGCGCCCGGTCCAGCACCTCGCGGGCGACGTCGCGGATCCAATCCTCGTACTTGCCGACGCCCCGGGCCGAGAACCGCTTCGAGCAGATCGCCCGGAGCTCCGTGTGTCGCGGGGGATCCGTCTCGAGCATCGACTGCCGGATCTCGAGCTGCTCGTCGTCGAGCTCCTCGAGGGAGACGGCGCCGAGCTCTGACGAGTACGTCTTCCAGTCCATGTGGATCGCGGTCAGGTCGTCGTAGCGGGTCACCGCCCAGAAGCCGCCGTTCGGCGGTCGCTCCGGGTGCCAGAAGACCGGGTGCTCGGTGCGCAGGTGGTCGAACCACTCGTAGGGGACCTCGTCGACGAACGAGTCCGGGTTCGCGAGGTCGATCTCCGGATGCTCCGCGGCCATCGGCGCATCATACGGGGGCGCTTGACCATCCTCCCGGGCGCGAGGAAGATGCCGCCCGAGGCCGACCCGGGAAGGATCGGCCGTGCTCGCTGCCGAACCGTACATGCTCGGCTTCCGCCTCCTGCACATCGTGGGCGGCGTGCTCTGGGTGGGATCGACGTTCCTGGTCACGGTGTTCGTGGCACGGGCGGCGGCCGCCGTCGGACCCCCCGCCGGCCCGATGCTGCATCAGCTCGTGGTCGAGCAGAAGGTCACGAAGGTGATCACGGGGATCGCCATCACGACCGTGACGGCAGGCGGGTTCGTCTACTGGCACGATCTCCAGATCGCGGGCTCGTTCGGCGACTTCGTGGGGACCGACTTCGGACTCGCCCTGACGATCGGCGCCGCGCTGGGGATCACCGCGATGTTCTGGGGCATCCTCCACGTCGGCGAGAAGATCGAGCAGATGGTCGCCGTGATCGCGATGTCCACCGCCCGCTACTGGTAGCCCCCGCAGGGCTAGAAGAACGGGAGGTAGTACTCGGTCTCCCAGGGCGTGACGTCGGTGACGGAGGTGTCACCTGCCGCGACGTAGCGGTCCCACTCGGCCTGCTTGAGCGTGACGAAGGACTCCACGAGCCAGTCACCCATCGCGCCGACGAGCTTGGTGTCCGATCGGAGCTCGCCGAGTGCGTCCTCCAGGGTGTCGGGGACGGCGACGTCCGTGTTGGGATCGGCGCCGGGCTCCTGGGCGGGGCCGAGCTCCAGCTCCTCGGTCACGCCGAGCCGAGCGGCGTGGAGCAAGGCCGCGCCGACGAGGTAGGGGTTCGCCGCCGCGTCGGCCATCCGGTGCTCGAGGCGGGATCCTTCTCCGCGGGCGGTCGGGACGCGGACCCCCACCGTCCGATCGTCGAATCCCCAGTTCGCCAGGTAGCCGTTCAGCATGTCGGGCTTCAGGCGCTTGTACGCGTTGACCGTGGGCGCGCAGATCGCCGCGAGCCCGCGGTGATGGGCGAGGAGCCCCGCGATCGACTTCCGGGCGAGCTCGGAGAGCCCCTCCGGGCCATCCGGGTCGTGGAAAGCGTTGGAGCCGTCACGGCGGCGGAACGAGAGGTTCACGTGCATGCCGCTGCCGCCACGGTCGTTGAAGGGCCGGCCGAGGAACGTGGCGTGCCGGCCGTGTCGCGCCGCGATCTCGCGGACGAGCACGCGGAACAGGAACGCCTCGTCGGCCGCGGCGATCGCGTCCCGGTACCGCCAGTTGACCTCGAACGCGGCCGCGTCGAACTCGCTGCACCAGCTCTCCACGTGGAACCCCGAGGCGAGCGAGGCGGTCACCATGTCGTGGACGGCGCCGCTCGGGTCGACGGACATCCCCGTGCCGTACACCCGATGGGAGGGGAGGTCGGCCGGTGCCCACGAGCCGTCCTCGGCTCGTTCGCACAGGTAGAACTCGAGCTCGAACGCCACCTGGGGCTCGAGGTCCATCTCGCGCCACGCCCGGACCGCCTGCTTCAGCACGTGCCGAGGGTCGACCTCGAACGCCTGGCCGTGCTGGGACACGTCGGCGATGCCCACGACGGTGTCGTCCTCCCACCCTGGTCGCAGCGTGTCGCGATCCATCTGAGCCTCGACGTCCGGGAGGCCGACGTCGAACTGCTGCCGGGAGATCGGGAGGATCTCCTTGTCCGTGGTGAGGGGATAGAGCCCGATGCAGAAGGCCGCATGACCGGCTTCGGCGACGTCGCCGAAGAGGTACTTCCCGCGCTCGAGCCCGAGGATGTCCGGGATGAGCAACCGCAGCCGTCTGCCGCTCAGGTCCATGTCACGCCTCCCTCGTGTCGCCACCGGACCGTATCCGATGGGACCACGATCCGCTCGGGCGCCTCGTCAGCGCTTCGGGGCCCTCTTGCCGCGGAACTCCCAGTCGCCGCCGAAGGCGGTCGAGATCACCTCTTCCGACGCGGACGGTTGGGCGCCCACGTCTTCGCGCACCGGCACGTCGCCCTCGACGATGAAGTTCCGCAGGATCCCGAGCCCCTCGACCTCGACCTCGACGACGTCGCCGGGCTCCACCGGACGGGAGTTTGCCGGTGTGCCGGACAGGATCACGTCGTGGGGCAGGAGCGTGATCGTGCGCGCGATGTCGGCGACGAGGGAGGGCATGTCCCAGATCATCTCGTCGGTGTTCCCGTCCTGCTTCACCGCCCCGTTCACGCGGGTCTGGATCCGCTTGCCGTGGAAGTCCCAATCCGTCACGAGCCCCGGCCCGAGCGGGCAGAGCGTGTCCGAGCCCTTCACGCGCAACATCGACCCGGCGTCGGTGTCGCGGAAGTCGTGGAGGCCGTAGTCGTTGGCCACGGTGTAGCCCAGGATGTAGTCCTCGGCTTCCTCCGGGGCGATGTGCTTGCACCGCTCGCCGATCACGATCGCGATCTCGCCCTCGTAGTTCAGGTAGCGGCACCGCGGGGGGCGGACGACCTCGCCACCGTGCGCGTTCAGCGACGTCGTCGGCTTGTGGAAGAACGTCGGGGCCGGTCCGAGCTCCGCCAGGAACTCCGCCCGGCGGCTCTCGTAGTTGAGGTGGACGCAGACGATCTTCGAGGGCTGGACCGGCGGCAGGTGCGTCGGCTCGTCCATCGGGATCCGGCGGCCGTCCGGGGCGACGAGCTCGTCCTCTTCCCGAGCGACCGTGGTGGCCACGCCGTCCAGGAGGATCCGTCGGGTCTCCATCCGGCGCTAGCCTAGACGCGTGGGCTGGTTGGTCGGTACCCGGCATGGGCTCGTTGGATCGGGCGGGCAGACGTGGCTCGAGGGCCGGGAGGTCGCGGCCCTCGCGCCGGACCGAGGTGGCTGGTGGGTGCTGGCCGACGGTCGGGACGTGATCCGGCTCCGCGACGGCGACACGATGACGGTCGCGTCGGTCGAGGACGAACGCGGACGATGCGTGCTCCCGGTACCGGGCGGGGCGATGGTGGGGACCCAGAACGCCCGGCTGGCCTTCGTCCGGCCGGGGTCTGCGGAGATGCTCGCCTCGTTCGACGCCGCCGAGGGGCGGGACGGCTGGTACACCCCGTGGGGAGGGCCGCCGGACACGCGGTCGCTCTCGGTCGGGCCGGACGGCGTGGTGTTCGCGAACGTGCACGTCGGGGGGATCCTCCGGTCGGGCGACCCGCTCGGCCCATGGGAGCCGACGATCGATGTCGACGCGGACGTGCACCAGGTGGTGGCGGATCCGAGCATGGCGAGCCACGTCCTCGCGGCCACCGCGCTCGGGCTCGCCGAGTCCTCCGATGCCGGTGCGACGTGGCGCTTCTCCAGCGAGGGCCTCCACGCACCGTACTCCCGGGCGGTCGCGCTGGACGGAAACGTCCTGTTCCTGAGCGCCTCCACGGGGCCGCGCGGTGGCCGCGCCGCGATCTACCGACGAGGGCCGGACAGCGACGCCTTCGAGCGATGCGATGGCGGCCTGCCCGAGTGGTTCGACGGGAACGTCGACAGCCACTGTCTGGCGGCCGGCGGAGGGACGGTGGTCTTCGGGACCGAGGACGGCCGGGTCTTCGTCTCCGACGACGGTGGCGGGTCGTGGGAGGCCGCGGCGGCCGGCCTCGGACCGGTATCGTGCGCGGCCGTCGACCTCTCCGTGCGAGACGGCACGTAGACTCCGCATCCGTGGCCGAGCTGAAGGGCTTCTTCCCGCCGCGCTCACCGGAGGGCAGGGCATCGCTCGTGCCGGCCCCCCCGTGGCACTACTCCGGCGACGTGATGACGATCGAGTACCGGACGGACCCCGGCCGCGTGGCGGAGCTCCTTCCGGCCGGCGTCGAGCCCTCCGAGGAGGACCCCGGCGCCGTCGCGATCGTGTGGGCGGACTGGCAGTCGAGCAGCGACTCCGGCGAGGAGCTGTTCGACCCCGTCCGCTCCCAGTACAAGGAGTGCTTCGTGGTGGTGCGGTGCCGGTTCGGGGGCGAGACGTACTCCCGGTGCGTCTACATCTGGGTCGACAAGGACTTCGCGCTCGCGCGCGGCTGGTATCAGGGCTACCCGAAGAAGCTCGGCTCGATCTGGATGACGCGTCCGGTCACCGTGGGGCGTGCCGGGCCTCGCCTGGCGGCCGGCGGCGCTTTCGGCGCGACGCTCCAGGCGAACGACCGGCGCCTCGCCGAGGCCCGGCTCGTCCTCACCGGCGAGTCGGAGACGGCGGGCTTCGTGAACGCCCTCCCGATGCTGCATTCCCGTTGGATGCCCTCGATCGAGAAGGACGGCGGCGACGCGCTCGCGGAGCTCGTCACGATGCGCTCCCGTGACGTCGAGCTCGGACCGGCGTACACCGGTGATGCGGATATCCGGCTGTTCGAGGCGCCGCGGGAGGAGCTCGCGGCCCTGGCACCCCGCGAGATGATCGCGGGCTACTGGCGCCAGGTCGGCGCGACGTTCGACGGCGGGAGCAGGCTCGGCTAGATGCGACTCGTCCGGTTCCGGCACAGCGACCGCATCGCGACGGGCGCGGTCGATCGCGGCTCCGAGGAGATCAGCGTCCTCCGCGGCACGTTCTTCGAGGATCCGCTCCCCACGGGCGAGACGCTGGCGCTGGGGGACGTGCACCTGTTGGCCCCGGTCCTGCCCTCGAAGCTCGTGTGCGTCGGGAGGAACTTCGTGGCCCACGCGGAGGAGTGGGGCCTCGCGGTGCCCGAGGAGCCGCTGCTGTTCCTGAAGCCGTCGACCGCGGTGATCGGCCCGGGCGACCCGATCCGTCTGCTGCCGATCAGCCGGCGGGTCGACTACGAAGGGGAGCTGGGCGTCGTGATCGGCCGGCTCGCGCGCGGGGTTCGCGCCGAGGAAGCGTTCAAGTACATCCTCGGCTACACGTGCGGCAACGACGTCACGCTCCGCGACCTCCAGAAGACCGACGATCAGTGGGCGCGCGCGAAGGGGTTCGACGGGTCGGCGCCGCTCGGGCCGTGGATCGAGACCGACCTCGACCCGAACGATGCGATCGTCAGGACGCGACTGAACGGGGAGATCCGTCAGCAGGCCTCGACCGCGGACATGGTCTTCGGCGTCGCGACGCTGATCGAGTACACGACGGCCTTCATGTCGCTGCTCCCGGGTGACGTCGTGCTGGCGGGCACACCGGAGGGCGTCGGCAAGCTCGCCGACGGGGACGTCGTCGAGGTGGAGGTCGAGGGCGTGGGCGTGCTCCGGAACGAGGTGCGCGCGTGAGCGTCCGGTGCCGGTTCGCACCGGCCCCATCGGGCTCGATCCACGTGGGGAACGCCCGCAGTGCCTTGTTCTCGTGGCTCTACGCACGTCACCACGACGGCGTGTTCGTCCTCCGGGTCGAGGACACGGACGCCAGCCGGGTCACGGAGGAGGCCTATCGGGGTGTCCTCGAGGATCTCCGATGGCTCGGCCTCGAGTGGGAGGAGGGGCCCGACGTCGGCGGCCCGCACGGGCCGTACCGGCAGTCCGAGCGGCTGGGCATCTACCGCGAGATGACCGACCGGCTGCTCGAGGCCGGTCACGCGTATCGATGCTGGTGCACCGCGGAGGAGCTCGACGAGCGCCGGAAGGCCGCGCTGGCGCGAGGCGAGGCGCCCGGCTACGACGGCAGGTGCCGCGATCGCCCGGACGAGGAGGTCGCCGAGTTCGAGGCCGCGGGCCGGCCGTTCGCGATCCGGTTCCACATGCCCGAGCGGGGATGGATGGTCGAGGACCTGGTGAAGGGCGAGGTCCGCTGGGCGCCCGGCGACCTCCGCGACTTCGTGATCGTGCGCTCCGACGGCTCGCCGGTGTTCCTGCTGGCCGTGGCCGTCGACGACATGCTGATGGAGGTCACGCACGTGGTCCGCGGCGACGACCTGCTCGCGAGCGCGCCTCGCAACGCGGCGGTGATCGAGGCCCTAGGTGGGACGGTGCCCGCCTACGCGCACCTGCCGCAGGTGCTGGGCCCTGACGCCAAGCCGCTGTCCAAGCGGCACGGCGACACGAGCGTCGCGGCCTTCCGTGAGCGAGGGTTCCTGCCGGAGGCGATGGTGAACTACCTCGCGCTCCTCGGATGGGCCAAGGACGACCACACGACCTTCCTGTCCCGCGACGAGCTCGTGGAGGCCTTCGACCTCGCGAACGTCTCGCACAACCCGGCCGTGTTCGACGTCCAGAAGCTCGAGTGGATGAACAAACACACCATCCAGACCCTCGACGAGGAGGAGCTGGCCGCCCGGTGCGTGCACTTCCTCACGGAGGCGGGGCTATCCGTGGATCCGGCGCTGCTCCGGAGGGCGATCCCGATCGTGCGGGAGCGGATGAAGACCCTCGCGGAGGCGCCGGCGCTCCTCCGGTTCCTCTTCACCGACGACATCACGCCGAACGAGAAGGCCGCGGACCTGATCGCGAAGGCTCCCGAGGGATACCTCAAGGACACGGCCGTCGTGCTCGATGCACTGGAGCGATGGGACGCCGAGGAGATCCAGACGACGCTGGACGGGCTCGCTTCCTCGGCCGGCATGAGCCGGACGAAGGGGTGGCAGCCGGTGCGTGCGGCCGTCACGGGGTCGAACGTCTCGCCGCCACTGCCGGAGTCGCTCGAGCTCCTCGGGAAGCAGCGGACCGTCGCCCGCGTGCGCGCGGCCTCCGGCTCGTGACGACCGTCGCGATCGCCCTCGTCCTCACCCTGATCCCGAGCGTCGCGCCGCTGTCCGCCCTCGAGGTGACACCGATCCGCGGCGCCGCGCTGGTCCCCGCGACCGCGCCGTCGGCGCCAACGATCGCCTCGCTGCGTCCGCCGATCGTGTGGAAGCCGATCCCGTACGGCGAGCGCCGCCGGCAACAGATGGCCGCGTACTCGCATCGGCACTACGGGCCGTGGTCGTGGCGGCTGAAGCAGCCCCTCGTCGTCGTGGAGCACTACACCACGGGCACGACGTGGCAAGGAGCCTGGAACACGTTCGCCGCGAACTCGAGGCACCTCGGAGAGTACCCGGGGACGTGCACCCATTTCATCGTCCACACGAACGGCACGATCTACCAGCTCGTGCCACTCGGGATCCGCTGCCGGCACGCGATCGGCCTGAACCAGCTCTCGTTCGGGATCGAGCACGTCGGGCGATCCGACGCGGAGGTGCTCGGCAACGCGCGGCAGATGCGCGCCTCGTTGCGGCTCACGCTCTGGCTCGTGGCGAAGTTCGGGATCGAGACCCGGAACGTGATCGGTCACGGCGAGAGCCTCCACAGCCCGCTCCGCTTCGAACGCTACGCGGCGTGGAAGTGCCGCACGCACACCGACATGTCGCGAGCCGCGATGAGCACCTACCGCGGCAGGCTGCGGGACCGGGCGAGAGCGAACGGTGTCCCCGTGGGACCGTCGCCCGTCTGGGTCGACATCGGCTGCTGACGATCGGTTTCCCTCGTCCGCCCCGTGGGTCTAGGATGGGTGTCCAGGAGGAGTCGTGTCGAAAGTCCTGAACCTGCCCGAGCGCCAGGACGCCGAGGGAGCCTGGCACCTGGTCCTAAAGGATGTCTGCGGATGGTGCGGGTGCGGGTATCTCGTGGCCGAGGACGATCACGATCTCGTCTGGGAGCCCGGCCGGCACCACGACCCGCAGTGCTCCGATGCCGAGTGCGAGTGCCACACGCGTGCCCGCGTCGGCAAGCGGCACGACGAGTGGTGACCGGCGTTCCGAGACGCTCGCGGACTACGAGCCTCTGGTCCTTCTGAGCCACCCGCACCTCAGGCAGGTAGGACCACAAGAGGCAACCGACGGCAGATGTGCCGTCCGCTGCAGCCGCCTAGGGTCGGCACAGGACTCGGATGGGACGGAGGACCTGGTGGTTGGCGAGGAAGGATCGGTCACGATCGAAACCGCGGCCGAGCTGGTGAACGTCGAGGTGCGCGCGATCAGGCAGTGGTCGGCGATCGGGTCGATCGAGATCCAGCGACGAGGCGATGTCGAGCTGGTGCACCTCGCCCGGGTCAAAGCGCTCGCCCGATCGTCGTCGCCACCCGGCGACCGTAGGCAGGCCCGGCGCGGATCGCTCCGTGGACTCCTCCGCGAGGCCAGGTCGGTCGACGCGCAGAGCGTCGCCGGGTTGCAGGCGTTGGCACGGGAGCGGAGCGCGCCGGACCGATGACGGGCTCGGGCTGCCGGTTGCCCTTCCGGGCGAAGGGGTCGTAGGCTTCCGGTTCCCCCCGCTGGGTATGGTCGAGCGTCAGAGGGTCGCGCGATCGTCCGGCACGGACCCGGAGGTCGAGATGCCGCGCATCCGCTCGATCGTTCGTCCTCTCCTGATCGGCGCCGTCGGTGTCGCCGTGCTCCTCGCCGTCGCGGCCCCGGCCGGCGCGATCACCGGCGGGACGGAGGACACCGCCAACCGGTACTCCAACGTGGGCATGGTGGTCTTCTATCAGCCGGACGGCCGGTTCCGGTGTTCCGGCACGTTGATCGCGCCGAGGGTGTTCCTCACGGCCGCCCACTGCACGTTCGAGGACGTCGGCAAGGTGATCGTCACCTTCGATCCGGTGATCTCCCGCACCGAGGCCGAGTCCGAGGTGGACATCCCGCGGGCGGCGGACGACGAGGGACCGGACGACACGATCTCGGAGGTCGGGTTCACCGCCGCCGACATCTCGGGCCCGGCGTACGAGGGTGAGCAGACCTGGGCCCTCGGCACGCCGCTGACGCACCCCGAATACAGCGACTTCACCGACATCAAGAACTGGAACGACACCGGCGTGGTGATCCTCGACGCCCCGTCGACGCTCCCGACGATGCCGATCGCCCCGGAGAACTATCTGGCCGCGTTCGCGCAGCCGCGGTTGAACCAGACCGAGTTCCTCGTGATCGGTTACGGTACGGAGGTGCGTCGAACCGCGGACACCGGTCCGCAGGCCCCGCTCCCGCAGCGCCAGCCGATCGTCCGCCGCTACACGACCGAGATCGGTCAGAAGCTGACGCCGCAGATCCTGCAGATGAACGGCAACGAGCACGACCCGCGCGCGGGCGGCGGCACGTGCTTCGGGGACTCCGGCGGCCCGGCGGTCCACGGCGGCTACGTCGTCGGCGACACGAGCTACGGCTACACGAACAACTGCCGATACCTGGGTGGCTACCAGCGGGTCGATGTCCCGATCGTCCGCGATTGGCTGCTCGACTGCCTGGCCGATCTCGCCTGCCCCACCAAGGCGGCGTAGGGACACACCGAGCTTCTCGGGGAGAACGGCCCTCCGATCGAAGGGCCGTTCTTCCTCGATCGCGGGTCGCGTGAGGCATGGGCGAGGACGGGACGGGGAACGGAGGCCGTGACCGTTCGGGCGGCGGCTGTGTCACTGGTAGTCCCAACGGTGTCTGGTTCCAGGACATAGTGCACAGGTGTCTCGCGACATCGTTCACACCTCAGATCAGGAGGTGGATGGATGTCGCTGGCGAGGCTCGTGGTCACCGCGGTCACCCTGGAAGGCCGCTCGAAGT
>JBOGVD010000108.1:0-17327 GCA_050696355.1 Actinomycetota bacterium
GTTCGCGGCGGTGCGCGGCGCCGCCGCGAGCGCCGCCGCCCGGACCACGGCCCGGCCGCTCGCCCGGCCGACGTCGTTGGAGATCCTCGCCGCTCCCGTGCACGAGGTGGTCGACAAGCTGACCGGCCTCCACGACGTGCACGTGACGGCCGGCGCCCGGATCGGACGGTCCGGGTCGTGGATGCGCCCGCTCGGCTACGGCGACGTGTCGGAGGAGTACCGCGCGGTCCGTGAGCGAGCCTCCGTGATGGACGTCGGCACGCTCGCGAAGTTCTTCGTCACCGGTCCCGACGCCACCGATCTGATCGACCGATCGTTCCCCACGCGGATCGACGACATCCCACCCGGGCAGGCGCGCTACCTGCTCGCGCTGGACGAGGCGGGGTACGTCTTCGACGACGGCCTGGTGTGCTCGCTCGGCGACGAGGGCTGGTACCTCACGTCGACGTCGGGTGGCGTCGACCGGATGGAGGCGTGGCTGCGCGACCGAGCGGATCGGCTCGGCATGCGCGCGCACGTCGTCGACCTGACCCACGAGCGGGGGGCGATCCTCCTCGCCGGGCCGCTCGCGCGCGAGGTCCTCGCCGGGATGACCGACGATCCGGTCGACGGGGACGCGTTCCCGCACCTGGGCGTCCGCGAGCTGTCGGTCGCAGGCATCCCGTGTGGCGCGATCCGCGCCGGCTTCGTGGGGGAGGTCGCGTTCGAGCTCCACCACCCCCGCTCGCGGGGTCCGGAGCTGTGGCGCGCGATCGTGGATCGGGGCGGCGGGGTCGGGCTCGTCCCGCACGGCCTCGACGCGCTCGAGATCCTCCGGTTGGAGAAGGGCCATCCCTACGTCGGGCAGGACACGATGCCCGACGACACGCCGGAGAAGCTGGGGCTGGGTTGGGCGGTGGCACCCGGGAAGGAGTTCGCGTCGGCCCGGGCCCTCGAGCGTCTGGCCGCGATCCCGGTCGACCGCAGGCTCGTCGGCCTCGAGTTCGACGGCGGTGGGGCGGAGCTCCGAGGCGTCCCGCTGTCGGTGGGAGGTCGCGTGGCCGGGCGCGTGTCGTCGGCCGCCAGGAGCCCGATCCTGGACCGATCCATCGGGCTCGGCTGGGTCCGGCGAGAGCCGGGCGGAGGGTTCCCGGACGAGCTCCGGGCGGGCCGGATCCGGGCCCGCGTCGTGCCGACTCCGTTCTACGACCCGGCGGGAGCGCGCCTTCATGCCTGAGCTCTGGTCCGTGCACGCCACCCAGGATGCCTGCGAGCTCGCGATGCGGGCGCCGGGGGCGGGCCGGGTCGCGACCGACGAGGTGATGGTGCGGGGCCCCGTCGCGGACGACATCCGCCGCGCGCTCCGCACCGTCGACCCGCACGCGGTGATCCGCGATCCCGCCGAGGGATGGACCGAGATCGAGCTCCCGGGCGGCGACGCGCGAGCGGTCTTCGCCCGATCCTCCGAGCTCCGGCTCCCCGACGGCAGCGGGTACGTGCAGGGGGACGTCGCGGGCGTCGGCGCGCGGATCTTCGTCGAGAACGACCGCATCTGGCTGCTGGTCCCGGCATCCCTCGGCGCCTGCTTCCGGCAGCGTCTCTCGGCCGCGGGTCCGGACGGATGACCGGGCTCTTCCGCCGCCGGATCGCGCTGCCCGATCGCGAGCTCCGCCGTTCCTACGACGTGGTGATCGTCGGCGGGGGCGTGAACGGCTTGTCGCTCGCGTACCACCTCGCCGAGGAGCACGGGATCCGAGACGTCGCGGTGCTCGAGCGGTCCTACCTCGGGAGCGGGGCCAGCGGTCGGAACACGCAGGTCCTTCGCGCGAACTACAACACGCCGGAGACGGTGCCGCTGTACGCGGCCAGCCTCGAGCGGTACCGACGACTCTCGCAGGAGCTGGACTTCAACGTCCTGTTCACGAACCAGGGGGAGCTCGACCTCTGCCACACGGAGGACTCGCTGCAGGTCGAGCGCGAGAGATCCGCGCTCAACCGTGCGCTCGGCGTGCGGACCGACATCCTCGGGCCCGAGGACATCCTCGAGGTGTGCCCGGCTGTGGACCTGACCGGCGACGGCGAGCTCCCGGTGCTCGGTGCGTCATACCACCCACCCGGATCCTTCGCCCGTCACGACGCCGTCGTATGGGGATACGCGCGGGCCGCCGCGCGTCGAGGCGTGGACCTCCATCAGGGCGTGGAGGTCGTCGGTGTGCACCTGGAGGGTGACCGCTGTGTCGGTGTCGAGACGTCCCGGGGACGCGTGGCGGCCGCCCACGTCGTGAGCGCCGTCGCGGGGTGGACGACCCAGGTCGCGACCATGGCCGGACTCCGCCTGCCGATCGTCACGCATCTCCTCCAAGCCTTCGTGACGGAGCCCTACCGGCCCATGCTCCGAGGATTGGTCTCCTCGATGGACCTCACGATCTACGTGTCGCAGACCGCGCGGGGGGAGCTGTTGGCCGGCGCCGAGATCGTCCCGTACAGCACGTTCTCCACGCGTTCGACGTTCGAGTTCCTCTCCGAGGCCGCCAAGCGGTCGGTGATGATCCTGCCGTTCATGGCCAGGGCGCGCGCGATGCGCCAGTGGGGAGGGCTCTGCGACATGACCCCCGACTCCTCCCCGATCCTCGGCCCGACCCCGGTCGAGGGGTTCAGCGTGATGGCGGGCATGGGCACGTGGGGCTTCAAGGGCGCACCGATCTTCGGGTCGACGATGGCCGAGCACGTCGCGACCGGCCGGGTTCCCGAGCTGATCGCACCGTTCGCGCTCAGCCGGTTCCGCGAGGACCGCATGGTTCCGGACGCGGCCTCGGCGGGTACGCACTGAGACGGATGCGACGACTGGAGCTCCTCCGGCACGCGAAGCGGGATCCGAGCGCGGACCGCCTGTCCGCCGCCGGGCGCGCCCAGGCGGAGGACGTGGGCCGGGCGGCGGAAGGGGGCTACGACGCCGTCTTCGTCTCGCCGGCGGAGCGCGCCGCCGAGACGGCGGCCTGGATCGTCCGTGGATCGGGTCGCCAGCTGCCCGGGCACGGCGTCATCCCGGGCCTCGCCGGCAAGGACGCGACCGGCGGCAGCCGCGAAGGGATGGCCGCCGGCGTCCGAGCGTTGCTCGCCGAGGTGCCGGACGGTGGCGTCGGGCTCGCCGTCGGACACACCCCCTTCGTCGAACGCGCGATGGCCGGCCTGACCGGTCGCGAGCCCGAGCCGTTCGCGGAGTGCGACGGCATCCGCGTGACCCAGCACGACGACGGCAGCCTCGACGTGGAGGAGATCAGGCGCGCCGGGACGACGCAGGGCGAGCGGCCAACGGTCTAGCGGGCTAGCGGGACGGGATGGATCCGCCGTCGCGTTCCTCCTCGGCGCGGATCACGTGCAGCACGGCGTTGATCAGCGCGAGGTGCGAGAACGCCTGCGGGAAGTTGCCGAGGTGCCGCCCGGTGTGGGGGTCGAGCTGCTCCGCGTACAGGCCGAGCGGGCTCGCGTGCGTCAGCATCAGCTCGAGCAGAGACCCGGCACGGTCGGCTTCCCCGATCTCGACGAGCGCGGACACGAGCCAGAACGAGCACATCACGAACGTGCCCTCGCCGCCGCCGACCCCGTCGTCGGTCTCCTCGACCCGGTACCGGCGCACCATCCCGTGCTCGGTCAGCTCGTCCGCGATCGCGAGCACGGTCGCACGGATCCGGTCGTCGTCGGCCGGCAGGAACCGGAGGAGGACCGCGAGCAGGAGCGACGCATCGAGGGCGTTCGAGCCGTAGGACTGCACGAACACACCGTCGTCGTTCACGCCGTTGGCGAGGACGTCCTCCCGGATCTCTTCGGCGGCCTTCGTCCAGCGCTCGGCCTCCTCGGCCCGACCCATCGTCTCCGCGAGACGCGCGCCGCGGTCGCATGCCACCCAGCACATGATCTTCGAGGTCGTGAAATGCTTCGGCTCGCCCCGGACCTCCCAGATCCCGTGATCCGGCTCGCGCCAACGGGCGACCGCCTCCTCGACCTGGCGCTCGAGGTTCTCCCAGTCGGCGTCGTTCAGGTACTCGCCGGCCTTCATGTGGAGGTACACCGAGTCGAGGAGCGCGCCCCAGACGTCGTGCTGATGCTGCTCGAAGGCGGCGTTGCCGATCCGGACCGGCTGGGAGCGCTCGTACCCGGTCAGGTGGTCGAGCGTCGACTCCTCGAGGCGCTCCTCCCCGCCGATCCCGTACATGATCTGGAGCGTCCGCCCCTCGCGGATCCGGTCCTGCATGAAGTACAGGAAGTTGTTCGCCTCGGAGTCGAAGCCGAGCGTGTAGAGGCCCCAGAGCGCGAACGTGGAGTCGCGGACCCAGCTGTAGCGGTAGTCCCAGTTGCGGCGACCGCCGGGGAGCTCGGGCAGAGACGTGGTCGCCGCGGCCAGGAGCGCGCCGGTCGGCGCGTAGGTCAGGCCCTTCAGCACGAGGGCGCTCCGCTGCAGGCGGCCGCGCAGCGGGTGGTCCGGGAACGATCCCTGGTTCAGCCAGTCGCGCCAGAAGTCCTCCGTCCGGTCGAGCCGGAGCGCAGCCTCCTCGACGTCCCTCGGAGGCGCCGGGTCGGGATCGGTCCAGGAGAGGGCGACGAAGGCACGATCGCCCTCCTTCATCGTCGTGTTGGCGACAGCCGCCCGCCCCTCGAACCCGAGGCGCAGGCTCGTCGTGAGCCGGAGGGACGGATCGTCGTCGCCGTCCCGCGCGATCGCCTCTCCGTACCCGGCCGTTGCGAATCTCCAGCGTGCGTCCCGCCGGTCGTGGTCGAAGGCCGGCTCGCAATGCAGCGAGGCGTCCACCTGGCCGTTCACGCACTCGAGGACCCGGACCAGCATGTGCTCCGCTTGGAAGTCGCCGGGGGAGCGGACGTAGGCATCGTCGCGGGTCTCCGTCTCGTACCAGGCGCCGACCGTCAGGGCGTCGCGCACGACCAGCCAGCCCGTCTTCGTTTGCCAGGTGGTCTCGAGGACGTTCGTGCCGGGGAGGTACCGGCGTCCGGTCGGCACCGTCTGATCGACCGGCGCCACGCGGAAGAGGCCGGCCGAGCGGTCGAGGAGCGCGCCGAAGACGCTGGGACCATCCGATCGGGGGAGACACAACCACTCGACGGCGCCGTCGGCAGCCACGAGGGCGGTCGTCTCGAGGTCGGAGAGGAAGCCGTACTCCGCGATCGGGGGGAAGGGGCTCCGCCGGGGAGCGGTCGCCGAGAACCGTCCGCCCGGCGGGGTCTCGGCGGGAGCGATCTGGTCGCGTGGCTCACGGGAGCTCCGGCGTTCCGTCATCGCCGCACCCTCGGGGTCCGCCAGCCGCCGTGCTCCCCCGCGAGGTGGTCGGCGCCGGCCGGTCCCCAGGATCCCTTCGCGTACGGCTCGAGCGACGGCGGCGCGTCCAGCAGCGGCTGCAGGATCCGCCACGTCTCCTCGATCACCTCCTGGCGAGGGAAGAGCGTCCCGTCGCCCCGGATCGCGTCCAACAGCAGGCGCTCGTAGGGCGCCGGGGCGGCCCCCAGCTGCTCCCGGAAGGAGAGGTCGAGGTGGACCGGATCGGACCGATCCTGGCCCGGTTCCTTCAGAAGCACCCCGAGCGAGGCCCCGGGATCGGGCCCGATCCGGAGGGTCACGTGATTGTGCCGTTTCACCTCGCTCACCCGATCGCCCATCAGGATCGCGGGCGGCAGCCGGAAACGGATGTCGACCTCGGTGGCGGTCATCGGCAGCGCCTTGCCCGTGCGGATCAAGAACGGCACCCCGGCCCACCGCCAGTTGTCGATCTCGAGCCGCAGGGCCGCGTAGGTCTCGGTCTGCGAGTCGGGCGCGACCCCCTTCACGTCGCGGTAGCCCTCGTACTGGCCCCGGACGTACGCGGACGGGTCCGCGTCGGGGACGGAACGGAGCACGTCGAGCCGCCGGTCGGCGATCGCGTCGTGGCCCCCGGCCGGGGGCTCCATCGTGACGAGCGCGAGGATCTGGAGCAGGTGGTTCTGCACCACGTCGCGGAGCGCGCCGACGGGGTCGTAGAAGCTGCCGCGGTCGGCCACGTCGAAGTCCTCGGCCATGTTGATCTGCACGCACGAGACGTGATACCGGTTCCAGATCGGCTCGAAGATCTCGTTCGCGAACCGCAGGTAGACGATGTCCTGGACGGGCTCCTTCCCCAGGAAGTGGTCGATCCGGTAGACCTGATCCTCGTCGAGCACGCGGCTGATGCGCCGGTTCAGCTCCTTCGCGGAGGCGAGGTCCTCCCCGAACGGCTTCTCGATCACGACCCGGGCCCCGGCGGCGAGGCCGGCGGCGCCGAGCGCCTCGACCGTCGGCCCGAAGAGCGACGGCGGGATCGCGAGGTAGAACACGGGGCGCTCGGCGCCGTCCAGGGCCTCCCGGATCCGGCGGTAGAGCTCGGGGTCGGTCGCGTCGCCCGCCACGTAGCCGAGCCGATCCGACAGGCGGTCGAAGATCGCCTGGTCCACCCGCTCGCCGGCGTCCTCGATCGCCGCTCGCGCGCGGGCGCGGACCTCCTCGCCCCCGCCCTCCCTGCGGCCGACCCCGATCACCGGACAGGGGAGCAGCTCCCTCGCCTCCAGCCGGTACAGGGCCGGCAGCGTCATCTTCCGCGCGAGGTCCCCGGTGATCCCGAACACGACGAGCGCGTCAGCCGTTCGGTCCATACGCTCTCCGAGGGAGCAGGGGTCTGGACAGGGAGCGAAGGGAGCATCGATGACGACGGACCGACCGATGCAGCTCGGGCTGGTGGGGCTCGGCAGGATGGGATCGAACATCGCGCGGAGGCTGATGGCGGACGGCCACCGGTGCGTCGCGTACGACGTGAGCACCGAGGCGGTGACAGCGATCGCGAGCGACGGGGCGACCGGCGCATCGACGATCGACGATCTCGTGGCGGCCCTGCCACCGCCGCG
Organism: Actinomycetota bacterium; assembly: GCA_050696355.1. Classification (GTDB taxonomy): domain Bacteria; phylum Actinomycetota; class UBA4738; order UBA4738; family HRBIN12; genus JAJNBA01. The sequence goes on from JBOGVD010000108.1 coordinate 6,901, forward strand.
GGCGGTCTGGGTGATGGTCCCCGCGGGCGAGCCAACGGAGGTCGTCGTCCGCGAGCTGTCCGAGCGGCTGGAGCCGGGGGACGTCGTGATCGACGGGGGGAACACGAACCACCGGGACGACCTGCGACGGTCCCGCGAACTGTCCGGGCGAGGGATCCGTTACGTCGATTGCGGAACGAGCGGCGGCGTGTTCGGGTTGCAGCGAGGCTTCTGCCTGATGATCGGGGCCGACGAAGACGTGTTCACGCATCTGGAACCCATCTTCGCATCGCTCGCGCCGGGTGCCGATGCCGCACCGCGCACCCGAGGCCGGAGCGGCGATCCTTCGCCGGCCGAGCGCGGCTACCTGCATTGCGGCCCGGCGGGCGCCGGGCATCTCGTGAAGATGGTCCACAACGGGATCGAGTATGGCCTGATGGCCGCCTACGCGGAGGGGTTCAACATCCTGGTCAACGCGAACGCGGGTGCCGCGCGCGCCGGTGCCGATGCCGAGACCGCCCCGTTGGCGGATCCCGAAGCGTACCGCTACGAGATCGACGTCGCCGAGGTGGCCGAGGTGTGGCGTCGCGGGAGCGTCGTCTCGTCGTGGCTGCTGGACCTCGCGGCGGCCGCGTTGCACGAGGATCCCGGCCTGGAGGGGCTCGAGGGACGGGTGTCCGACTCGGGGGAGGGGCGCTGGGCCGCGATCGCGGCGATCGAGGAGGGCGTGCCGGCGGACATCCTCACGGCCGCACTCTTCGCCCGCTTCTCCTCGCGCGATCGCGGCGACTTCGCGAACCGGGTGCTATCGGCGATGCGACGCGAGTTCGGGGGGCATCGGGAGCGATGATCCGACTCGAGGTGCTCCCGGACGCCGAAGCGCTGGCGTCGCGGGCGGCGGCGATGATCGGGGAAGCCGCGGAACAAGCGGTCGCCGCTCGGGAGACGTTCCTGTGGGCGGCGAGCGGCGGGTCGACGCCGCTCGCGACGTTCCGGCGACTCGGCCTGCCGTGGTCGCGAACACAGACGTACCAGGTCGACGAGCGGGTGGCGCCGGCGGAACACCGTGACCGGAACCTGACGACGCTTCGTGCGGCCCTGCCGCCGGAGGGCGTCGCCACCCTGCGGCCGATGCCCGTGGAGGCCGGTGAGCTCGAGGCGGCGGCGGCCTCGTACGCGAGATCGCTCCCGGAGCGCTTCGACGTGATCCACCTCGGGATCGGCGACGACGGCCACACGGCGTCGCTCGTGCCGGGCGACCCCATCCTCGACGAGCGCGATCGAGACGTGGCCGTGACCGGGGAGTACCGGGGCCGCCGCCGGATGACGCTGACGTATCCGATGCTCGATCGAGCCCGGCGGATCGTCTGGATCGTGGCGGGCGCCGCGAAGGTGGACGCGCTGGGCCGGCTGCTGGCGGGCGACGTGTCGATCCCCGCGGGGCGAGTGGCCGCGGACGATCAGTTGGTCCTGGCAGACGTGACGGCGGCGCCTCCGGGCCGCGACCGGCACGCCCCTCCCTGCTGAACCAGGCGGACGGCTCTCCTGACACCGCGACGTCGAGGCCGACGCCTCCCTGCGCTCATGCGTCCAGAGCCGCGTACGCGGGGCGGATCACGTCGTCGAGGAAGGCGACGCGCTCGTCGAAGGGCAGGAACGCGGACTTCATCGCGTTGATCGTGAGGCGGCGGATCCGATCCCATCCGATCCCGAACGCGTCCACGAGATGCGCGAACTCCTGCGAGAGCGACGTCGCCGACATCAGGCGGTTGTCGGTGTTCACGGTGACGCGGAACTTCAGATCCATCAGGAGCCCGATCGGGTGCTCCTCGATCGACGCCGCGGCGCCCGAGTGCACGTTGGACGTGGGGCAGAGCTCGGCGGGACGCGGCGGTCGCGGACGAGATGCGCCACGCGCCCCAGCCGCGGGGCTCCGTCCGGTACGCGCTCGACGTCGTCGACGAGCCGCACCCCGTGGCCCAGCCGTTCGGCCCCGCAGAGCTGCAGGGCTTCCCAGATCGAGGGGAGCCCGAATGCCTCACCGGCGTGGATCGTGAGATGGAAGTTCTCCCGGCGCACGTGATCGAACGCGTCCAGATGGCGGGTCGGCGGATAGCCGGCCTCCGCGCCCGCGATGTCGAATCCGACGACCCCGCGATCGCGCCAGCGGACGGCGAGCTCGGCGATCTCGAGGGAGCGCGCCGCCGTCCGCATCGCCGTCACCAGCGTCCCGAGCCGGATCCCGGTCTCCCGCGAGCCCGCGGCGAAGCCCTCCTGCACCGCCTCCACGACGTCGTCGAGGCGGAGACCGCGCTCGAGGTGCTGTTCGGGGGCGAAGCGGACCTCCGCATAGACGATGCCGTCCGCGGCCAGGTCCTCGGCGCACTCACGTGCGACGCGGGCGAGCGCCTCCCTCGTCTGCATCACGCCCACCGTATGCGCGAACGTCTCCAGGTAGAGCACGAGATCCCTGCGGGCCGCGCCACGGGTCATCCACGAGCCGAGCTCCCCGGGATCGACCGTCGGGAGATCCCGGTAGCCGGCCTCACCGGCGAGCTCCACGATCGTGGAGGGCCGAAGCCCACCGTCGAGGTGGTCGTGGAGCAGGACCTTCGGAGCGGCTCGGATCCGATCGAGCGTCGGGGGCACCGCGTGCCATCCTAGGGTCGCGTGGACGGGAGCGGCCCGCGTGCGGGAGAGGAGGAGGGCTAGGACGCCTTCGCGAAGCTGTAGGTGATCCGCGTCTCCACCACGCGGCAGTGCACCGATCGTCCCGGCAGGTTGTCCTTCACCGTGAACGAGGACCCGTGCTTGGAGTGCGCCACCGATCTCCCGACGGGTGGGCAATCGGTGCTCGAGCTGTCGAGGACGACGGAGGACCGCTCGATCCGCTGATCGGTTGCGAGCGCCCACCTCCAGGAGACGGTCACCCTCGCTCCCTGGCAGAGGAGCGCGAGGGCCTCGTCGGGGACGAAGACGATGCAGTCACCGCCGAGGACGTACGGCGTCGGCCAACCCGTGTGGTGGGGAGCGGGACCCGGCTTCGACCTCGTCGCCATCGCTCGGTAGGTCCTGGCGATGCGGACCCGGAACGGCTTGGACCATCCGACGACGTTCTCCGGATCCTCCGCCTTGATCCTCACGAAGTAGTCGCCCTTCGGGAGGTTGCCGGCGTGCGTCCCGTTCCCCTTCCCGTCCCAGACCCAGGAGTTGCTCCCGGCAGGCCTGCCGGTCTTCTCCTCGTCGAGGACGCGGACCCCACAGCACGTCCCGCCGCTGTTCGCTCGGAAGACCCGCACCTCCGCATCCGCGGCCTCGGTCAGCCGGTAGTGGATCCGGGTCGTGTCCTTGAACCCGTCGTCGATCCACGGCAGGAACGGGTTCGGGGACGCTCCTGTGATCGTGACCAGCGGCGACCGGAGCTGGAAGCTCTCCGGGCTCCCCTGGAGCGCCCCGTTGCGGTAGACCGCGACCTGGTAGGTCCTCGCCGAGGAGACCCACAACGCCGGCCACGAGAAGCTCACCGTTCGCGGGGACGACTGCGTGTCCGGGTCGACGAGGATCTCCTTCCTCCGGATCGCGGAGCCGCCGATCGGGCGCAGCCGGAGCTCGAACGTCGCGTCGTGAGCGTCTTCGTCGAACGAGAAGGTCACGGTAGCCGGGCCCGAGAACGGGGAGTAGAACTCGCTGCCGTCCCCGGGGAACGTGATCGAGTCCACCGCGTAGGCCGCGACGGCCGGCGCGGCGCTCAGGACTCCCAGGCAGAGAGCCCCGGCGACGCCGGCGGAGAAGAGCCGCACCCGCATCTAGGCATCATCGGCGTCCCGGCCCTCGTTCTCGAGCGTCGGATGACCTAGGCCGCCGTCCTCGTCGGCGAGGTCGGGTTGTTCGAGCTCGGCGCGGACACCCAGGAGCCGAACCGGCCGTTCGATCGGTGGGAACCGCTCCAGGGCGGCCCGGGCCCCCGCGGCGATGCCTTCGGGACCGCTCGTCGGCTCGGGGAGCCCGACGCTCCTCGTCTTCGTGATGAAGGGGATCAGCCGGACCTTCACCACGACCCGAACGGCGAGCCGGCCGTCCTTCCGAACGTCCTCGGCGGTCTCGAACGCCAGCCGGTCGAGCTCACGGACGACCTCGTCCTGCGTCGCGAGGTCCCGCTGGAACGTCCGCTCGCGGCTCACCCCCCTCGGCACCCAGGGAGCGTCGCTGACGGGGCTCGGATCCTCGCCATGCGCCAGCTGCGCGAGCCAGGGTCCCGTCTTGGGCCCGAACGCGGCCGACAAGGCATCCGTGTCCGCGGCGGCGAGCTCGGCGACGGTGCCGATCCCGATCGCGGCGAGTCTCCTCGCGGTCTTCGCGCCGATCCCCCAGAGCGCGTCGGTCGGCCGCGAGCCCATCGAGGCGGCCCACCGGTCCGAGGTCAACCGGAAGACGCCGGCCGGCTTTCCCTCATCGCTCGCGATCTTCGCCTGGAGCTTGTTGTCGCCGATCCCGATCGAGCACCAGAGCTCCGTGTGCTCCAGGACGCGGCGCTGCACGTCGCGAGCGAAGCGCTCCGGATCGTCCGTCTCCGCGGCGAGGAACGCCTCGTCCCATCCCATCTCCTGGACGGTGAAGCCGAACGAGCGGAGCGCGTCCATGACGTGGCGAGACGCTTCGAGATAGACCGGTGCGTCGACGGGAAGGAACACCGCGTCGGGACAGCGCTTGCGCGCGGTCCGAAGGGGCATCCCGGATCCGACGCCGAAGGCGCGCGCTTCATACGACGCGGTGGAGACGACCCCTCGCTTGGTCGGATCGCCGTCGCCGCCCACGACGATCGGCCAACCGCGGAGCTCGGGGCGTCGGAGGACCTCGACGGCCGCGAGGAACTGATCCAGGTCGACGTGGAGGACGAAGGGCGCCACGGCGGAGTCCTCTCAGGCGACGCGGGCGCTGTCGAGCGCCGCGTGGAGCCGTTGCACCGGACCCCGCAGGCCGAACTCTTCCGCCAGCGCCTTGAGCGAGGCGTCGTCCCGCGCGCCCGACCAGACGGACAGTGGCGCCACGGCGTTGACCGGGACGAGCCCGCGCATCGCGTCGAGGTAGGCGCTCGCCTCGAGGATCCTCGCCTTGAGCGCCGGCTTGCCTTTGAGGGGGCCGGGTCGCGGGTGCACCTGCGAGGCGTCGGCGAGCAGGTCGTCGAGGGAATCGTAAGCGGTGATCAGCGCGCGCGCGGTCTTCTCGCCGACGCCGCGCACGCCGGGGAGCGCGTCGGAGGGGTCGCCCCGGAGGATCGCGAAGTCCGCGTAGCGCGACGCCGGCACGCCGTACTTCTCGAAGACGCCCGCCTCGTCGTACTCCGCGAGCTCGGAGACGCCGCGCACGGTGAAGAGGAGCTTCACGACCGGATCGCGGACGAGCTGGATCAGGTCTCGGTCGCCGGAGACGATCTCGATGCGATCCGCGTCGTTCGCCTCGACGCAGAAGGCGCCGATCGCGTCCTCCGCCTCCCATCCCTCGGTCTCGGCCTGCAGGAGACCGGTGAGGTCGAGCACGCGCCGGAGCAGCTCGAACTGCTTCGTGATCGCCTCGGGCTCCGGAGGGCGGTTCGCCTTGTAGCCGGGGTAGATGTCCGTGCGCTCGACGGGCCGCCAGTCGTGGTCGTACACATGGACGATCTCATCCGGCCGTCGAGCGGCGATGAGCCGCGTCACCATGTCCAGGTAGCCGTGCACGGCGTTCACCGGCCGGCCGTCGGGGGCGGTCACCGAGTCGGGCATCGCGAAGAACGCCCGATAGGTGAGGCTCGAGACATCCAGGAGCAATCTGTGTACCGGGCTCACCTCTCACGTTACGATCGACTTCGTGAGAGCAGCAGCGTACGTCAGGATCAGCCGCGACTGAGCCCTGGTCTCCCGGTGTCTCTCACACCAGTCCACTTGGGGATCGCGCTCGATAAGATTGCTTGGCCTTCGACGGAAGGAGAGGCTATGGCTATGCAGGCGCGGATCAGCACGATCGAGGGTGACGGAAGCAAGATCGACGACGCGGTCAAGATCATCGATGAAAAGATCTTGCCCGCCCTTCAGGGCTTGGAAGGGTTCACCGCAGCCAACTTCTTGGCCGACAGGTCAGCCGGAAAGCTGGTGGCGGTCGCCTTCTACCAAGACGAGGCCGGCCTGGAGGGAAGCGCCGAAGCAGTCAAGCCGATGCGAACCGAAGTGGCAGAGGCGATGAACGGCAAGGTCGTTGGCTTCGAGTCTTACGAGCTGGTGGCGCAGAGCTGGTGAAGGGCGGAATCCCGAGTCTTGCGACCTGGTGGGCGTTCAGCGTCGGAAAGCGACGCTGATCGCGAACTGATGGACCGACCCATCGAGGAGAACGTCTGGGTCTCGCCTTGCCCATCAGGTCCACCGTTCCCCGGGAGCCCGGCGCGCGAGAAGCACCTCGATACGTCGAGGAGGATCCGGTGCGTCACGTTCGGAGCCTGCCGGACGAGGCGTGCCGGGTGGACGTAGAGGATCTGGATTCGCGTCGTACGATGACACCGTGTTCGGCATCGTGATCCTTGTGGAGCTCGGGATCCTCATCGGCGACGTGCTACGCCGGGCACGCCTTCGCCACGAACTCGAGAACGGATGGCGCCGCGAGGATCAGAGGTTCCTCAACGAACTGCGAAGGACCCGCTAAGTCCCCGTACCTGCAAGTGCGTGTGCCGGCCGCGCGGTACATGACCGACACCTGGGCCCGTCCAGGAGAAGTCTGTGGACCATGACGCCTCACCCGTAGGGCGATCGGCTGCCCATCAATCGCCCGTCGTGCCGTCGATGCGCTCTCTCAGCAGGTCCGCGTGCCCGTTGTGGCGGGCATACTCCTCGATCATGTGGAGGTAGATCCAGCGCAACGACACAGGTCGGCCGTCGTCGGGTTCCGATGAGAGTTCGTCGAGGTCTCGACCTTCGGCTGCCGCTCGAGCGCGTTCGATGCTCGCGTGATACGCAGCGAGATCCTCCTCGGCACGTGAGGCGTCGACCGCGTTGAAGCAGGCGTCGGGATCCTCGTCATTCGAGTACCACTCGCCGGACGGCTTGCCATCGAAGTCGTGGAACCACGCTTCGACTTCGGTCAGGTGTCGTACCAGGCCCAGGAGCGACAGCGTCGACGGCGGGCATGAGCGGCTCGCGAGCTGTTCCGACTTCAGTCCCGCACACTTCATGAGCAACGTCGCGCGGTGATAGTCCACCCAGGCATCAAGCGAGACCCGCTCTCCTGAAACCTGTGGGGGATAGGTTCGATCAAGGCTCGGCCATGTCGACACGCGCGAATCCTAGTCCAGGTGCGTCAGCGTCACGCGGTTCACGAGCGCGACCTCGACACGTCCAGAAGCAAGCGGTGTGCCAGCGCAGCAGTACCCAGCACATCTCGTGTGACATCTGGAGAAGCTCCGCGTTCGATGAACGGTAGAATCGCTCCGGTGGCGATCAGATACACGTGGCGCGGAAGCGTCGAGAATGACGAGTTGGATCGGCTGCACGCGGAAGCGTTCGACACTCGGGTCTACTCCGCGGACGAGTGGAACTGGGTCGAACGTCTCAGCCGGCACAGCCTCGGGTGGGTCGTGGCCCGTGACGGTGACACGCTCGTGGGTTTCGTCAACGTACTGTGGGATGGCCTGGTCCATGCGTACCTGCAGGACACGATGGTCGCTTCCAGTGTGCGACGCCGTGGTGTCGGAACTGAAGTTGTGAAGTCAGCCGTACTCGAGGCAAGGGCCGCGGGATGCGAATGGCTGCACGTTGACTTCCACGAGCACCTGCGCCCCTTCTATCTGGACACATGCGGATTCTCGCCGACGAATGCTGGACTGATCGCCCTCTAGATCGAGCGTCCGACAGCGGCCAGCTGTTACCGAGGCCCCCGCTCGGGTTACGGCTGAAGGCAGGAGGCCATCAGCGCGACCTCGAGACGCCGAGGAGGATCCGGTGCGTCACGACCGATGAGCCGACGCTCCACGATCACGCCGTCACCTGTGGCAAGGTGTGCCGGAACCGCCCGGGACGGCCGGACCCGACGGAGGAGGGAGCCGTGGACTGGTACCAGCCGTTGAAGCTCGTGCACGTGCTCTCGGCGATCGTGGCGGTGGGGACGAACGTCACCTACTTCGTGGGGCTCGCCGTCATGAAGGGGCGGGCGCCGACCCAGCAGGCCTTCGCCCTCGAGACGATCAAGAAGCTCGATGCCCGTCTCGCGAACCCGGCGTACGGGATCCTCCCGCTCACCGGCGTGATCATGGTCCTGATCTCGGACGGCCTGGGGTTCACGACGTTCTGGATCGCCGTCGCGATCGGCCTCTACGTCCTGGTCGGCGTCCTCGCGGGGGTCTTCTTCGCACCGGCCCTCCGGCGTCAGACGGAGCTCGCGGGCGAGGCCGGCTCGGCCGCGTACGACGCCGCCGCTCGGCGCACCAGCACCACGGGCCTCCTGACGATGCTGCCGGTCGCCGGCATCCTCTACCTGATGGTCTTGAAGCCCGTCCCGTGACGGCCGTCAGCGGCCGTCGCGCTTGCGGGGCGTGAGGCTCTTGCCGACGAAGCCGACCCCCACCGCGCCGAGCGTGACGAGGCCGCCCACGAGCAGGACCACGATCATCAGCACGGAGAGCGGGCTCGGGCGGCCGTCGCCGACCATCTCGACCACCGCGTAGATCGACAGGGCGACCCAGAGCAGGGACGCGAGGATCCAGGCGAGCACCGCGTAGATCGTGAGCGAGCCGAGCGCCACGAACAGGCCGGTGCCGGTGCCTTCCCGGAAGCGCGCCATGCCGACAGCCTAGCGGCGAGCGGGTGCTAGCGTCGGCGACGACATGGACACGACGCGCGGGCGGACGGCGTGGCCCGCGGTCGCCGCGGCGCTGGCCGGGTTCGTGGCCGAGGCGGTCGTCGCCGCGGTTCCCGGGTCGCCGCTGCAACCCGTGCTGGCGCCCGGCGCGGCGCCGGGCGGACCGTTCGCATGGATCGCGGAGACCGTCGGCCTGGATCGGCTCGAGAGTGCGCTGCCCGTCGCCTCCGTTGTCGGCGTGGCCGCAGGGATGGCCGGGTTCCTGCTGCTCCTCCGAGCCGCATGGCGAGGGAGGGTCTCGCTACGGCTCGTCCTCGGCCTGTCGGTCGCCGTCCACGTCGCGATCGTGTTGCTGCCGTTGCTGATCTCCCGGGACGTCTACTCCTACATCGCGCACGGCCAGATCGTGTCCGTGCACCACGCGAACCCGTACGTGCAGACACCGGCGGACTTCCCGAGCTTCCTCACCCGTGAGCTCGTCGGACCGCAATGGGTCGACACGCCCTCGGTCTACGGACCGCTGTTCTCGCATCTGGCCGGCGCGGTGACCCGGGCCACGGACCGCCTGGACGTGCTCGTCGACGCCTTCCGGTTGATCGCGATCGCCGCGAGCCTCGCGACGACGTTCGTGATCGCCGCGGTGGCGCGCCACGTCCGCCCCGCCCGTTCGGCGTTCGCGGTCACGGCGTTCGGTCTGAACCCGGTGGTCCTGTTCCGATCGGCCGGCAGCGGGCACAACGACCTGCTGGTGGCGCTCGCGATCGCGCTCGCGGCCTGGTGCGTGCTCCGTGACCGGACGCTGCTGGCGGTCGGGATCCTCACGTGCGGAGCGCTGGTGAAGGCGACGGTGTTCCTGCCGTTGGTGCTGCTCGTGGTCTGGGTCGCGTGGAAGCGAGCTCCCGGCGATCGCCTGCGGACCGGTGCGGCCCACGCGACGGTGGCCCTCGTGGTGGGCGTGCTCGTCGCGGCGCCCTTTTTCCAACGACACGATCCCACGCTCGGGATGCTCGAGCTGTCCACGCACGAGGGGTGGCTCGCGCCCTCCCGGCTCTTCCGCCGCGTCCTCGACGCGATCAGCGGCGACACGCTGGGCGTCGCCGCGCGGGTCGTCTTCGCGGTCGCCCTCCTCGCCGCGGTCCTGTGGCTCGTGCGAGCGGTCGCTCGCGCCGCCGCGTCGGGCCGCCCCGCGCCGGAGCTCCTGGGGGGGTGGGGGTGGGCCCTGCTCGTCCTGACGCTGCTCGGCCCGGTGCTGCTCCCGTGGTACCTGGTGTGGTCGCTGCCGCTCGCCTGGCTCCTCCCGCCGGCGGGGCGCGTCTCGCTGCTCGCGCTCTCGGCGGTCCTCGCGCTCTCGCAGTGGACGGCCGAGCCGGCGCGGTTCCCCGAGGCGTACGACCTGAACGTCCTGATCGGCCACTACGCGCTCACACCGATCGTGATCTGTCTGCTCGTGTGGTTGGCGTTCGATCTACGCAGGCGCCTGACGATCCCGCTCGCGCTTCACGACGAGGAGCGCGAGGCCGCCCAGGCCAGCCAGGGCCGAGGCGGCGAGCGCCACGCCGAGTCCCGCCAGCCGTAGGCCGAGCCGGTCGAGCGCGACCGCTGCGAGCGTGAGCGCGGCAGTGCCGAAG
>JBOGVD010000109.1:0-4182 GCA_050696355.1 Actinomycetota bacterium
GTCCGCGCGCCCTACTCGCGGTGGAAGGACGTGATCCGGGGCGACCTCGAGCCGGTCAAGGGCCTCGTCCAGGGCAAGCTCCGGGTTCGCGGCGATCTGCCGAAGATCCTCCGGTACGTGATAGCGACGCGCGAGCTCGCCTACCTCGCCGGCGAGGTGGAGACGACGTTCCCCGACGAGACCTGATGCGCGGGGTCGTCTTCGACGGGGTGGGCGTCGTCCGCGTCACGGACCTCCCCGATCCCGAGCTCGAGGCTCCGGGCGACGCGATCGTCCAGGTCACGCGGTCGGCGATCTGCGGGAGCGATCTCCACCTGCTCCACGGCAAGGCGCCGATGAAGCCCGGGGAGCCGCTCGGCCATGAGGCCGTCGGCGTCGTGGAAGCGACGGGCAACGGCGTCGAGCGGGTCCGCGTGGGGGATCGTGTGACAGTCGCCTTCAACGTGGCCTGCGGCACGTGCTGGTACTGCGCCCGGGGCCAGTCGGCCCTGTGTGACGACGACGCGATCTTCGGCTACGGGATCTTCGGAGGGCAGCTGCCCGGAGCGCAGGCCGAGAGGCTCCGCGTCCCGAACGCTGACCGCAACCTGCTCGGCATCCCGGACACGGTCGAAGACGAGGCGGCCGTCTTCCTGGGCGACGTGCTGCCCAGCGGGTTCTACGGCGCGTCGCTCGCGGGCGCTCGCGCCGACGACGTCGTGGCGGTGCTCGGCTGCGGTCCGGTCGGGTTCTGCGCGATCGAAGGACTGCGGACGCTCGGGATGCCGACGGTGTACGCGCTCGATCGCGAACCCTCGCGGCTGAGGCTCGCGGAGCGGGCGGGCGCGATCCCGGTGCACGTCGGCGAGCGCAACCCGGCCACGGCGCTCGCGGAGGCGACCGAGGGTCGCGGCGCCGACGTCGTGATCGAGGCGGTCGGGCATCCCTCGGCCTACGAGGGAGCGATCGACGCGGTCCGGCGAGGGGGGACGGTCGTCGTGCTCGGGGTCTATTCCTCGGAGACGACCGAGCTGCAGCTCGGGTCCTACTGGTCGCGCGCGCTCACCCTCCGCTTCGCCGGCCTCACGCCGGTCCACGCGTGGTGGGAACGCGCGAGGGAGGCGCTCGCGCAGGGCGAGGTCGATCCCACGCCGCTGATCAGCCACCGCCTCTCGCTCGAAGACGCGGCCGAGGGCTACGCGCTGTTCGATCGGCGGGAGGCGACGAAGGTGGTCCTGCAGCCGTGACGGTGCGGGTCGTCGCCCCCGAGCCGAGCGGTCTCGCCGCGATGCTCGCGACGCTCATCGAGCAGAACCTCGCACGCGACCCCGCACGGCGATCGCTCCTGCGCCCGGCCGTGGCGGTGCTCGACGCGCCGGACGCCGAGGTCACGGTGTTCCTCCGGATCCGGCCCGACGGCGTCCGGGTCGGCGACGGTGACGTCCCCGACGCCCACGTGCGGATCCGAGCGGACAGCCGACGGCTCCTCGGCCTCACCGCGACGCCGCTCCGCTTCGGGCTCCCGGATCCGATGACGCCCGAGGGCCGGTCGATCGCCGGGGGCCTCCTCCGGCGACGCATCCGGATCCGGGGGCTGTTCCTCCATCCCATGCGGGTCGCACGGCTCGCGAAGCTGCTGTCGGTGGCCGACAGCGGGACGCAGGTGTGACGGCGCCGTCCTCGGAGCTCCCGCTGCGGCCGGACGCGCCGTCGGGTGCCGTCCGTCCGGTCCGCCGCTGGCTCCCCGCGGGCCTCGTCGCGCTCGCGATCTCGGTGACCGTGCTCGGTGGGTTCGTGGTGGCCGAGACGCTGCCGGAGCCCGAGAGCCGGCCGGTCGCCCTCGCGGGCGTCCTCGTGGTCCGTCCGTTGTCCGGCTGGGAGGTCGCCCATCGCGAAGCGCTCACCGTGCCGACGCCCGCCGGCCTCCTCTCCGGGGAGTTCGCGCAGATCACTCGCGGCAGCGGCGCGCTCGACCTCCTCGCGTTCCCCGGCGTCGGCCGTGGGGAGTTCGAGCTGGCCGACGCGTACGTGCGCGAGGTGCTGAGCCGCCAGCTCGAGCGCCTGTCGGTCTCACACCGGGTGGAGGCGGTCGTCCTGCGGAGCGGCGTCGAGGCTCTCCGCTTCGGCTACATCGGCTCGGAGCCCCGGAGCGGTTCGGCCGTCGAGGGCTCGGTCACGGTCGTCGTATCGCCGGCCGGCAACGGCGCGGTCTTCGACGGCTGGGCCTTCCGGGGCCAGCTCGAGCTGCTCCTGGAGGAGCTGGCCGCGATGGTCGACGGCGCGGAGGTGGCGTAGTGCCGGGCGCACGCTCGCTCGCTCGCTCCCCGCTGCACCACGCGCGCTTCCTCCAGCCGCGGCTGCCGGCCTTCTGGCTCTACGTGGTCGTCGTATCGCTGACCGGGGTCGTGGCGGTCGGGGAGCAGAACCTGTTCCGGGAGCTGTCGACGGGCGGGTGGGCGCTCTCCTGGGGGCTCGTGATCCTCTACGCCGCGCCGGTCGCCTTCCTGATCTACACGCTCGATCTCTACGAGCGCGAGCCGGTGGCGCTGTTGGTCGCGGCCTTCGTCTGGGGCGCGGTCGCGGCCACCACGCTCTCCGCGATCGGCAACGCCGGCTGGGGGGTCGTCGTGGCGCGCGTCGGCGGCCCGGAGTTCGCCGCGCGATGGACCGCCGCACTCACGGCGCCGTTCGTCGAGGAGATCCTCAAGGGTCTCGGCGTCGTCCTGATCGTCCTGATCGCCAGGGACGAGGTCGACGACGTGATGGACGGCTTCGTCTACGGCGCGCTCTGCGGCCTCGGGTTCGCGATCGTCGAGGACGTCTTCTACTTCGTCGCGGTGTTCGGCGGGGACGTCGGCGGCGTGCTCCGGGGCTTCTTCGTCCGGGTGATCGCGAGCGGCCTCTATTCCCACGTCCTGTACACGGGGCTCGTCGGGATGGCCGTGGGGATCCTCGCGAGCCGCCGCGACGACCGGTCGCTCCGCGAACGGTTCCGGCCTGCGGTCCTGCTCGCGGGCGCGGCCGTCTTCGGGCACTTCCTGTGGAACTCGCCGATCCTCGAGTTCTTCCCCGCGCACCCGTGGGAGGGAGCGGAGTGGTGCCTGATCCCCGTCGCCACCGCAGCGAAGGGGTTGCCTCTACTGCTGTTCGTCGTCCTGGCGCTCCGGCTCGCGCACGCGCGCGAGCACCGGTGGCTCCGGGCGACGCTCGCGACGGAGCTCGGCGAGGAGGCCGTGACGCACGAGGAGCTCGCGATCCTCGAGAGCCCGAAGCGCCGACGGGCGGCACGGAGCGCGATGCACGAGCGCGCGGGGGACCGCGCGGCCGAGATCCTCGAGCGCCTCCAGCGTGAGCACGTGAACCTGGCGATGGTGCGCTCGCGGGTGGCAGCCGACGACGATCCGGCGCTCCTTCGTCAACGGGCGGTATGCCGGTCGCTCCGCGATGCGCTGGAGGCGATCCCGGGCGCCTCGTCGGCGGACGGACGCCGGTGAGCGGCCCGGTAGGCTGACCCGCGTGGACGTCGCGGGGCTCGTCGAGGGCGTGCTGGCCGGCGACCGTCGCACCGTCGCCCGGGCGATCTCCGCGGTCGAGGACGACGCCCCCGAGCTCCCCGAGCTCTCGGCGGGCATCTACGCGAGGACCGGCAGGGCGGCGACGATCGGCCTGACGGGCGCTCCCGGCGTCGGGAAGTCCACGCTCGCCGGCGAGCTGGTCCGGATCGCTCGCGGCGCGGAGCTCCGTGCCGCGGTCCTCGCCGTGGACCCCACCTCGCCCTACACGGGGGGCGCGCTCCTCGGCGACCGCGTGCGGATGCAGGACCACGCCGTCGACCCCGGCGTGTTCATCCGCTCGATGGCGACCCGGGGCCATCTGGGCGGGATGGCGCTCGCCGCGCCCGAGGCCGTCCGGATCCTGGACGCCGCCGGGTACGACGTGATCCTCGTGGAGACGGTCGGCGTCGGGCAGGCGGAGGTCGACGTCGCCGCCGCCACGGACACGGCCGTCGTCGTGATGGCGCCCGGGATGGGCGACGCCGTGCAGATGGCGAAGGCCGGCATCCTCGAGTCGGCCGACGTCTTCGTCGTGAACAAGGCCGACCGGGCCGGCGCCCCCGCGCTGATGGCCGAGCTGAAGTTCGCGGTGCACCTGCAGCACGCGAGCCCCACCGGCCGGCGCGACGTCGACTGGGAGGTCCCGGTG
>JBOGVD010000110.1:0-8908 GCA_050696355.1 Actinomycetota bacterium
CATCGGAACCGTTCCAGCGTCCGCACGCCGTGAGCGAGGAAGCACATCGGACGGCCGACCGGACCGAGGACGACCCTTCCCCTCCGGACGCCGACGCCCACGAGTGGCTCCGCCTCGCCGAGCTCTCGCGCGACGCCGTCTCGCCGCTCACCCGCGTCGAGCACCTCCTCTTGCCGTGGAGCAGCTTCGTGGTCCTCCCCCTGTTCGCGCTCGCGAACGTGGGGGTGGAGCTCTCGGCGGCGTCGATCACCGCGGCCGCCGGGAGCGCGGTCGCCTGGGCGATCCTCGTCGCGCGGATCGGCGGCAAGGTGCTGGGCATCTGGGGCGGGACCATGGTCGCGTCCCGGCTCCGGCTCGTCGACCTCCCCGCCGGCGTTCGCCCCGCGCATCTGCTCGGGATGGCGGCCGCCGCGGGCACCGGGTTCACGATCTCGCTGTTCGTCGCCGAGGTCGCGTTCGGCCCCGACGGTCCGCTGCTCCCGCTCGTCAAGATCTCCCTGCTGACGGCCTCCGTCGTCTCGGGCGTGATCGGGTGGGCCGTGCTCCGCCTCGCGCCACCGGTCGTCCCGCGTCCGCGCGACGATCCCGACGCGGTCCGTTCAGGTCACTGACCTGGCACGTTCCCTATACTGCCCGCCGTTCTTTCGGTCCTGCGCAACGTCCCTCACCCCACGCGACATGGAGGTCCACGTGCACGGCATCCTCGCTCAGGAAGGCGGCCCCCTCGAGGTCGTCTTCACCAAGGCGGAGACGAACTACCTCTGGTTGATCTTCGGGATCTCGCTGGTGGCGCTCGTCTTCGCCTACTACCTGGTCCGGGAAGTGCTCGCCGCGCCCGAGGGTACCGAGAAGATGAAGGAGATCGCGCGCGCGATCCAGGAGGGCGCCAAGGCCTACCTCTCGCGGCAGTTCCGGACGCTCGGGATCTTCCTCGCGTTCCTCACCGTCGTGCTGTTCTTCATCCTGCCGGCGCCCGAGAACGCGGCGCACTCGGAGTTCTCGATCAAGCTCGGCCGATCCCTCGCGTTCATCCTGGGCGCCGGGTTCAGCGCGATCACCGGCTACGCGGGGATGTGGCTCGCGGTCCGCGCGAACGTCCGGACCGCCAACGCAGCGCGTGAGTCGGGCCTCCGCCGCGCGCTGAAGATCGCGTTCCGGGCCGGCGGCGTGGCCGGGATGTTCACGGTCGGCCTCGGGTTGCTGGGCGCCACCGTGATCCTCCTGATCTACAAGGGCGACGCCACGTCCGTCCTGGTGGGCTTCGGGTTCGGGGGCGCGCTCCTCGCGATGTTCATGCGCGTGGGCGGCGGCATCTTCACGAAGGCAGCCGACGTCGGCGCCGACCTGGTGGGAAAGATCGAGCAGGGGATCCCCGAGGACGACCCGCGCAACGCCGCGGTGATCGCCGACAACGTGGGCGACAACGTCGGCGACTGCGCCGGGATGGCCGCCGACCTCTTCGAGTCCTACGAGGTCACGCTCGTCGCCTCGTTGATCCTCGGCGCCGCGGCGTTCACGGGCTCCGAGGCCGGGGCGATCGCCGGCGTGATGTTCCCGCTGTTCGTCCGTGCCGTCGGGGTGATCACGTCGATCATCGGCATCCTCGCGGTGACGCCCCGGAGCGAGACCGAGCACGGGATGAAGGCGATCAACCGCGGCTTCTTCCTCTCGGCGGCCATCTCCGCCGGGGCCGTCTTCGTGATCTCGCAGATCTACCTCGACGATTGGAAGCCGGCCGCCGCCGTGGGGATCGGCCTCGTGCTGGCGAGCGTGATCCAGATCCTCACGCAGTACTTCACCGACACGAAGTTCAAGCCGGTGCAGGAGATCGCGGAGTCCACCGTCACGGGCCCGGCGACCACGATCCTGTCCGGGTTCTCGGTCGGCCTCGAGTCGACGGTCTGGTCGGTCCTGATCATCGCCGGCTCGGTGATGGGGTCCTTCTACCTGGGCGACACCCTGGCGGAACGCCTGTACTTCATCGCGCTCACGGGGATGGGGATGCTGACCACCGTGGGCGTGGTGGTCTCCATGGACACGTACGGCCCGATCTCGGACAACGCGCAGGGCATCGCCGAGATGTCCGGCGAGTTCGAGGGCCGCCCGGCCGAGATCCTCGGTGGCCTCGACGCCGTCGGGAACTCGACGAAGGCGATCACGAAGGGCATGGCGATCGCGACGGCGGTGCTGGCCGCGACCTCGCTGTTCGGCTCGTTCGCCGAGGCGGTGTTGGGCGCCCTGGGGAGCGCGGCGGAGGAGTTCCCGATCCGCATCGACAACCCCGATGTGCTCGTCGGCTTGCTGCTCGGGGGCTCCGTGGCCTTCCTGTTCTCCTCGCTCGCGATCCGCGCGGTCGGCCGCGCCGCGATGCAGGTGGTGGTCGAGGTCCGGAACCAGTTCCGCGACCACCCCGGCATCATGGACTACACGGAGAAGCCGGACTACGGACGGGTCGTCGACATCTGCACCCGCACCTCGCTGCGAGAGCTGATGACGCCCGGACTGCTGGCGGTGCTGAGTCCCGTGATCGCCGGGTTCTTCCTCGGCGCCGAGGCGCTCGGGGCGTTCCTGGCCGGCTCGATCCTCACCGGTCAGCTGCTCGCCGTGATGCTCTCCAACTCCGGTGGCGCGTGGGACAACGCGAAGAAGTTCATCGAGGAGGGCCACTTCGGCGGCAAGGGCAGCGAGGCGCACACCGCGGCCGTGATCGGCGACACGGTGGGGGACCCGTTCAAGGACACGGCCGGCCCGGCCCTCAACCCGCTGATCAAGGTGATGAACCTCGTGGCGCTCCTGATCGCGCCGATCGTCGTCTCGAACGCCGACGAGACGGCCCTCCGCGTCGCGGTCGTGGTCATCGCCACCGTCGTGCTCGCTTCGATGATCTGGGTCTCGAAGTCGCGCAAGTCCGAGCTCGGGGACGAGATCCGGCAGCGGGACGCAGCGGCGCCCGCTCCGTCCTGACGTGGGACTGCTGCACCGAATCCTCGAGCGCCTGAACGAGAGCGACGAGGCGAGGCTCGCCGACGAGACCCGGGCATGGGCCGACACGATCGAGGGGTCCGTGCGCATCGAGGACGCCGCGCTCCGCCACCCCGCGCGGGTCGCGGGCGTGATCCGCCGGATCACGGTGCTCCCGATGGAGGGGAAGGAGGCCCTGCAGGCTCTGATCACCGACGGCACCGGGGAGGTGACCATCGTGTTCATGGGGCGACGCGGGATCGGGGGTCTCACCCTCGGCAAGCGCGTGGTGGTGGAGGGGGTCCTGGCCGAGCACCGAGGGGACGTTCGGATGGTGAACCCGCGACTCGAGTTCGCCGGCTAGTCCCGATCAGGGAGTGCCGGAGGGCGTGCCCATCACGATGTCGCGCAGTGCAGCCTCCGAGTCGACGCTGGAAAGGGCCACGATCTCGTCGCCCGCCGCGAGCGCCGTCTCCGGCTGCGGGATCATCACGTGGCCCTCGCGCAGGATCGCCACGAGCGTCGTATCGGGCGGCATGCGGAGCTCGTAGAGCGCCCTCCCGACGTTCGGGGACTGCTCGGGCAGGCGCATCTCCACCAGCGCGACCTTGCCGCCCTCCAGGCGGAGCAGTCGGACCAGGTCCCCGACGGTGACGGCCTCCTCGACCATCGCGGTCAAGATGTGCGGCGGCGAGACGGAGGCGTCCACGCCCCAGTGCTCGTCGAACAGCCACTCGTTCTTCGGGTGGTTCACCCGGGCGAGCACCCGGGGCACCCCGAACTCCTGCTTGGCCAGCAGCGAGGTCACCAGGTTGTCCTCGTCGTCGCCCGTGGCCGCCACGACCACGTCGGCCTCGCGCACCTCGGCCTTCTCGAGGATGCGTGGCTCGCACGCGTCCCCGTAGACCACCCGGGTGTCCGGCGCCCACTGGCCGAGCTTCTCGGCCAGGTCCCGGCGCTGCTCGACGAGCGTGACGTCGTGCCCTCGCTCGGTGAGGTCCTGAGCCAGGTGTCGCCCCACCGCGCCGCCTCCGGTGACCACGACCTTCATGCGTGCGCGTCCTCGGCCGCCATCAGGTCGTCGACGAGCTCGAGACCGTCCTTGGCGACCATCAGGATCAGGAAGTCGGCGGCTTGGAGCGTCGACGAGGGCGTCGGGATGAAGCCACCCCCGCCGCGAGAGATCCCGGCGACCCGGACCTTGCCCTCGACCTCGAGGGAGGAGACCGCCTTGCCGGCCAGGTGCGCCGGGATCGGCACGCGCAGCCGGAGCAGGTCGCCACCGCCGAGCGTCTCCCGGATCTCCTCGCGATCGTGGAAGAGCATCAGCTGGATCTGCTTCACGCCCCACCGGGTGGTCGCGACGGTCGGGATGTTGAGGCGCTCGTAGATCTCCGCCCGGCGCGAGTCGTAGATCCGCGCGATGACCCGAGGCACGTGGTAGTACTCGAGCGCGACGCGGGCCGAGACGATGTTCGAGTTGTCCCCGCTCGAGACCGCGACGAACCCTTCCGCGTCCTTGATGCCGGCGTCCTCCAGGATGTCGCGATCGAAGCCGAGGCCGACGATCTTGCGGGCGCCGTCCCCGGGGGGATAGGCGTGGAACGCCTCCGGGTTCTTGTCGATGATGGCCACGTCGTGGTCCTGGACGAGCGCATTCGACAGCTCCGAGCCCACCCGGCCGCATCCCATGACGATCACGCGCATACGGTGGGGAAGCCTACCCCTGGGCCAGCGTTCGCACCAGGAGTTCGCACCAGGAGTCGCTCCGCGTCGGACGGTGGGCGACCCCGGCGGGCGGAAAGAGTTCGGGCCCGCAGAGCGGGCCCGAATGATGAGGACGGGTCCGGAGGCCCGACAGCTGGAGGGAGCGGTCGGCCCCCCGGATTGACTCGGAGGATGGGTTCCTCTGTTCGCATCTTCGAGAAACGAGCGTGAGGGATGCGTGAAGGATCCCCCTCCAGGCGTGAAGATGTCGTGAAAGGGGCTAGCGTGTCGTGGTCGTGAGCGAGGAGCAGGACTCCGAGGGCACCGCCAGACCCACCCTCCGAAGCGCCCTGATCGGCCTCGTCACTCCCGCGATCGCCACGTTGATCGCGTTCCCCGTGGCGCCGTCGAGGCCCGAGATCTCGATCGCGCTGTTCATGCTGGCGGTCGTGATCGCCGCGGTGGCGGGGGGGTTGTGGGGCGGGCTGATCGCCGGGATCCTCGCGTCGACGATCCGTCCGCTCGTCGTGGAGGACCCGCAGCTGACGTTCCGTCTCAACGACGTCGAGGACGTCGCGACGGGCGTCGTGTTCCTGTCGGTCGCGTTGGTCGTTGGGCTGCTCGTCGGGCAGGCCAGCGAGGATCGCGCGCGCGCTTCCCGCCGGGAACGCGAGGCTCGCTTCCTCGGGACCCTGTCGAGCACCCTGCACACCCGCGAGGTCCCCGACCGCGTGCTCGACGAGTTCGCCGAGCTGTTGATCGAGCCGTTCGCGCTCTCGATGGTCGACATCGATGCGACGCTGGACGGGACCCCGCTGCATGCGCTCGCTCGCGCCGGGGGGGACGGGACCGGCGGGCCGCGCACGACGGTCCGGCTCCTGGCGGGCGACGCGGCGATCGGCAAGCTCGTCGCTGAGCGGCCGGTCGGCAGCCGGCCGTTCTCCCGCGACGACCAACTGATGCTCGAGGCGGCCACGCGGCAGGCCACGGCCGCCCTCGATCGCGCCCGGCTGGACGCCCGGGCGCGGATCGCGCAGCTCGATGCCGAGACCAGCCAGCTCCGCGCCGCGATGTTCTCATCGGTCACCCACGACCTGCGCACGCCGCTGGCGTCCATCAAGGCGGGCGTCACCAGCCTGCTGGATGCCGCGGTCCATCACGACGTCGACCAGGAGCGAGAGCTGTTGACGACGATCCTGGAGGAGACGGACCGGTTGAACCGACTGGTCGGCAACCTGCTCGACCTGGCCCGGATCCGGGCGGGTGCCCTGACGCCGACGCGGCAACTCGGCGCGATCGATGAGATCGTCGAGGTGGTCCTCGCGAGGATGCGCCCGCGGCTCGCCGCCCACCTCGTGACGGCCGACCTCCCGGCCGATCTCCCGGACGTCTCGGTCGATCCCGTTCAGCTGGACCAGGTCCTGACGAACCTCCTCGAGAACGCGGGACGGCACGCTCCCCCGGGGAGCGTGATCCACGCGAGCGTCCAGTGGGTCCACGGTGCGGTCCAGGTTCGGATCGCCGACGAGGGTCCGGGGATCCCGTTGAGTGAGCGGGAGCGGGTCTTCGACGCGTTCTATCGTGGGTCCTCGAGCCCGGAGACGCCAGGCAGCGGCCTGGGGCTCGCGATCTCGAAGGCGGTGGTGGTTGCGCACGGTGGGAGGATCTGGATCGAGGACGCGATCGGCGGCGGCTGTGTCGTGGCGTTCGAGATCCCCGGCGAGGAGGTCGCTCCGTGAACCGTGTGCTGGTCGTCGACGACGAACCGCAGATCCGTCGCGCGCTGCGGACCAGCCTGGAGGCCCACGGCTACGACGTGCAGACCGTCGGCACCGGTGAGGAGGCCGTGATCGGCGCCGCCGAGAGCGCGCCGGAACTGATGCTCCTCGACCTCGGGCTCCCGGACATCGACGGCACCGAGGTCATCCGTCGCGTCCGGGGGTTCACCGAGCTCCCGATCATCGTCCTGTCGGTCCGCGACGCGCAGCACGACAAGGTCGCGGCGCTCGACGCGGGCGCCGACGACTACGTCACGAAGCCGTTCGCGATGGAGGAGCTGCTCGCGCGGGCGCGGGCAGCGATGCGCCGCGCCCAGCCGGGGGACCCCCCCGCGCCGACGATGCGCTTCGGCGGGCTGGAGATGGACCTCGGCCGGCGCCTGGTGGTCCTGGACGGCGAGTCCCTGCGGCTCACACCGACCGAGTACCAGCTGCTCGAGGCGTTCGCGACTCATCCCGGCAAGCTCCTCACGCACCAGTGGCTCCTCCGGAAGGTGTGGGGCCAGGGTTACGGGACCGAGACGACGTATCTCCGGACCTACGTGCGCGCGCTCCGCAAGAAGCTCGGTGACGACGCCCAGGCCCCGCAACTGATCGTCACGGAGCCCGGCGTCGGCTATCGCTGGATCGCGGAAGGGTCCGGCGGCGAGTCGTAGCATCCGTCGGGTGGCGGCGAAGACCGAGGGCGCGGGGGTCGGCGGCGCCCTCAAGCGGCTCCTCGTCGGGCGGGCGCTCTCCACCTCGTCGCAGGAACATCAACTGCTCCCGAAGATCCTCGCCCTGCCGGTGTTCGCCTCCGACCAGCTCTCCTCCGTCGCGTACGCGACGGAGGAGATGATGCTCGTCCTGGCGCTGGCCGGCGCCTCCGCCCTCGGACTCCTGTCGCCCCTCGGCATCGGGGTGGCCATCCTCCTGATCGTGGTGATCGTCTCGTACCGGCAGACCGTCCGCGCCTATCCGCGCGGGGGCGGGTCGTACATCGTGGCGAAGGAGAACCTCGGGACCGTGCCCGGCCTCACCGCGGCCGGCGCCATCTTGAGCTCCTACGTCCTGACCGTGTCGGTGAGTGTGACCGCCGGGGCGATCGCGGTGACGTCGGCGGCGCCGGGTCTCGCCGACCACAAGGTCGCGCTCGCGACGTCGTTCGTCGTCCTGATCACGGTCGCGAACCTGCGGGGGGCGAAGGAGGCCGGGAAGGTCTTCGCGATCCCGACGTACGGATTCGTGGTGGTGGTCGGGTTGACGCTCGGATGGGGGGTCGTGCGCTGCGTGTCGGGCGGCTGCCCACAGGCGGCGTCGGCGAACCTGCCGCTCCATGCGGAGGCGAGCCTGTCCCTGTTCCTGGTGCTCCGTGCGTTCTCGTCGGGTGCGACCGCCCTGACTGGTGTCGAAGCGATCGCGGACGGCGTCCAGGCGTTCCGCCGGCCGCAGGCGAAGAACGCCGCCGCCACGCTCCTGCTGATGGGGGCGATGAGCATCCCGATGTTCCTCGGGATCACGATCTTCGCCCGGCTGCTCCATGTGCGCGTGAACCACGACCTCGCCTCCTCGAAGTCGGTGCTCGCGCAGATCGGGGACACGATCTTCTCGGGGGGCGCGATGTTCATCGTCCTCCAGATCTTCACGGCGGCGATCCTGATCCTCGCGGCGAACACCGCGTACCAGGACTTCCCGCGCCTCGCGTCGATCCTGGCTCGGGATCGCTACATGCCGAGTCAGTTCATGAACCGTGGCGACCGCCTCGTCTTCTCGAACGGTGTGATCGTGCTCGGCCTGCTGTCGTGTCTGATGATCTACACGTTCGGGGCCGAGCTCGGCGTCCTGATCAACTTCTACGTGGTCGGCGTGTTCACGTCGTTCACGCTGTCCCAGTCGGGGATGGTCAGGCACTGGCTCGCCGAAGGACGGAAGGGATCGCATGCGTTCCCAGGGTGGCGGCGCGCCACCGTGATCAATGCGATCGGCGCGGTCACGACGCTCGTCGTCCTGGTCGTCGTGATCGTCTCGAAGGCTCCCGACGGCGCCTGGCTCTCGATCCTGATCATGGCCGCGCTCGTGCCCGTCTTCGTGATGATCCACCGGCACTACCGCGCGGTGGCGGCGGAGCTGGCTCGGGAACGCCCGAACGCCGGCGCGATCGAGGTCGGCCCCGTGATCCTCCTGGTCCGAGACCTCGATGCCGCGACCGCCGAGGCGCTGGGCTACGTGCGCGCGATGCGACCTGCACGGTCGATCGCCCTGCATCCCGTGACCGACGGGAGCGCCCCCGATGAGGTCGCCGACCGGTGGAGGGCGTGGGCCGGCGACGGCATCCCGCTCGACGTGCGACCGGGAGCCGGCCTGATCCAGGTCGTCCGGGATCGCCTCCGCGCGCTGGACCGGGGACCCCACGAGGTCGTGACGATCGTGATCCCCGAGCTCGTGAGCGGCCGCCTGCTCACGTACCTCCTGCGGCGCTGGGA
>JBOGVD010000111.1:0-10561 GCA_050696355.1 Actinomycetota bacterium
ATCCTCGACCTTCGGCGAGATCGAGAGCGTCCGGTTCGTGGGACCGACGGAGCCGACCACGAAGCGGTCGTCGGCGCCGTCGAGCGCCCGCCGCGCGTTCTCCGCCGCCGCGCGGTTCATGTCGTACACGAGGTGCTCCAGCTCGTACTCGGCCTGCGAGACCGGGCTCGCGTTGAAGGTGTTCGTGCTCTCGTTCCACGCGCCGGCCGCCACGTAGTCCCGGTGGATCTTCTCGACGATGTCGGGCCTCGTGAGGCCGAGGACGTCGTTGTCTCCCCGGACATCCCGAGGGTGGTCCTTCAGGAGGTCACCGCGGAAGTCCTCCTCGGACAGCTCCAGCGACTGGATCGCGGTTCCCTTCGGCCCCTCCAGCACGAGGATCCGTTCGGCCATGAGGGCCTCGAGCCTGCTTCGCACGTCCATCCGATAACCCTACCGCCGCACACCGCTCGGCCAGCGCGGCGAGGCTCGAAGGGGTACGCTCCCGCCGATGCGCGCCGTCCCCACACCGGGGTCGATCCTCTCGCGACGAGACGGCTCGGCCTCCGAGCGCCGCTCCGGCCGCGAGGCCAAGCGTTCGGTGACGGCCCTCGCCGCCGTCCCGCTGTTCGACGGGTTCTCCAAACGGCATCTCCGGCATCTGGCGAGGGAGGCCGAGGCGGTCACCTTCGGGCCGGGTCGGGCGATCGTCGAGCAAGGGCAGGCGGGCGAGGCGCTGTTCGTGGTCCTCTCCGGCTCGGCGCGGGTGGTCCGCGACGGGCGGAACGTGGGCGCGCTCGTGCCCGGCGACTTCTTCGGAGAGCTGTCGGCGCTGGACGGCGGTCCCCGGACGGCCTCGGTCGTCCCCGAGACGCCGATGGAGGTCCTCCGGGTGTTCCGGCACACCCTCCGGAAGATGATCCAGGACGAGCCGGTGCTCGCCATGGGACTGCTCGAGGGCCTCGCGCGCAGGCTCCGGCAGGTGCAGCCGGGCACACCCCTCGCCTGACCGGTCGGGTCAGGACCCGGCGAACCGATCAGGGCCGAGGGGGACGTCAGGGAAGCAGCGCGTCCAGCTCCGCGAGCGTCGCGTCGTCCAGCTCGAGGTCGCCCGCGGCCGCGTTGGCGTGAACGTGCCGGGGGTTGCGGCTGCCCGCGATCGCCGCGGTCACACCGGGTTGGTGGACGTTCCACGCGAGCGCGAGCTCGGACAGGGAGCAGCCGATCCGCTCCGCGACCGGCGCGAGCCGGTCGACGACCGCCAGCGAGGCGGCGCGGTCGGAGAACGGTCCGTCGTCCTGCTCTTCCTCCCGCCAGTCTCCGGCCGGGAAGCGCGTCTCGACCGTGATGGCACCGGTCAGCAGTCCGTAGGCGAGAGGGGCGTAGCTGATCACGCCGATGCCCTGTTCGCCGCACCAGCGGATCAGCTCCGCGTTGCCGCGGGTGAGCATCGAGAACTCGGGTTGCAGGGAGTCGACGTGGCGGATCGCGAGGCACCGTTCGATCTGCGCTCGGTCGAAGTTCGAGACGCCGACGTGGCGCACGAGGCCCGCATCCTGCAGCTCGCTCATCGCCCCCCAGGTGTCTTCCGGCGGCGTGCCGTTCGCATCCGACCAGTGCAGCTGGTACAGGTCGATGCGGTCGATCCCCAGCCGGCCGAGGCTCTTCTCGCACGCGCTCCGCACCTGGTCCGGCGCGAAGCCGCTCCCTTCCGGCCGGGGCGCGACCTTCGTGGCCACGACGACGTCGTCCCGGCGTCCCGCGATCGCACGTCCGACCAGGGTCTCGGATACGCCGTCGCCGTAGACCTCGGCGGTGTCGACCCAGTCGATCCCTGCGTCGAGACCGGCCCGGATCGCGTCGATCACGACGTCCTCGGACGCGTTCGGGCCCCAGGCCGTGCCGCCCGCCTCCCAGGCGCCGTAGCCGATCACCGAGATCTCCGGGCCGTTCGACCCGAGCCGACGTCGCCGCATCGACAGAACCTATCAAGGGGTCGGGGCCATCAGTTCGCCAGCTCGCGCAGTAGGGTGATGAGACCGATGGAGAAGGCTGTTCGAACGCGGGACCGGATCGTCGTGCGGTTCGCCGGCGACTCCGGCGACGGCATGCAGCTCACCGGCGATCGCTTCACCAGCGCCACGGCCGTGCTCGGGAACGACCTCGCGACCCTCCCGGACTTCCCGGCGGAGATCCGGGCGCCGGCCGGCACCGTCCACGGGGTCTCGGCTTTCCAGATCCAGTTCGCCTCCGACGACATCACGACGCCCGGCGATCATGCGGACGTGCTGGTCGCGATGAACCCGGCCGCCCTCCAGGCCGACATCGACAAGGTCATCCGGGGCGGCGTGCTCGTGCTGAACGAGGACTCCTTCACGCAGCGCAACATCGAGAAGGCCGGCTATCCCTCCGACCCGCTCGAAGACGGCACCCTGGACAGCTACCAGGTCTACAAGGTGCCGATGACCTCGATCACGGTGCGGGCCACCGAAGACATCGGGATCGGCAAGAAGGAGGCGGAGCGGGCCAAGAACATGTTCGCCCTCGGCCTCGTGTCGTGGATGTTCGGCCGCCCCACCGAGACCACCCTCACCTGGCTGGAGAAGAAGTTCGGCTCCCGCCAGGAGATCTTCGATGCCAACGTCGCGGCCTTCAAGGCCGGCTACCACTTCGGCGAGACGACGGAGCTGTTCGCCGAGTCCTACAAGGTGGAGGCGGCGCCCCAGGAGCCCGGGACCTACCGCAACATCGACGGCGCCACCGCCCTCGCCTGGGGCCTGATCGCGGCTTCGGAGCGCAGCGGCCTGCCCCTGTTCTACGCGAGCTATCCGATCACGCCCGCCTCCGAGCTCCTCCACGAGCTCTCGCGACACAAGAACTTCGGCGTGGTCACGATCCAGGCCGAGGACGAGATCGCGGCCGCCAACATCGCCCTGGGCGCGGCCTTCAGCGGTCGGCTCGCCGTGACCGGGACGAGCGGGCCCGGCGTGGACCTGAAGGCGGAGACGATCGGGCTCGCGGTGATCATGGAGCTGCCGATGATCGTCGTAGACGTGCAGCGCGCCGGCCCGTCGACGGGCATGCCGACGAAGACCGAGCAGGCGGACCTGCTGCTGGCGATGTACGGGCGGCACGGGGAGTCGCCGCTGCCGATCGTCTCGACGTCCACGCCGGCCGAGTGCTTCACCGCCGCGCTCGAGGCCGCGCGGATCGCCGTGCGGTACCGGACGCCGGTGATCCTGCTCTCCGACACGTTCATCGCGAACTCCTCGGAGCCGTGGCCGATCCCCGATGTGGAGAGCCTCCCGAGGATCGATCCCGTGTTCGCGAGGGCGAACGGACAGGACTTCCTTCCGTACTCGCGCGACGAGAAGCTCGCGCGGCCGTGGGCGATCCCCGGCACGCCTGGTCTCGTGCATCGGATCGGTGGCCTCGAACGGCAGGACGGCACCGGCAACATCAGCTACGACGCCGCCAACCACGAGCTGATGACCCGGCTCCGGCAGGCCAAGGTCGACGGCATCGCCGACGACATCCCGGCGCTCGAGGTGGACGACCCCGGCGGTGAGGCGGACCTGCTCGTGCTCGGCTGGGGGTCCTCGCTCGGGACGATCACCGCCGCTGTCGCGCGGGCGAGGGCCGACGGTCGGAACGTGGCCACGGCGCACCTGCGGCACCTGAACCCCTTCCCGGCGAACACCGGGGAGGTCGTGCGCGCCTACCGGAAGGTCTTGATCCCGGAGATGAACATGGGGCAGCTCGCAGCGCTGATCCGCGCGAAGTACCTCGTGGATGTCCAGGCGTACTCGAAGGTGCAGGGCCTGCCGATCTTCGCGGAGGAGCTCGAACACGAGATCGCGAGGGTCCTCGATGAGTGACGTGATCCAGAACGGCGGGGCGGCCCCGGGGGACGCCTCGACGCTGACGAAGAAGGACTTCACCTCGGACCAGGAGCCGCGCTGGTGTCCGGGCTGCGGCGACTACGCGATCCTGTCCGCGGTCCAGGCGTTCATGCCTGAGCTCGGCATCGAGCCGCACAAGACGGTGTTCGTGTCCGGGATCGGCTGCAGCGGGCGGTTCAGCTACTACATGGACACGTACGGGATGCACGGGATCCACGGACGGGCGCCGGCGCTCGCCACCGGGATCGCCGTCGCCAACCCGGAGCTCTCGGTCTGGGTGGTCACGGGCGACGGGGACGGACTGTCGATCGGCGGCAACCACTTGATCCACGCGCTCCGGCGGAACGTCGACATCAAGATCCTCCTGTTCAACAACCAGATCTACGGGCTGACGAAAGGCCAGTACTCGCCGACGTCGGAGGAGGGCAAGGTCACGAAGTCGACGCCGTTCGGCTCGGTCGACCACCCCTTCAACCCGATCGCGCTCGCCCTGGGCGTCGAGGCGACCTTCGTCGCGAGGACGGTCGACAACGACCGGCAGCATCTGACCGAGGTCCTGCGCCGCGCCGCGCAGCACCAGGGGACCGCGTTCATCGAGATCTACCAGAACTGCAACGTCTTCAACGACGGCGCGTTCGACCTGCTGCGGGACAAGTCACAGGGCAAGCACAACCAGATCCGTCTCGAGCACGGCGAGCCGATCGTGTTCGACGAGGGGAACCGGTGTGTCCGCGTGGGGGAGAACGGCCGCTACGAGATCGCGACCACGGCGGAGACGGACCCGGACAGCATCGTCGTGCACGACGCGCACGGGCGGCCGTCGCTCGCGTTCGCCCTGGCGCATCTGTCGCGGGGCCCCGACGAACCGTCGTGCATCGGGGTCTTCCACGAGGTCGAGCGCCCGGTCTACGGGCAGGCGATCCGGCACCAGGTGCAGGCCGCGACGGAGCGACTGGGAGCGGGCGACCTCGGGGCGCTGCTGGGTTCCGGCGATACCTGGACGGTGGAGTAGCCCTCAGCCCGGCGGGTTGAAGCGCGCGAGCGCCTCCGCCGACGCGCTCTCCATGCGTTGGAGCTCCCCGACGGTCTCGGCGAGCGCGTCCACCAGGGCATCGACGTCGGCCGCGTCGACCCCGTCTCCCAGGCCCACGCGGAACATCGTGGTACCGGGGAAGCCGAGCTGCGCCAGCACCGCGGACGCGTCCTCCGGGCGCCCGCTGCAGAGCGAGCCCGATCCGAGGCGGAACCCGCGGTCGTCGAGCGTCATCATCAACGTCGCCGGGTCGAGGCCGGCGACGCTGAATCCGACCAGGTGCGGCGTGCGGTGGGTGGGGTGCCCGTGTACCGTCGCCCCCGGGACCTCGGCCGCGATCCGCTCCCGCAGGTCTGCCGTGAGCGACCATTGCGCGGCCGCTCGGTCGGCCATCGTCGCGCGTGACGCCGTGAGCGCCGCCGCCATGCCCGCGATCCCCGGCGTGTTCTCCATTCCCGACCGTCGTTTCCGCTCGCGGTCGTCGCCGCACGGGTAGGCGGTGATCGCGAGGCCCCGGCGAACGTAGAGTGCCCCGGCGCCCGGCGGCCCGCCGAACTTGTGCGCCGAGAGCGACAGGAGGTCGACGCCGAGGGCCGGTGCGTCGACCGGGAGCCGCCCCACCGTCTGGCACGCGTCGGTGTGGAAGCGGACGCGGGCTTCCCGCGCCAGGCGGGCGGCCTCCGCGACCTGCTGCATCGTGCCGAGCTCGTGGTTCGCGTGCTGGATCGAGGCGAGGAGCGTGCCCGGCGTGCGGACCTCGGAGGCGAAGCGGTCCAGGTCGACGTGACCGTCGCGATCGACGGGGACGACCGCCACCTCGAACCCGTCCGACTCCAGCGTGTGGGCGACGCCGCTCACCGCCGGATGCTCCGCCGCGCCGATCACGATCCTCGTTCCGAGCTCACGGACAGCTCGCACGCCGCCCCAGACCGCGAGCGCGATCGACTCGGTGCCGCCGGAGGTGAAGACGATCTCGTCGGGCTGCGCGCCGATCGCCTCGGCGACCAGCTCGCGCGCGTCGTCCAGCAGCGCGCGCGCCGTCCGTCCCGGACCGTGGATCGAAAGGGGATCGCCGAACCGCTCGAGGGCGGCCACCATGGCGTGTTGCGCCTCGGGCAGGAGCGGCGTCGCGGAGGCGGAGTCGAGATACAGGTCGGCGACCATCGCCGGCCCAGCGTACCGGGGTGCTACGGGGTCGCCGGCTCCCTGCCGCGGAGGAACACGGTCGTATAGAGGACGCCCGCGATGATGCCTCCGGCGATCGGTCCCACGATCCAGACGATCGCGTCGCCCCAGGAGCCGCCGACCAGGGCCGGGCCGAACCAGCGGGCGGGGTTCATCGCCGCCCCGGTGAGCGGTCCGAACGCGAGGATGTCGAACGCGATCACCAGCCCGATCGTGAAGCCGGCCGTCGCGTTCCAGGGCCCGCGGTCGTCCACCACCGTCCCGAAGACGGCGAACACGAGGAAGAACGTGAGGATCGCCTCGATGACGATCCCTTTCCCGGCGGCCACGCCGGCTCCGAGGGCGGGCGCGCCGGCCCCGCCCGCGTCGAAGGCGCCGCCGCCGACCACGTATCGCACCAGGAGGGCGCCCGCGACGGCCCCGAGGAGCTGCGAGACGAGCAGGACCGCGCCGCGCTGGGTCGAGATCTTCCCGGTCGCCCACAGGGCGATCGTGACCGCCGGGTTGACCTGCCCTCCGGAGATGTGACCGGTCAACGACACCATGATCGCGAGCACCAGCCCGTGCGCGAGCGCAACGCCCACCAGATCCAGCTGCCCGGTGCTCGCGACGATCACTGCGCCGGCTCCCACGAAGATCAGCGCGAAGGTCGCGACGAACTCCGCGACCGCGGCCCTGCCCACACTCTCCATCCGCTCCTCCTCGTTCCGCTCGGACGTTGCTCCTCGATCCCGTCGGTCCACGATCGCGGGAAGGCGGGAGCGCTGGTCGCGTCCCGGCGGGCCGAGCGTAGCCCGCCGTCCGTGGCGGTTCAAAGACCGGGGGGCGGGCAGGAAGCGAGTAGCATCGCCTCGGTGGACGTCCTGTTGGTCTCGCCCGACGAGCGATCACGCGAGCTGATGGCGCTCGCCGTGCGGAGCATCGAGCGTCGCCGGGGTGAGGAGCTCCGGTTCCGTGCCGCCCGCAACGGCGAGCTCGGGGTCACGGCGGCCCTCCGGGACCGGCCGGACCTGATCGTGGCGGACGAGATCGCGTCCCGCGCGGGGGCGTTCGGCCTGGCGAAGACGCTCCGGGACCACCCGGAGCCGTTCACCGGGGTCATCGTGATCCTGCTCGATCGCAAGCACGATGCCTGGCTCGCCAGGTGGTCCGGCGCCGATGCATGGTTCGTGAAGCCCGTGGATCCGTTCGAGTTGGCTGATCGGCTGCTCGAGCTCGTCATCGAGAAGGAGAGCGTGTGAAGATCAAGGGGACCTGCAAGCGGGACGGCCGAGAGTTCTTCGCGGAGCAGGTCGTGGATCTCGGCGGCCGGTGCCCGTGGGACGGGGATGCGTTCAACGCCGACTACGCCGCGGTGCTCGTGGAGTCCCTGCGCGAGGCCGAACGGCTCGGGACGCAGCTCGAACGTGCGCTCGAGCGGGTCGCGTCGCTGCATCCCGCGTTCGTCCTGAACGAGGACAGCGTGCTGGGGGAGCTGAGGACCCAGCTCGGCCGCCTCGAGCGGAACCTGGTCCGACAGGGTTGACGGAGGTGGCGGCGATGGCGGCGGAGGAGAACGGCTTCGGCGTCGAGATCCGTGGCGACGAGGGCACGTGGCGCGTCGCGATCCTCGGCCCGGACGGTGAGGTCGTCTCGGAGCGGGCCTGTCACGACGGAGCGGAAGCGAGGACCTACGCCTCGACCGTTCGCCAGCACATCCACTGGCTCTCGCCCGAGAAGTTCCGCGAGTACTACCGGATCGGCTAGGAGGACCGAGGAGGACGGATGGGGTTCAACGCGATGCAGCCGGGCAAGGTCAAGCGGGCGGATCTGATCATCGCCGGCGTGGCGCTGCTCGTGATCGTGGGCCTCGTGCTCTGGGCGGTGCTGTGACCGATGCGCGGCCGCTCGCCGATCTCGACTACTGCTACCTGACCACCACCGGTCGCCGGACCGGGCGGCGGCATCGCATCGAGATCTGGTTCGCGCTCACGGACGGGGTCGCGTACCTCCTGTCCGGTGGTGGACAGCGCTCGGATTGGGTCCGGAACCTCACGCACGCACCGAAGGTCGTGCTGGAGATCGGCGACGATCGGCGGACGACGACGGCTCGGGTCGTGACGGCGCCCGACGAGGACGCGCTCGCGCGGCGGGTCGTCGTGGAGAAGTACCGCCGACGCACCCGCGACGATCTCGCGGCGTGGGGGCGCACGTCGCTCCCGATCGCGATCGACTGGTCCTAGGGCTCCTCGAAGCCGACCGAGAACATCCGCTCGAGATCGTGCCTCGAGTACACCTGGAAGGCGATCAAGGTCTCCGTGCGCTCGATCCCCTCGACCTTCGAGATCCCCCCCGGGATGACCGTCGCGAGCTCGTCGTGCTCGGTCACGCGGACGATCGCGACGAGATCGAACTCGCCGGCCACGGAGTAGACCTCGGAGACGCCGCCGATGTCCGCGATCGCCTGCGCGGCCTCGGGGATCGCGTCGATCTCGCACTGGATCAGGACGACGGCGTGGACGGTCACGAGGTCAGGTCCTTTCGAGGACGACGGCGAGCCCCTGCCCGCCGGAGATGCAGAGGGTGGCCAGGCCGAGCGCGGCGCCGCGGTCCCGCAGCTGGTACGCGAGCGACAGCAGGATCCGGGCCCCGCTCATCCCGATCGGATGCCCGAGGGAGATGCCGCCGCCCAGGAGGTTCAGCCGGTCGCGGTCGAACTTCAGCTCGCGCTCGCACGCCAGGACCTGGGCCGCGAACGCCTCGTTGATCTCGATCAGGTCGATGTCCGCGAGGGACAGACCCGTCTTCTCGAGCACCTTCATGGTGGCGGGGACGGGGCCGATCCCCATGATCTCGGGCGGGACCCCCGCCCAGCTCATCCCGGCGATCCGCGCGAGGGGCTCCCGTCCCTCGGCGCGTGCTCGAGTCTCCGACATCAGGACCATCGAGGCCGCGCCGTCGGTGATGCCGGCCGCGTTGCCCGCCGTGACGGAGCCGCCGTCCCGGAAGACGGGAGCGAGCTTCGCGAGGCCCTCGACGGTGGCCTCGGCTCGAGGATGCTCGTCCTCGGCGACGACGAGCGTTCCCCGTCCGGCGGGGTCCTTCGCCTCGACCGGCACGATCTCGGCGGCGCGGGCCGAGGCCCCCGAGGCCGCTTTCCGCTGGGATGCGAGCGCGAACTCGTCCTGCTCCTCCCGGGAGAGGCCGTACCGGTCGACGAGGTTCTCCGCGGTCTCGCCCATCAGCAGACCACAGAGCGGGTCGAGGAGGCCGTCCCGATACATCGCGTCATAGACGGTTGCGTTGCCCATCCGGTAGCCGGCGCGCATCCGGTCCAGCAGGAACGGCACCCGGGTCATGTTCTCCATGCCGCCGGCCAGGACCACCTCGGCGTCGCCGAGCGCGATCTGCTGCGCTCCGAGCTGGACGGCCTTCATCCCCGAGCCGCACGCGAGGTTCACGTTGAAGGCGGAGACCTCCTGGGGGATCCCGGCGTGGATGCTCACCTGCCGTCCGGTGTTGGGGCCGTTCCCGGCCTGGCGGGCGTGCCCCATGATCGTCTGGTCGACCTGATCCGGAGGGACGCCGGCCCGCCGCAGCGCCTCGGTGGCGGCGGTCGTGCCCAGCTCGACCGCGGTGGTCTCGGCGAACGAGCCGAGGAACTTCCCGATCGGCGTCCGGGCACCGTCGAGGATGACCGCGCGCTCCATGGCGGCCAGTGTATCCGTCCCTCGGATCACGACCGCTCGCCGATCACGCGATAGAGATCTCGCAGCGCGCCGATCTCCCCGCCGTGATGGGCGTCGTGGTGGACCATCGTCCAGAAGATCCGCCACGCCGGCCACTCCTCGCCCCAGTTCGTCATGCGGGGATGCTCGAGCTCCCCGTCGTTCGCCGCCGCGAGGTCCTCCGTGAGCAACGCGTGGCCCGTGTCGAGCATCTCGATCGCGTCCCCCGAGGTCGCGGGCGTCTCGATCGTGCGCCACGTGAGCTCGCGCCGACCGAACGCGTGCTCGTGGTACATCACCTTGCACATCGCGAGGTGCGTGAGCCGCCACGCGATCGTCGTGAACGGCGCCGGCTCGGGATCGGGCTCCTCGTAGTGGTGGTCCCACCGACCGTCCTCCCTGCGGAACACGGTCCACGAACCGGAGACCGGTTCCCAGAAGAACTCGCCCTCGGTCAAGCCGTGGAGGCGCGAGCGCATGTCGTGGAACGTCTCCGACATCTCCCGCGCGAGGAGATCGACGGCGGCACCCAAGCGGTCGGAGCCTATCGCCGCCGTCCCCGGGGGAGCTCGGGATCCTTCGTCCACCGGAGGATCCGCGCGATGCGGGCGCCGCCGTCCACGCGCTCCGTCAGCGGTGCGTCGCACGCGACGAGGCGCACCGGGTTCCGGGCGAGCCAGGAACGGACCGCCGACAGCTCGTCGGCGCGCTCGCGCGGGCAGGGGAGCGGGATCGGTTCCGTGCCGGCATCGTCG
>JBOGVD010000112.1:0-6914 GCA_050696355.1 Actinomycetota bacterium
CCAAGACCGAGGCGCTGCGTGCACTCAAGCGCCGCCTATCCGACGTCGTCTTCCGGGCTCTCCTGGTCGACACTGATACGGCCGCTGAAGGCTCCTTCAGCGCGGCCGCTTGACATAGGAGAGAGGCGTGGGCTGCCTGATCGTCGTGTTCGTCCTGCTGGTTCCCCGGACGGTCATGGTGGCGCTGTGGTTGTTCTCCGACTACCTGTCCACCGCGTTCGGCACGTGGGTGTGGCCGCTGATCGGGTTCTTCGTCTTGCCCACGACAACCCTCGCCTACGCCGTGTCCGAGCACCGGTACGGGGGCGTCCGCGGTATCGGGCTCGTCCTGGTGATCCTCGCGGTCCTCGTCGACCTCGGAGCCCTCGGCGGCGGAAGGGGCATCGGGAGCCGCTGGTCCCGGAGGCGGTAGGCCGCTGGAACACAAGGGGGGCCGGCTCGCCGAAAGCGAGCCGGTCCCCACGGATGCCCCGGGTGCGACGGGGCCACCCCCGCTTCCCCGGCTCCCGCGCCGCCTCGAGGCGGCGCGGCTCCGAGGCGATCCGGTCTCGGTGCCGTCCCGACGGGTGGAACGCATCGAACCTACCGAGCGCGTCCCTTCGCGGGCCGTGACGGGAGTGCTGTTCCCGTCGTGCGATCCGTCACGAGGAGATCGTGACCTGCGTCACGTCGTTTCACTCCGTGGCTTCGGGTCGGTGCGCGGGGAACATGATCAGATCGCGGAGCGAGGGCGCATCCGTCAGCACCATGAGGAGCCGATCGATCCCCAGCCCGAGCCCGCCGGCCGGCGGCATCCCGTGCTCCAGGGCGCGGAGGAAGTCATCGTCGAGCGGATGCGTCTCCTCCACGCCAGCGGCCTTGAGCTGCTGCTGCATCTGGAACTTGGCGCGCTGCTCCAGCGGATCCGTGAGCTCGGAGAACGCCGTCACGAGCTCGACGCCCCCGATGACGAGATCGAAGTGCTCCGTGAGATCGGGGTTCGATCGATGTGGCCTGGCGAGCGGCGACACCTCTCGGGGGAAGTCGCAGACGAACGTCGGTTCGACGATCGACTGCTCGACGAGCTTCTCGAACAGCTCGACGACGATCTTCCCCGGACCCCAGACGTCGTCCACGGGGACGTCGTGCCGGGTCGCGACCTCGCGGAGGTGCGTGCGATCGAGCGTGATGTCCTCCCCGGTGGCGGTCGACACGGCGTCGAGCATCCCGAGCCGGCGGAACGGCGGAGCGAGGTCGATCGTTCGCCCACGCCAGGAGATCGTGAGGTCTTCGGCGGCCCGGCCCATCACCGGATCGACCGCGCGAGCGCTCTCTCGGACGAGCACCTCCGACAGCTCCATCATCGTCGTGTAGTCGCCGTAGGCCTGGTAGGCCTCGAGCATCGTGAACTCCGGGTTGTGGTCCCGATCGATCCCCTCGTTCCGGAAGTTCCGCCCGAGCTCGTACACGCGCTCGATGCCGCCCACGAGCAGGCGCTTCAGGTAGAGCTCCAACGAGATCCGGAGCTTCGTCTCGATCCCCAGGGCATCGTGGAAGGTCGTGAACGGGCGGGCGTTCGCGCCCCCCGCCACGGTCTGGAGCATGGGGCCCTCCACCTCCACGAACCCTCGCTCGTGCAGCGCTTCGCGGATCGCGCGGAGGACGGCGGCACGCGCCGCGAGATGACGCCGGGGCGTCTCGTCGGCGATCAGATGGAGGTACCGGCGGCGCTGCTGGAGGTCGGGGTCCTTCAAGCCGTGCCACTTCTCCGGCAGCGGCCTGAGCGACTTCGTCAGCATGGCCCAGCGGGCGACGAAGACCGAGAGCTCGCCACGCCGCGTCGTGCCGACCGTTCCCGTCGCGCCGATGATGTCGCCCAGGTCCACCTCGTCCAGGAGGGCGAAGGACGCGGCGTCGAGCTCCGCCTCGCTGCACACGAGCTGGATGTCCCCGCTGCCGTCGCGGAGGGTGAGGAACTCCAGCTTGCCCATGTCGCGCTTGAGGACGACGCGGCCGGCGACCGTGACCGTCCCTTCCTCCCGGCGATCCGGCGTGAGCCCGCCGTGCCGTTCCCGGAGCGTCGCCGCCGGGATCGGCTCGTCGACGCCGAGCGCGTCGTGGAGGGTCATCGCGAAGGCCCGGTCTCCGAGGCGATCCCGGGAGGCGCGTCGGGCGCGGAGGACCTCCTCTTCCCGCGAGTGCCCGCCGGCGTCGGGCGGCTCAGTCATCGACGTTCTTCCCGTAGACGAGCCGCAGACCCTCGAGCGTCAGGAACGGCTCGTGATGGTCGATGTTCCGGCAGTGAGGGATCACGACGGGCGCCAGTCCCCCGGTGGCGATCGACGTGGCGGCGCCCACGTCCCGGCGGATCCGGTCCACGATGCCGTCGACCTCGCCCGCCGTCCCGAAGACGAGCCCGGACTGGATCGCCTCCACCGTGTTCGTGCCGATCACGGAGGACGGCGCCTCCAGCTCCACACGGGTGAGCCGCGCGGCCCGCTGCACCAGCGTGGCGGCCGAGATCTGCAGACCGGGAGCGATCACGCCGCCGAGGAACTCACCCAGCTCGGAGACCACGTCGAAGTTCGTGCCGGTCCCGAAGTCGACGACGATCGCCGGGCCCCCGAAGCGCGTGTAGGCGGCGAGCGTGTTCACGATACGGTCGGCGCCGACCTCCCGTGGGTTCTCGGTCAGCACCGACACGCCGGTCTTCGTGCCCGGCCCCACCACGAGCGGCTCGAACGAGAGGTAGCGGGAGGCCAGCTCGCGGAGCTGCTGGGTGACGTCGGGAACGACCGAGGCGACGCACAGGCCGGACAGCGACTCGAGAGACAGCCCGCGATGCTCCAGCAGCCCGGCGAACACGAGCGCGAGCTCGTCCGCGGAGCGTTCCGGCTGCGTCGACAGCCGCCACGTCTGCGTCAGGTCGGGACCGTCGAAGACCCCGAGCACGGTCTCCGTGTTGCCGACATCGGCGGTGAGCAGCATGGCGAGCTCCAGGCACAGGTCGGGCATGAACGATGGAGGGAACGGTCCATGGTCGCCCACGGACCGGGCGGCGACAACTCAGATGGGGTCGGGGAGGCGCAGGTTATCGATGAGCCGGGCGGAGGGGAAGCGCGCCCCGACGATCGCCCTCGAGGGGCCGTCTCGTCGGGTGACCGGTTCGAAGGTGTCCTCCCGGACGATCGCGGCGTAGTCGAGGCGCGCGAGGGGGGTCGCCCCGATCTCGCGGGCCATCGCCGCGACCAGGACGGCCGCGTCGGTCTCGCCTCTGCGAGCCAGGACGGCCGCTTCCGAGAGCGCGAGGAACAAGCAGCCGGCCTGCTCGCGCTCCTCGGCACCGAGACGCGCGTTCCGCGAGGAGAGCGCGAGACCGTCGGGCTCACGCACGATCGGACCCGGAACGATGACGACGGGGAGCCTGAGCTCGTCCACCATGCGACGGACGAGGAAGAGCTGCTGTGCGTCCTTCTCGCCGAAGTAGGCGCGGCTCGGCCCGGTCACGGCGAAGAGGCGATAGACGACCTTCAGCACACCGCGGAGATGACCGGGGCGAGCCGCGCCCTCGAACCGATCGCCGACGGGACCCGGATCGGGCTCGACGAGCGACACCCCTTCCGGGTACACCTCCTCCTCCGGCGGCGCCCAGACGCCGTCGACGCCCAGCCGTCGGCAGATCTCGAGGTCCCCCTCCTCGTCGCGCGGATAGGTGGCCCGATCCTCGCCGGGACCGAACTGCGCCGGGTTCACGAAGATCGAGACGACGACGCGTCCCGTCTCGTCGCGGGCCCGACGGATCAGCGCCACATGGCCCTCGTGCAGCGAGCCCATCGTCGGGACGAAGCCGACGTCGTGACCGGCGTGCCGCCACGAC
This sequence comes from Actinomycetota bacterium, assembly GCA_050696355.1. GTDB lineage: Bacteria > Actinomycetota > UBA4738 > UBA4738 > HRBIN12 > JAJNBA01. Next base: position 3,857 of record JBOGVD010000112.1, read on the forward strand.
GCGGCCAGATCCGAGAGCTCGTCCGCCCGACGGATCAGGTCCATGCGGCGAGCACGTCTTCGACCGGGGCTCGGGCACCGGCCGGGAGCCGCCCGGAGCGCTCGGCCAGGTCCAGGGTCGACCGGGCGAGGGCGACGTATGCGGGTACGAGCGCCGCCGCGTGCCGGTCGAGCGCCTCGAGGTTCCGCCGGATCGTCCCGGCGTCGCCTCGCAGCACCGGCCCCGTCAGTGCCCGGGCCGGACCCAGCCGCTCGACGGACGCGAGCGTCGCGCGCTGCAACGGGGCCATCGCTCCCGCGGGATCCGGTACCCCCGCCGCGGCGAACAGGGATTCCGCGATCGCCGTTCCGGTCACGAGGTGGTTCGACGCGAACACCGCGGCCGCGTGATACAGCGGACGGAGCTCGTCGGCCAGCCGGAACGGGACCCCCTGGAGGTCGTTCGCCAACCGCTCCCCGAAGCGGAAGCCGTCTTCGTCCTCCGCCGTGATCGCGATCGGGGATCCGGGGAGACGTTCCAGTGCCGACCCCACGTCCGGGAACATCTGCAGCGGATGGATCGCCAGCCCCCGGGCCCCGGCGTCCCGGACGGGTCGCAGCACCGCCAGCCCGAGGGAGCCGGAGAGATGGACCACCCAGGTGCCGAGGCCGAACGCGGATGCCGCGGCGAGCTCCGCCACGGTCGATCCGACCAGGTCGTCGGGCATGCCGATCACCACGAGGTCTGCTGCGGCCGCCGCCTCGGCCGACTCGAGGAACGGGATCCCGTCGAGATGCGCGCTCGCGCGGCGACGCGTCTCGCTCCGGCCCGAGATCCCCATCAGATGGTGACCGGCCCCGCGGAGCAGCACGGCGACGGCCGTACCGACGGTTCCGGCGCCGATCACGGCCACCTTCATCGAACGAGTATCGCAACTCGACCGGGGCGTCCCGGACCGGCGAACGCCTTCACGAGCCTCCACGGGCCTTCATGGACCTCACGGGCGAACGGCGAGCGGTGACGCGGACGGCACCACGCCGCCGGTCACGACGCGCACGTCCTTCAGGCGCGTCCCGTCAGGCAAGACCGGGTCGGGGTCCAGCTCGAGCAGCGGCAGGAGGACGAACGCCCGTTGCGACAGGCGAGGGTGCGGGACGACGAGGTCGGGCTCGTCGATCCGCTCGTCGCCGAAGAGCAGGATGTCGATGTCGATCGAGCGAGCACCCCACCGCTCCCTCCGGACCCGGCCGAGTCGCGCCTCGACGCGATGCGCGGCGTCGAGCAGGTCCCGGGCCGAGAGGTCGGTCTCCACGCGGATCACGGCGTTCAGGTAGTCGGGCTGCGGCGGGCCGCCGACCGGCGTCGTCTCCCACACCCGGCTCGACGCCGCGACGCGGAGCCCGGGCTCCCGCTGGAGCGCGTCGACCGCCGCCTGCAGGTTCGTGAGCCGTTCCCCGAGGTTCGCGCCGAGCCCGAGGTAGGCGACCACCCCCATGGGGTCTAGCCGCTTCGTTCCGCGGACGCGGTCGCGGCGGCCGCGACCCCGTCGATCGTCAGACGGCTGGCGGCGTTCGGCTTGTGCACGACGGCCGTCACGTCCGTGACGTGGGGGAGCGCGACGATCCGGTGGGCGATCGCGTCGGCCATCGACTCGATCAGGTCGAAGGATCCCTGCTCGACCACCGCCCGGACCGCGTCCGTGATCTCCCGATAGTCGACCGTGCCCTCGATCGTGTCACCGGTGGCCTCGACCGAGAGATCGAGATCGACGACGAAGGGCTGCGGTTCGTCCTTCTCGCCGGGGCGAGCACCGTGACGACCGTGGGCTCGGATCCCGGACAGGAACAGGCGAGCTGCGGTCACGGAGCTGCCTCCTCGTCGTCGTCCACGAACCACTCGTCGCGCTCGTCCTCCTCGAGGTCGACCCACGGCGGGCGGCGTTCGAGCTGGATGCGCATCAGGCCGCCGTGCGCGTGATCCGCCCCCTCCGCGTGCCCGTGCGACTCGCGCAGGTATCGCGCTCGCAGGTACTCGAGGATCATCGGCGCGATCGTCGCGGCGGCCTCGTCGGTCAGGTCGTGGCCACAGCCGGGGAGGAGCCCGAGGGTCGACGTCGGGATCGCGTCGTTGAGCTCCTCGGCGACCGAGACCGGCACGCTGTCGTCCTCCTCGCCCCAGAGGAGGAGGACCGGGAAGGCGAACGCGGCGAGCTCCTCGTCCGTCACGCCCTCGGCTCGGGCCGAGTCCAGCAGGACCAGCGCGTCGACACCGCCGTCGGCCGCGAGGGCCTGTGCCAGCGTTCCCCCGGTCCCGTGGCCGACCACCCCGCACCTCTCACCCGCGAGCGTGGCCTGCAGGAAGGAGACGGCGCTCCGCATGTCGCCGCCCGGCAGCTCCGGCGCGATGGCCCGGAAGCGCGACTCGAGCACCGGCACGAACTCCCGCCACTGGTCCGCCGACCGGCCCTCGTCGTGGAGCAGCAGCACGACGGGCCGATCCTCCGTCATGGTCGCCCCCGGGAGATCGCGTCGGCGACCCGGAGCGCGCGCACCGTGGCGCCGACGTCGTGCACCCGCACGAGGTGCACGCCCTGCGTCGCGCACCACACCACGGCGGCTATGGATCCTTCGAGGCGGTCGGCGGGGCTCTGTGCCTCCGAGAGCTCACCGATGAAGCGCTTGCGAGACGCGCCGACGAGCACGGGTACGCCCGCCTCGCGGAACGAGCCGATCGATCGGAGCAGCTCGAGGTTGTGCCGGAGGTCCTTGCCGAAGCCGATGCCCGGGTCGATCACGAGGCGATCACGGCCGATCCCGGCCGCGACCGCCGCGTCGACGCGCTCGGTGAGGAACGCGCGCACCTCCGCCACGACATCGTCGTAGCGGGGATCGGCCTGCATCGTCTTTGGCTCACCACGCATGTGCATCAGGATCATCCCCGCCTCGGCGGCGGCGACCACGTCGAACATCGCCGGGTCGGCGCCGGCGGCGACGTCGTTCACGACGTCGGCGCCGGCGGCGAGGGCGTCCCGCGCCACCGTGGCGGTCCGGGTGTCCACCGACAGGAGGGCCTCCGGCGC
>JBOGVD010000113.1:0-18562 GCA_050696355.1 Actinomycetota bacterium
CCAAGACCGAGGCGCTGCGTGCACTCAAGCGCCGCCTATCCGACGTCGTCTTCCGGGCTCTCCTGGTCGACACTGATACGGCCGCTGAAGGCTCCTTCAGCGCGGCCGCTTGACATAGGAGAGAGGCATGGATCCCGTCGACCCCCGTATCGAGGCCTACATGGAGGAGCGGCTCCGGCGTCTGGACGAGCCCGTGCTCCAGGAGATGGAGGCGCTCGCCGCCGAGCAGGGGTTCCCGATCGTGGGCCGGAACGTCGGGGTCACGCTCGAGGTGCTCGCGCGGGCCGCGGGCGCCCGGCGCATCATGGAGCTCGGCTCCGGCTTCGGCTACTCCGCGTACTGGCACGCTCGCGCCGTCGGCTCCGAGGGTGAGGTGCACCTGACCGACGGCGATCCCCAGAACGAGATCCGCGCTGCCGGATACCTGGAACGGGCGGGCCTGGCCGACCGCGTCCGGTTCCACGTCGGCGACGCCGTCACGGAGCTCGAGCGGCTGGGCGGGGACTTCGACGTGGTCTTCAACGACATCGACAAGGGCGGTTACCCGGCCGCCTGGCGAGCCGCCAGCGATCGGATCCGCCCGGGTGGCCTGTACGTGTGCGACAACGTCCTGTGGTACGGCCGTGTCGCCGTCGAGGATCCGGAGGATCGTCGTCCGGAGTGGACCGAGGCCGTGCGGGAGCACAACCGTCTCGTCGCGGAGGACGAGCGCTACCTGTCGACGATCGTCCCCACCCGCGACGGCGTCCTCGTGGCGATCCGCGTGACGACGTGACGGGCCCTCGATGCGGCGGTGAGACGGAACCCGACGGGCAGGAGCTGCGGAGCGGCTCCGTTAGGCTAGCGGTCGACCGTGGCACGCACTGAGCGCACCCCGAAGGGTCAGTTCGGCCCGCTGTACAAGGGCCACGAAGGCCAGTACAGCTGGCTCCTCCACCGCGTGACGGGCCTCGCGATCATCCTGTTCCTGTTCGCCCACGTCGTGGACACCGCGGTGGTGGGCTGGGGGCCCGACGCCTACAACCGGGTGGCGTCCGTCTACCACAACCCGTTCATCCGGCTGTTGGAGCTCGGGCTCGTGGCCGCGGTCCTGTACCACTCGTTCAACGGGATCAAGATCACGCTGATCGACTTCTTCCCGAGCCTGACGCGTTACATCCGCGCCCTCGGCATCGCCACCGCAGTGCTGTTCCTCGGGTCGATGATCCCGATCACCTGGATCATGGGCTCGGCCATCGTCGAGCTCCTGCTGGAGGGCTGACCGGATGGCGACCACGACGGAGGCCCGTTCCGACGCACCCCTCCCGCGCGGCAAGCCCGCCGGCGCGGGCCGGAACCGTCCGGTCCGCGGCTTCGAGCTCTGGGCCTGGCTCTTCATGCGGATCTCCGGCATCGTGCTGCTGTTCCTCACGGTCGGCCACGTCCTGATCATGCACGTCTTCGACGAGGGCGTGGACCGGGTCGACTTCGCGTTCATCCAGCTGCGGTGGGCGAGCCCGTTCTGGAAAACGTGGGACTGGCTGATGCTCGTCCTCGCGCTCATCCATGGCGTGAACGGTCTCAGGATGATCGTCCTCGACTACGTGCGGCGGGCCGGCGCCCGCCTCGCGATCAACTCGTTCTTCACCGTCCTGGGGGCGGCGCTGATGGCGCTCGGGACGATCATCGTCGTGACGTTCGACCCCTCGGACTGGCCGGCGCCGTGACGATCACGCACACGTACGACGCCGTGATCGTCGGCGCCGGGGGCGCCGGTCTCCGGGCCGCGATCGAGGCGTCCGGCCGTGTCAAGACGGCCGTCATCTCGAAGCTCTACCCCACCCGCTCACACACGGGCGCCGCCCAGGGCGGGGTCTGCGCCGCGCTCGGCAACGTCGAGGAGGACTACCCGGAGTGGCACGCCTTCGACACCGTGAAGGGCGGTGACTACCTGGTGGACCAGCCGGCGGCCGAGATCCTCACGCACGAGGCGGTCGAGGCGATCTACGAGCTCGAACGATGGGGCCTCCCGTTCAACAGGACGCCCGACGGGCTGATCGATCAGCGGCGCTTCGGCGGGCACACCGCGAACCACGGGGAGCGTCCGGTGAAGCGCGCCTGCTACGCCGCGGACCGCACCGGCCACATGATCCTGCAGACCCTCTACCAGCAGTGCGTGAAGCGCGACGTCCGGTTCTTCAACGAGTTCTACTGCCTCGACCTGCTGCTGACCGACGACGGCCGGACCGCCGGGGTCGTGGCCTACGAGCTGGCGACCGGCGAGATCCACGTGTTCCGCGCGACATCGGTCCTGTTCGCGACCGGAGGCTACGGTCGGATGTTCCGCGTCTCCTCCAACGCGCACGCCCTGACGGGCGACGGTCTCTCGGTCGCGTTCCGGCGAGGCATCCCGCTCGAGGACATGGAGTTCTTCCAGTTCCACCCGACCGGCCTCTATCGACTCGGCGTCCTGCTCTCCGAGGGCGCGCGCGGCGAGGGGGCCGTGATCCGCAACCGCGAGGGCGAGCGGTTCATGGAGCGGTACGCCCCCACCATCAAGGACCTGGCGCCGCGCGACGTGGTCTCTCGCTCCATCTACCAGGAGATCAAGGAGGGCCGTGGTCTCGGCCCCAGGGGTGACTTCGTCCTCCTCGACCTCACGCACCTGGACCCGAGGATCCTCGAGGAGAAGCTGCCCGACATCACGGAGTTCGCGCGTGTCTACCTCCAGGTCGAGCCCACCCGGGAGCCGGTCCCGATCCAGCCGACGGCCCACTACGCGATGGGCGGCATCCCCACCGACGTGCACGCCCGCGTGGTCATGGGGCCCGAGGAGGCGGTCCTGCCCGGCCTGTACGCGGCGGGCGAGTGCGCCTGCGTGTCGGTCCACGGCGCGAACCGATTGGGGACGAACTCGTTGCTGGACATCGTCGTCTTCGGCCGCCGAGGCGGGGACGACATGGCGACGTACGCCGCCGATGCCGACCTGCCCGACCTGCCGTCCGGCGCCACCACCCGGTCCCTCGACCTGCTCGACGGGATCCTCACCCGCCCGACCGGCGACAACGTCGCGGACATCCGATCGGAGCTCCAGGACGCGATGTTCGATCTCGCGTTCGTGGTCCGGACCGAGGAGAGCCTCGCGAAGATGGGCTCGATCCTCGAGGGGCTCGCCGAGCGGTACGACAGGATCGCGATCGGCGACAGGGGAAGCGTGTACAACACGGATCTCATGGAGGCCGTCGAGGTCGGGTTCCTGCTGGACTGCGCCGCGTCGCTCGTGGCGGCCGCCGCGGCCCGCGACGAGAGCCGCGGCGCCCACTACCGCGAGGATCACCCGTTGCGCGACGACGCGAACTGGCTGAAGCACTCGCTCGCCCACCGGCAGGACGACGGCTCGATCCGCCTCGACACGAAGCCGGTGCAGATGGGCCCCTACGTTCCGATGGAGCGGAAGTACTGATGGCCACGTCCGTCACGCCGGCCGAGGTCCTGGACTCCTCGGACGCGCGTCGGGTCGGTGCGACGGACCTGACGACCCTGACGCTGAAGATCAGGCGGTTCAACCCGCAGGTCGCCGTCGAGGCCTGGTGGGACGAGTTCACGATCCAGGTCGATCCGTACGAGCGGCTGGTCGAGGCGCTCCACGAGATCAAGTGGCATCACGACGGCACGCTCACGTTCCGGCGTTCGTGCGCGCACGGCATCTGCGGTTCGGACGCGATGGTGATCAACGGACGCAACGCCCTCGCCTGCAAGGTGCTGGTGAAGGACGTCGCGCCCAAGGTGACGATCGAACCGATCCGCGGCCTCGCCGTGCTGAAGGACCTGATCGTGGACATGGAGCCGTTCTTCGACGGCTACCGCGCCGTGCTCCCCTATCTGGTCAACGACGAGGAGACCGAGCGCGAACGGGTCCAGTCGCCGGAGGAGCGCGAGCGGTTCGACGACACCACCAAGTGCATCCTGTGTGCCGCCTGCACCACGTCGTGCCCGATCTTCTGGTCGGACGAGACCTACATCGGCCCCGCGGCCATCGTGAACGCGCATCGATTCATCTTCGATTCGCGGGACCGAGCCCCCGGTGAGCGGCTGGGCGTCCTGTCCGAGAAGACTGGCGTGTTCCGCTGTCGGACGATCTTCAACTGCACGGACGCGTGCCCACGCGGCATCGAGGTCACGAAGGCGATCCAAGAGGTGAAGCGCGCGATCATGTTCGACCGCACCTGAGCCGCCGAGGATCGATCGCTCCCACCCCACGCGAGCCGCCGCGAGAGGTCGGGTAGGGTTGCGTGCGTGGCAGGACGGCACCGCGTCACGCTGATCCCCGGCGACGGCATCGGCCCGGAGGTCTCCGCGGCGGCCCGCCTCGTCCTCGACGTCGCCGTGCCGAGGATCCGGTGGATCGAGCGCCGAGCGGGCGCCATCGCGCTCGCCGAGGAGGGCGATCTTCTGCCGGAGGAGACGCTGGAGGCGATCCGGTCGTCGCGGGTCGCGATCAAGGGTCCGATCACGACCCCCGTCGGCTCGGGTTTCCGCAGCATCAACGTGGCGCTCCGCCAGGGGCTGGACCTGTTCGCGGCCGTGCGACCGGCGCGATCCCTGCCGGGCGTGCGGACGCGTCACCGCGACGTGGATCTCGTGGTGATCCGAGAGAACACCGAGGATCTCTACCAAGGGGTGGAGTTCGCGGCCGGGTCGGCGCAGGCCGAGGCGCTGCGAGACGAGCTCCGGCGGCTCGCCCGCTTCGAGATCCGGCCCGACGCCGGCGTGACCGTGAAGCCCATCTCCGTGGCCGGCACGCGTCGGATCGTCCGGTTCGCTTTCGAGTACGCGAAGGCGAACCGACGCACCAGGATCACCCTCGGACACAAGGCCGGCATCATGCCCACGTCGGACGGCCTGTTCCTCCGGGTCGCGAGCGCGGAGGGGATCGACCGAGCCGACGTCTCGTTCGAGGACGTGCAGATCGACCACCTGACCGCGCGGCTCGTACGCCAGCCCGATCGCTTCGACGTGCTCCTCCTGCCGAACCTCTACGGCGACATCTTGTCCGACCTGTGCGCCGGCCTCGTCGGCGGTCTCGGCCTCATCCCCGGGGCGAACATCGGCTGGGAGTACGCGGTCTTCGAGCCCGTGCACGGGAGCGCGCCGGACATCGCCGGCCGGGGCGTCGCGAACCCGATCGCGATGATCCTCTCGGGCTCGATGATGCTCCGCCATCTGGGCGAGGTGACCGGCGCCGCAGCCGTCGAGACGGCGGTCGACCGCGTGCTCTCGGAGGGCCTGGTTCGCACCCCGGACCTCGGCGGTTCCTCCTCGACGATGGACGTCGCGGCGGCGATCGCCGGCGCGGTCGGCTCCTAGCCGCTGCCGGTCGTGGGACCCCGACCGGGGTCCGGGGGGAGTCGTCAGCAGCCGGGCTCGCCGTGATGGCCGCAGCACCCCTTGTTCACGAACGAGATCGCCCGGTTCCGCAGGGTGAGGGCGACCTTCCGCGCGAACGGCAGATCGGACCGCGACCAGTTCGTGAAGAAGTTGCCGACGTGCTCACGGAGCGGGCGCACGAACGGTGCCACGAGAGCATCGTAGTCCTCGGCCGGGCGTCGGGCGGGGCGCAGCTCCTAGAGGCCGGCCAGGTCGGCGCACTTCGCGCGGATGCCCTCGGCCGCCTCCCGCAGCCTGGAGAGCTCGTCGTCGTCGAGGTCGAGCTCGACGATCTCCTCGACCCCTTTGGCGCCGAGCCGGGCCGGGACCCCCACGTACACGTCGGAGATGCCGTACTCGCCGGACGTCCATGCGCACACGGGCAGCACCTCCTTCGTGTCCTGCGCGATCGCGCGGACCATCGCCACCACCGACGCGCTCGGCGCGTAGTACGCCGACCCCGACTCGAGGAGCCCGACGATCTCCGCACCGCCGTCGCGGGTGCGTTGGAACAGCCGCTCCAGGGTGGCGTCGTCCACGAGATCGGGAAGCGGCGTCCCGTCCACCGTCGCGTGCCGCGGCAGCGCCACCATCGCGTCCCCGTGGGAGCCGAGCGTCATCGCCTCGACCGCGGTGGGTGCGACGGCGAGCTCTTCCGCGATGAACGACCGGAGCCGGGCGGAATCGAGCACCCCGGCCATCCCCATGACGCGGGCACGGGGGAGCCCGGACGCCTCGGCGGCCAGGAACGTCATCTCGTCGAGCGGGTTGGAGACGACGATGACGCTGGCGTCCGACGATCCCGGCACCACCCGCCCGATCACGTCCCGCATGATCGAGGCGTTCTTGCCGAGGAGGTCCATGCGGCTCATGCCGGGCTGACGAGGGAATCCGGCCGTGACCACGACGATGTCGGACCCCGCGGTCTCGGCGTAGTCGTTCGTGCCGACGATCGAGGGCTCGTAGCCCTCGATGGGCGCGGCCTGCCGGAGGTCGAGCGCGAGGCCCTGCGGCTTGCCCTCGATGATGTCGATCAGGCAGACGTCGGCCAGGCCCTGCTCGAGGATCCGCATCGCGGTCGTCTGGCCGACGAAGCCGCTCCCGACGACGGTGACCTTCATGGACACATCAGCATGGACACATCAGCTCCTCGGCTCTCGCTCCGGGGCTCCTGGGCTCCTGGGCTCCTGGGCTCCTGGGGCTTCCGGGTGGGGCGTCATGCTACCGAGCCGGTCCGAAGACGCTCGCCGACGGCCTCGGCCATCCTGTCGGTCCCGACCGCGGGGCGCTCGTCCCCCGGAGCCCGCAGGTCCGGCGTCACGTCCACACCGTCGGCGAGGACGGCCGTCACCGCCTCCTCGAGCCGGTCGGCGGCGTCTCGTTCCCCGAGGTGCCGGAGCATCATGGCGGCCGAGAGCAGGACTCCGGCGGGGTTCGCACGATCCGTTCCCGCGAGGCGAGGTGCGGTCCCGTGGGTGGCCTCGAACACGGCGAGGTCCTCCCCGAAGTGCCCACCGGGCGCTACCCCGGGGCCGCCGATCAGCCCGGCGCCGAGCTCGGAGACGATGTCGCCGTAGAGGTTCGGCAGGAGCAGGACCTCGAACCGCTCCGGGGACTGGACGAGCTGCAGGCAGAGCGCGTCGATGATCCGATCGTCGAACGCGACGTCCGGGTACTGTGCCGCCACCCGCCGTGCGACGTCGAGGAACAGCCCGTCGGAGAACTTCATGATGTTGGCCTTGTGCCCGGCGGTGACCAGTCCCCGCCCGCGCCGTCGGGTCTCTTCGAACGCGAACCGGGCGATCCGGTTGCTCCCCGCCTCCGAGATCGCCTTCACGGAGATGCCGCTGTCCGGACGGATCCGCACGCCGGTCGTCTCCTCGAGGAACGCGATCAACTGCTTCACCTCCACGGTGCCCACCTCGAACTCGACCCCTGTGTAGACGTCCTCGATGTTCTCCCGCACCACCACCAGATCGACCTCGTCGTACCGGGAGGGGACGCCCGGGTACCGGCGACAGGGTCGGACGTTGGCGAACAGGTCGAGCTCCTGACGCAACAGCACGTTCGCGTTGCGGATGCCTCCCTCCGCCGGCGTCTCGACCGGCCCCTTGAGGGCAACCCCGTTGTCTCGGATCGAGGCGAGGGTCGCCTCCGGCAGGACCGCCCCGACCTCCTCGAACGCGCGACGGCCGATGTGCTGCACGTCCCAGCGCACGCCCACGCCGGTGGCCTCGACCGCGCGGCGTGCCGCCTCCGTGACCTGGGGTCCGATCCCGTCGCCGGGGATCAGGGTGACGCGGTGGGCCACGACGAACCTCCTCGACGGCTGGGTCACGGGAACGGGGCGCCGACTATCCTGGCAGTCTCACATCCGACCCGTCCGGCGGGTCGCCGGAGAACGGAGGATCGTGGCCGACAAGGGGCTCCGAGAGGTCATCGCCGCGGACACCAGCCTCTCCGACATCGACGGTGCGAAGGGGAGCCTCTCCTACGTCGGCTACGAGATCGAGGACCTCGCGGCGCACTCCACGTTCGAGGAGGTCGTGTACCTCCTCCATCACCTGCGACTGCCCTCCGAGCCGGAGCTCGAGGAGCTCGCCGCGTTCCTCGCGACGGAGCGCGAGCTCCACCCCTTCCAGGTGCAACTGATGCGGACCCTTGCGGAGCAGACCTCCCCGATGTCGATGCTCCGCACGTCGGTCTCGGCCGCGTCCGCCTTCGATCCCGACGGGTGGGACGAGTCCGCGGCGGCGCAGGCCCGCAAGGCCCTCCGCCTGATCGCGACGACCGCGTCGCTGATCACGACCTACCACCGGCTCCGGACGGGCATGGACGTCGTCCCGCCCAACCCGTCGCTCCCCCATGCCGCGGACTTCCTCTGGATGCTGCACGGGGAGGAGCCGACCTCCGAGGACGCTCACGTGCTCGACACGATGTTCCTGCTCTACGCCGACCACACGATGAACGCCTCCACGTTCACGGCCAGGATCGTGGCCTCGACCCTCGCGGACATGTTCTCCGCGATCACCGCCGCGATCGGCACGCTGAAGGGACCGCTCCACGGTGGCGCCAACGAAGAGGCGATGAAGATGTTCGAGGAGGTCGGCAAGGCGGAGAACGCGGAGGCGTACGTCCGGGACCGCCTCGAGCGGCACGAGAAGATCTTCGGCTTCGGCCACCCGGTCTACCGGACGTACGACCCTCGGGCGAGGGTGCTGAAGCGACTGTCGCAGGAGGTGTGCGAGCGGGCGGGCAAGTCGAAGCTCCACGAGATCGCCGAGGCGATCGAAGGGACGACGTTCGAGCAGAAGGGTCTGTATCCGAACGTCGACTACTACGCGGCCGCCGTCTTCCACGCGCTCGGGATCCCCACCGACCTGATGACGCCGGTCTTCGCGGCGGCGCGGATGGCCGGGTGGACGGCGCACGTGCGCGAGCAGTACGCGGACAACAAGGTGATCCGGCCGGGGTCCCGGTACATCGGGCCGGCGGCCCAGACGTGGGTTCCGCTCGAGGAGCGCGACGCGCCGATGGCCTGATCGTCCGGCGGCTCACGCGCCGGGAGGACGAGGGAACAACCCCGCTTGTTCGATCACGGTCCGCACGAGATCGTCGCGGCCGATGCCCATCAGATGGATGCCGGAGATGCCATCGATCGTCCGGATGCGGCGCACCACGTCGACCGTGAACGCCACGCCGGCACGTTCCGCCTCCGCCCCGGCCGATCCCAGCAGGTCGAACGCGGCGGGCGGGACGTGCACCCCGTGGAGCCCGTCCATGAACCGCGCGTTCCTGAGGCTCCGGAGCGGCACCGTGCCGACGATCACCTTGGCGCGCTCGAAGACGCCGCGGGGCCGCACCAGGTCGGCCCATTCGCCGAGCCGGTCGGCGTCGTACGTGATCTGCGTCCAGACCGCGTCGGCGCCCGCATCCAGCTTCGATTCGAGCCTCGCCGGATCGTACGGGTCGGCGAGGGGGACGTCGGCGACCCCGAGCAGGTACCGCGGCGGATCCGCGATCTCCGCCCCGGAGCCGGTCGTCCCTTCCTCGCGGATCCGCCGCGCGAGGGCGACGACGTCGTTCGGTCGTAGGTCGAACACGGGCTCGGCGTCGGGATGATCACCGACGTGCAGCGGGTCCCCCCCGAGCACCAGGATGTTCCGCGCGCCGAGGGCCCACCCGCCCAGGATGTCCGCCGTGATCGCCAGGCGGTTCCGGTCCCGGCAGACGAGCTGGAGGGTGGGCTCGGCGCCGGCTCCCTGGACGAACCGGGCGCCGGCGAGCGCGGACATGTGCGCCGACGCCCGGGGGTTGTCGGTGACGTTGACGGCGTCCACGTACCCCACCAGTCCGCGGGCGGCGTCGGTGACACCGGCGGCGCTGCCCGATCGCGGCGGGACGACCTCGCTCGTGACGACGAACTCGCCGGCGTCGAGCAGCGCGGCCAGCCGGCCGCCGGTGGGACTCACGCCCCGTAGGCCTGCGACTCGGCAGCCGTGACCGTGTTCACGAGGAGCATCGCGACCGTCATCGGCCCGACGCCACCCGGGACCGGCGTGATCGCGCCCGCCACCTCCACGACCCCGTCGAAGTCAACGTCGCCGACGAGGCCATCGTCGGTGCGGTGCACGCCGACGTCGATCACCGTCGCCCCCGCCTTGACCATGTCGGCCGTGATCAGTCGCGGGGCGCCGGCCGCCGCCACGAGGATGTCGGCACGGCGGGTGTGGACGGCGAGGTTCGCGGTCTTCACGTGCGTGATCGTGACGGTCGCGTTCCCACGGATCGAATCCTGCGCCAGCATGATCGACAGCGGCGCGCCGACGAGGTCCCCGTAGCCCACCACGACCACCTCCGCTCCCTCGAGCGGGATGTCGCTGCGGAGCAGCAGCTCCACGATCCCGTACGGGGTGGCCGGCTGGAACGTGGCCTCGCCGCGCACGACCATCCCGACGTTCCAGGGGTGGAGCCCGTCGACGTCCTTCTCGGGCGCCATCGTGCGCTGGACGTCCAGCTCGTGCACGTGGGCGGGCAGGGGGAGCTGCACGATGATCCCGTGGATATCCGGATCCCGGTTCAGCCGACGGATCGTGGCGAGCATCTCGCCGGCGGTCACGTATCCCGGGAGGTTCACCTGTTCCGAATGGATGCCCACGTCCGCGCACGCCTTGTGCTTGGCCTCGACGTAGATGCGGGAGGCCTGGTCGTCGCCCACGAGGACGGCGGCCAGGCCCGGGGTGATCCCGTGGTCGGCGAGGGCGCGTACCCGCTCGGACACCTCGGAGCGGATCTGGGCGGCGACGGCTCTGCCGTCGAGGACGCGGGCGGTCACGGCCCCGGATGCTATCGGCTGCCCGCCTCAGTGCCGGAAGTGGCGACGGCCGGTGAGCACCACGGCCATGCCGTGGGCTTCCGCGGCCCGGAGCACCGCCTCGTCACCCTTCGACCCGCCGGGATGGATCACGGCCGTCGCCCCCGCGTCGGCGGCGACCTCGAGCGCGTCCGGGAACGGGAAGAAGGCGTCGGATGCGAGCACGGCCCCCTTGGCCCGATCGCCCGCCTTCCGGGTGGCGATCCACGACGAGTCGACCCGTGACATCTGCCCGGCGCCGATGCCGACGGTCGCTCCCTCGCGCACGAGGACGATCGTGTTGGACTTCACCCGCCACGCGATCGTCCAGGCGAGCAGGAGGTCGCGCCACTCGTCCTCGGTCGGCTCACGCGAGGAAACGACCCGGAAGTCGGTCCTCCCCTCGGTGACGACGTCGCGATCCTGGACGAGCGCGCCGCCCGCTATCGCCCGGACGTCGAAGCCGCCCGGCTCGGGCAACGGCGCCTCGACCACGCGGAGGTTCTGTCGCGCGTCGAACGCCGTGAGCGCGTCCGGCTCGTATCCGGGCGCGATCACGACCTCGGTGAACACGTCCCGCATCGCCTCGGCGGCCGGCCCCGTACACGCGGCGCCGAAGGCGACGATCCCGCCGAACGCCGACACCGAGTCGCACTCGAAGGCTCTCCGGTAGGCCTCGTCCTGCTGCGCGGCGACGGCCACCCCGCACGGGTTGTTGTGCTTCACGATCACGCAGCCATCCGGTGCCAGGAACCCCGCGAGCGAGGAGGCCGCTTCGGCGTCGAGCCAGTTGTTGAACGACATGTCCTTGCCCTGGAGGACCCTGGCGCCGCCCAGCGGACCGATGCCGTCCCCCGTCCCCGAGATGCGTCCGGCCGTCTCCCGATACAGACCCCCTCGCTGGTGCGGGTTCTCTCCGTAGCGGAGATCCTCGACCTTCTCGAGGGCGAGGCCGAGGAAGCCCGGCATCCCCTCGGCGGTCCCCCGCGTCGCGAACCACCCCGCCACCGCGGCGTCGTAGGACGCGGTGTGGGCGAAGGCCGCCGCCGCCAGCTCCCTCCGCGTGGCGAGCGACAGGCCGCCGCGCTCCCCCAGCTCCTCCAGCACCGTGCCGTAGCGGGACGGGTCGACGACCACGCCGACGGACCCGAAGTTCTTCGCGGCCGCCCGGACCATCGCCGGGCCCCCGATGTCGATCTTCTCGATCACCTCGTCGCTGCCGGCGCCGGAGGCGGCGGTCTCCCGGAACGGATACAGGTTCACCACGAGCAGGTCGAACGGTTCGATCCCGTGCTCGGCCAGCTGCTCGAGGTGCGCCGGCTTGCGCCGGTCCGCGAGCAGGCCGCCGTGGATCCGGGGGTGCAGGGTCTTCACGCGGCCGTCGAGCATCTCCGGGAAGCCAGTCACGTCCTCCACGGGCGTGACCTCGAGGCCCGCGTCCCGGAGCGTCGCGGCGGTCCCCCCGGACGACACGAGCGACACCCCGAGCTCGGCGAGCCCCCGGGCGAGCTCGACCACGCCTGCCTTGTCGTAGACCGCGAGCAGGGCTCGCCGGACCTCGCGGACGTTGCTCATCCCATCCCTCCCTCGATCGTCACCTTCCGGCCGTCCAGGCGGATGCGCCCTTCGACCATCGCGCGGGTCGCCGCCGGGAGCAAGCGGTGCTCCACCTCGTGCACGCGGGCCTCCAGGGACGACCAGTCGTCGTCGTCGCGGACCTCGATCGCTTCCTGCAGCACGATCGGACCGGTGTCCATCCCCTCGTCCACGAGGAACACCGTGACCCCCGTGACCTTGACGCCATGGGCCAACGCGTCCGCGACACCGCGCATCCCCGGGAACGCCGGCAGGAGGGAGGGGTGGACGTTGAGCCATCGACCGTCGTACGCGTCCAGCACGGCCGATCCGAGCAGTCGGAGATAGCCCGCCGTGACGACGACGTCGACACCGCGATCGCGAAGGAGGTCCGCGACGGCCCGGTCGAACGGCTCACGCCCGTCGAAGTCCTCGGGATCGAGCACCGCCCACTCGACCCCACGGGTCTCGGCGCGGTCGAGCGCCTGCACGCCGTGGCGATCCGACAGCACGAGGGCGATCCGAGGGCCGCAGACCGGGTCGTCGAGCAGCGCTTGCAGGTTCGTCCCGGAGCCGGACACCAGGACCGCGATCCGCTCCCCCATGGACGTCGGCCACGCTACCAGAGGGGTCGTCCACGCAGGCCGTACCCTATCGCCGTGGAGGCCGAGGAGCGCATCCGTCGGACCGCGGAGGGCGCCGTCGACACGGGCACGGGCGGGCCGGACGGCGCCGCCGAGCGACCGGGACGAACCGGAGAGGCCGACGGGCACGCCACGCACGAGCGGTGCGCCCACCATCCCGGTCGGGCGGCGGTCGCGCGCTGCAGCGTCTGCGACGAACCGATCTGCCTCGCGTGCGCGGTCCCCGTGCGGGGACGCGTGCTCGGTCCCGGATGCCTCGCCACCGAGCTGGGCGATCCCGCACTCGTGGCGACGCCGAACCCCGCGCCCGCGCCGGCAGGATCGTGGGGGGCGGTCGCGGGCGCCGTCCTCGCCGTGGCGGCCACGGTCGCCCCCTGGACTAGGACCGGCGCCGGCGACCGCCTGTTCGGTGCGTGGGTCCCGAGCCTCCGCTGGTCGATGCTGGCCGCGGTGGCGGCGGTAGCGCTCCTGCCCGCCGCGTGGTGGCTCCGCGCCCGGGGGTCCCGGAACGCGTCCCTCCTGCTGATGATCGTCGGCACGGCGGTCGCGGTGGGATCGGCCCTCGCGATCGCGTTCCCCCCGACGTTCCAGGCCGCCGCGTGGGGGCCCTGGCTCGCCCTCGCCGGTGGAGCGATCGCCACGATCGGAGCGATCGCGAACGCCGTGATCGAACGCCGTCCCGGGCAGGGTGTTTGACTCCGGTCCCGGGCACCTCTTGGATATCGGAAGAGGAAGACCCGGCCGCGCGGATGCGCGGCGGTTGAAAGGAGCGATGCATGGAAGGTCCTAGCTCGTCCGGCTTCGACATGTCGAAGATGTCGACCGCCGAGAAGCTACTCGCGGGAGGCAGCATCCTGCTCCTGATCGACAGCTTCTTCCCCTGGCAGTCCGTGGACCTCGGCGGCCTCGAGGAGATCATCGACGTCGGCCTCAGCGTCAACATGTGGCAGGGGAGCGGCAGCCTCTTCGGCGTTCTCGCCGGCCTCCTTGCGATCGCGGTCGTGGTCGTGGGCGTGCTGTCGATGACGGGTGCGATGGCGAACATGAACATGGGCACGATGTCGGCCGACAAGCTCGTCGGGTTCCTGGGCCTCGGCGTCGCCGCGTTCGGGCTCTTGAAGTTCATCCTCGTCCTCACCAACTCGCCGGGCTGGGCGGCGTTCGTCGGCCTCGTGCTGCTCGTCGCGATCGGATACGGCGCCTGGACGAAGGTGCAGTCCAGCGGTGGGTTCCAGACGGGCGGCACCGGCGGCGGGTCGATGGGCGGCGGAACGATGGGCGGCGGGACGCCACCATCGAGCACGCCACCGCCGAGCACGCCACCGCCGAGCGGAGGGATGCCGCCATCGGACATGTGAGCTGACCTTCCCGAACGTCCGAGAGGGCGGGCCCGCGCGGCGGGCCCGCCCTTTCCGTTTCGGGGTAGCCTCTCGCCACCCCCACCATCCGGAAGGACGAGTCGTGAAGAAGTGTCCGTACTGCGCCGAGGAGATCCAGGACGACGCGATCAAGTGCCGCTACTGCTTCAGCGATCTCCGTGCGGACGTCCAGACCGCGATGGCGCAACGGCCGGAACCAGCCGCGGCGGCCACCGGGACGTCCTCGATCGGGGCGGCCCCGGCGACGTCCGAGCCACCGATCGGATCGCCGGTCCTCTCCACTTCGCCCGCCCGGAGCGTCGCGCCGACCGTCCGGTACACGCATTCGGGCTACCGGTACGTCCTCGGCTACGACGCCGACCTCTTCGGGATCTGGGACCGCCAGTCGCCGAGCGGCCCGCCGGAGTCCTTCCCTCGGACCGACGAGGGATGGCGGAGCGCGTGGATCCGTTTCGTGAGCCTCGAGCCGAACCATGTGCCGGTCGGGTCGGGGCACGACGCCTCCGCGACCGATACACAGATGGCGCCGACGACGGGATCCGCTCAGTCCGCGTCCGCGCCGGCGCCGGATCCGTCCGACGATCAGGTCCTCCAGTACACGCACTCCGGCTCGACCTACCTGCTGGGCTACGGTCGCACGTTCTTCGGCATCTGGCAGCGGAGCGACCCGGCGACGCCCCTGGAGCGGTTCCCACGAGACGACGGTGGCTGGGCCGCAGCGTGGCGCCGGTTCACGGCGATCGAGTCGAACTACGCCGAGGTCGGTCTCGGGAACCCCGACTCGTCGTAGGCTCGCCCGGCCAACGCTCCTCCGATCGCCCCGCCCAGCACGCCCCAGAGGCACAGCAGGCCCAGCGCCACGAGGGACCACGGCCGGATCTCCACTCCCAGCTGGTCGCCCAGCAACGGCGCGGCGATCCGAGGCGCCGAGAACACCGCGCCGAGCATCGAGAAGCCGGCGAAGACCAGACCGGCGAGGGCTCCTCGCGCGATCCGGGTGGCGCCGACCCCTCCACGGCTCGCCCGCCGTCCTCCGAGGAACGCCGCCAGGGGCGGGATGATGAAGCATCCCCAGAGCCACGGAGACAGAGGGATCGAACCGGCCGGCAGGATGGCACCGGCGAGCGGGCCGGAGACCTCCAGCTCCCAGGGACACATGCGGACCGCCGTCGCACCGGATGCCAGCACGTCGATGCACGACCCCGCCGCCGGCACGATCAGGATCGCGCTCTGTGCGGGAAGGGCGAGGAGGTGTGCCCCGAAGAGGACGGCGCCGGCCGGCCCGAGGTCGCGGAGTCCGTCCACGTAGCCGCGGGTCGCCTCCGGCTCGACGGTCGCCACGACGAGAACCCACCCCGTGAGCAGGGCGAGCGCCCAGACGAAGCCCAGCACCCCACCGCGGATCACGGCCCCGGACGCCCGGGCCGCGGACACCTCGAGGAAGGCGCCGAGGGCCGCCGCGCCGCCGGCGAGAAGGCCCGCCCACAGCGCCGCGCTGGTCGCGTCCACCTCGATCGTCACCCCCGTACCGGGGATCGACAGCGAGACGTACGTCGCGGCCAGCGCGGCGCCGATCGAGACCGACACGCCGGCGCCGGCCGCTGCCACGGTGACGCGGGCGAGCGCGGGCGCGCCGTGCCACCTCCGGGCGGCGTGGCGACCGGTCCGACCCGCCAGGCAGACGAAGACGATCGTGAGGGTCATGGGGACGAGGGACGATCCCGTCCGTCCGCTCGGCAACGGGAACCCCGGATCCGGGAGCGAACGGAACGTGGTCACGATCTCGGCCCGGACGGCGGCGAGCGAGGTGAGGACGCCGGCCTCCACCCAGGTCGCGAGATCGGCCACGCGGATCACCGCCCACACCAGAACGGCGACGGCCTGCCCCGCCGCCAGGAGGCCGAGGAGTGCGCCGAGGCCGCCGCCGGCGGCCGACGACAGCGCCCGGAGAGCGCCGAGCGCCCCCGGACGATCCGGGGACGCCTGGGACGTCACCCCAGGCGCTCCGCGACCAGATCGGCGACCTGGGTCGGGTTCCGGCCCACGACGGCGCCGGCGGCCTCCAGCGCCTCGGCCTTCGCCGCCGCCGTTCCGCTCGACCCGGTCACGATCGCGCCGGCGTGGCCCATCCGCTTGCCGGGCGGCGCCTCGAAGCCCGCGATGTAGCCGACGACGGGCTTGGTCACCCGTTCGGAGATGAACGCGGCGGCCCGCTCCTCGTCGTCGCCGCCGATCTCCCCGGTGAGGACGACCAACTCGGTCTCCGCGTCGGCTTGGAACAGCTCCAGCGCCTCGACGAATCCGATCCCGTGCACGGGATCGCCTCCCATGCCGACACAGGTGGACTGCCCGATGCCACGCTGCGTGAGCTCGTGGACGATCTGGTACACGAGCGTGCCGCTCCGCGAGACGAGCCCGACCGTTCCGCGCGCGCAGATCTCCCCCGGGATGATCCCCACGTTGGCGGCACCGGGCGAGATCACACCTGGGCAGTTGGGTCCGACCAGCCTCGTCCCCGACGCCTCCAGGTAGCTGTGGACCATCGTCATGTCACGGACGGGGATGCCCTCCGTGATGCACACGACGAGGGCGACGCCGGCATCGGCCGCCTCCAGGATCGCCTCCGCGGCGAAGCGCGGGGGGACGAAGATCATAGAGGCGTCGGCCCCGGTCTCGGCGACCGCTCGAGCGACGGTGTCGAAGACCGGGATCCCCTCGACCTCTTGACCGCCCTTCCCGGGCGTGACGCCCGCCACGACGTTCGTCCCGTAGGCGCGGTTCCGGAGCGTGTGGAACGTCCCCTCGTTCCCGGTGATCCCTTGCACCACGAGGGTCGTCCGTTCGTCGACGAGGATGCTCACGGGGTCGCGTCCACGAGGTCGGCTGCTTCCTCGGCGGCCTCGAGCATGTTCGCCGCCGGCACGATGCGCGGATTCGCCGCCTCCGACAGGATCCGGCGCCCGTCTTCGGCGTTCGTGCCGTCGAGCCGCACGACGATCGGGACCCGCGCCTCGATCCGCTCGAGGGCCTCGAGCACCCCCTGGGCGACGAGGTCGCAGCGCGTGATGCCACCGAAGATGTTCACGAGCACCACCCGGACGGCCGGATCGGAGAGCACGACCTCGAGCGAGGTCGCCATCTGATCCGCGGACGCACCGCCGCCGACGTCGAGGAAGTTCGCGGCGCGCGCTCCCGCTTGGGCGACCACGTCGAGGGTCGACATCACGAGGCCGGCCCCGTTGCCGATGATGCCCACGTCGCCGTCGAGCTTCACGTACTGGAGGCCCTTCTCGTTCGCTCGCGCCTGCACCTCGTCGATCGGGAACTGCTCGGCCAACGCCGCGATGTCGGGATGGCGCCACAGGGCGTTGTCGTCGATCGTGACCTTCGCGTCGAGCGCCAGGACCCGGTCGTCCTCCAGCAGGACGAGCGGGTTGATCTCCACCAGGGTCGCGTCGCGCTCCCGGAGGAGCTCGTGCATCTTCCGAAACGCCTCGCTCGCACCCTCCCAGGCCTGCACCGGGAGCGTCCCGACGAGCTCGCGGACATGATAGGCGCGGAGCCCGAGCAGTGGGTCGATGTGCACACGGCGCAGGGCATCCGGCCGGTTCCGCGCGAGCTCCTCGATGTCCACCCCGCCCTCGGCGGTCATCATCGCGAGGTAGTCGCCGCGCGCGCGATCCAGCAGGAGCGACGTGTAGAACTCGCTCGCGATCGGCAGGAGCTCTTCGACGAGGACGCGCGTCACCGGGAAGCCCTTGAAGTCGGTCCCGAGCATGCGGCCGGCCGCCGCGGCGGCCGCCTCCGGGGTCTGGCACAGCTCGACACCGCCACCCTTGCCGCGGCCGCCGACCTGCACCTGGATCTTCACGACCGAGCGCCCGCCGAGCTCCCGCGTGGCGGCGGCGGCAGCGTCCGCACCGAAGGCGACGATGCCCCGAGGCGTCGACAGGCCGTGGGCGCGGAACCGGTCCGTGCCCATGTGCTCGTACAGGTCCACGCGGATCCCGTCAGGCCTTCGCGCTCAGCCGCTCGCGGAGCCACGACGCGATGTCCCCCGTGTTGGCTCCGGGGGTGAAGACCTCCTCGATCCCTGCTTCTTTCAGCTTGGGGATGTCGTCCAAGGGGATGACGCCGCCGGCCACCACCACGATATCGTCGGCCCCACGGGCCCGGAGCTCATTCACGACCTTGGGGAACAGGGT
>JBOGVD010000114.1:0-35062 GCA_050696355.1 Actinomycetota bacterium
GGCCACTATCAGGTGGCCAATGCGCCGGACCGCCATGAGCCCGGGACCGGGGAGATCGCCTACCCGTTCGTCTTCGATGCGATCGACGCAACAGGCTACGACGGCTTCGTCGGCCTCGAGTATCGGCCGATCGGCCGCACCGACGATTCGTTCGGTTGGATCGAGGGATACGGCTACGCCCTGGGCGCTCGGGAGGGGATCTCGTGACCGACTCGATCGGGTTCATCGGGCTGGGCATCATGGGGCGCCCGATGGCACGCCATCTCGTGGACGCGGGCTTCCCGCTCGCGGTGCACTCCCGTTCCCCGGGTCCCGTGGACGAGCTCGTGGCGAACGGCGCGCAGGCCCGCATGAGTCCCGCGGAGGTCGCCGCCGGCACAGACGTGGTGATCACGATGCTTCCCGACACGCCGGACGTCGAGCTGGTGCTGTTTGGGGAGAACGGCGTGGGTTCGCGGCTCCGCCCGGGGTCGCTCGTGGTCGACATGAGCACGATCGACCCGTTGGCCACCCGGCGCTTCGCGGAGTCGCTCCGTGAGATGGGTGCGGGCATGGTCGACGCTCCCGTCTCGGGAGGCGAGAAAGGAGCCGTCGAAGGAACGCTCTCGATTATGGTCGGCGGGAGCGAGAACGATGTCTCCAGGGCCATGCCGCTGCTCCGGGCGATGGGAACGACCATCGTGCACGTGGGGGACTCCGGTGCCGGTCAGGTCGCGAAGGCGTGCAACCAACTGGTGGTCGCGTCGACCATCCAGGCCGTGGCGGAGGCGCTGGCTCTGGCGGAGCGGGCAGGCGTCGACCCGCGACGTGTGCGGGAGGCGCTCCTCGGAGGGTTCGCCGGAAGCAAGATCCTGGAGATCCACGGCCAGCGCATGCTCGACCGAACCTTCACCCCCGGGTTCCGTTCTCGCCTCCACCTGAAGGACGCGCGCATCGTCCTGGACACCGCGGCACGGGTGGACTCGGCCGTCCCGGCCTTCGAGGTGACGGCAGACGCGCTCCGTCGACTCGTTGACGGCGGTGGAGGCGAGCTGGATCACTCGGCGCTGTTCACGTTGCTCGAGCAGGTGACCCCCGACCATGGGTGACGGGCGGCTGGAGGGGAAGGTCGCCATCGTCACGGGGGGCACCTCCGGCCTGGGCCGGGCGGGCGCGATCCGCTTCGCACGCGAGGGAGCGAAGGTGGCCGTGGCCTCTCGCCGCGAGGAGGAAGGCGGGCAGGTGGTCGACGAGATCTCGTCCGCGGGTGGCGAGGCCGTGTTCCTCCGCACGGACGTCCGCGTCTCGCAGGACGTCGAGGCGTTGGTCGCCCAGGCGGAGGGCCGCTTCGGGAAGATCGATGTCCTGTACGCCAGCGCGGGTGTGATGCTCACCGGCACTGCACCCGAGACGAGTGACGACGTCTACGAGCAGGTCCTAGATGTGAACGTCGGGGGCACGTTCCGCCTGGCGAAGTACGGGATCCCCGCCCTGGTGCGCGCCGGCGGCGGATCGATCGTCCTGACGGCGTCCGAGCTCGGACTGGTGGGGGCGCGGGAGGCCGTCGCCTACTGCGCCTCCAAGGGGGCCGTGGTGAACATGGCCCGCGCGTTGGCGGTTGACTGCGGCGGGCTCGGGATCCGCGTGAACTGCCTGTGCCCGGGGCCCATCGATACGCCGATGTTGCGGGATTGGTTCGAGGCAGGCGAGGATCCGGCGGAGCTCGAACGGAGGCAGACCGAGCCCGTGCTCTTGCAGCGCGTGGGCGAGCCGGAGGAGATCGCCGAGACCGCGCTCTTCCTGGCCTCCGACGCGTCCTCGTTCATGACCGGCGCCGTCATCGTCGTCGACGGCGGAGCGACCGCCTGGTACGGGCTGTGAGGGGAGGTTGGTGATGGCCGGAGCGACGGAAGGACCGATGCTCCTCGAGCTGATGACCTGGCCGGAGGTGCGGGACGAGATCAAGGCCGGAACGCCGATCGCGCTGGCCGTCGGCGCGATCGAACAACACGGTCCCCACCTGCCGCTGGGCACCGACGGGTTCATCCCCTACAAACTGGCGAAGCGGGTGGCGGCGTCGAGACAGATGATCGTCGCCCCTCCGCTTTTCTATGGCGCGTACTCCCGCCCGCGCACCGGAGGTGGGCGTCACTTCCCCGGGTCCGTCGGGCTCCCGGGGCGCACGCTGGAGCAGGTCGTTACCGGCGTCACAGAGGATTGGATGCGGCAGGGGTTCCGAAAGGTCGTGGTGTTGAACGGGCACTGGGAGAACGCCTGGACGCTGCTGGAAGCGCTGGAGCAGGCCATCGAACCCCACAAGGACACGCACAAGGCGCTGCTCGTCCACTGGTGGGACCAGGTGAGCGACGATGACGTTCGCCGGATCTTCGGGGACGCCTTCCCCGGCTGGGAGGCGGAGCACGCCTCGATCACGGAGACGTCGATGATGGAGGCGCTCGCACCCGAGCTGGTCCGCACCGATCTGAAGGCCGAGGGTGGAGCGAAGCGCTCGGTGACGTACGACATCTTCCCGCCGCCGGACGACATCCTGTGGCCGAACGGGGTCGGATACAGCGCGGTGCCGGCCTCGGCCGAGCTGGGAGCCCAGCTCGTGGACCTCCTCGTCGGACGGATCGGGTCGATCATCGACGACGAATTCCAAGGAGGTGACGGGTAGCTCACGGTGCGCCTCTACTTCTGCTCCGACGTCCACGCATCCAGGAAGTGCTGGAAGAAGTTCCTGAACTCGTGGAAGTTCTACGAGACGGATCACATCATCCTGGGCGGCGACATCACCGGGAAGTTCGTCGTACCCATCATCGATCGCGGAGGCACGTACACGGCCACCTTCATGGGCATCCAGCGCAAGGTGGGCAGCCCGGAGGGGCTCGAGGATCTCGAGACGAGGATCGCCGACGCGGGTCAGTATCCGTTCGTGACGACTCCCGACGAGTACGCCGCCTACGAGGCCGACCAGGAATCGATCGATCGACTCTTCAAGCGCCTCGTGATCGAGCGCGTCGATGCGTGGATGGCGGAAGCCGACCAAAAGCTTCGCGGGACCGGCGTTCGTTGCTTCGTGTCGGGCGCCAACGACGACTTCTTCGAGGTGGACGAGGCGATCGCGAGATCGGAGGTGATCGAAGACCCCAATGGAAAGGTCATCGAGCTCGAGGGCGGCATCGAGCTGCTTGGGATGGGGTATGGCAACCCGACCCCGTGGGCGTGCCCGCGAGACGTCCCCGAGGAGGAGCTGGCAGAGCGCATCGACAAGGTCGCCACGGGCGTTCGGAACACGGACCGGGCGATCTTCAGCCTGCACGTGCCACCCCTCGGGAGCGGATTGGACGTGGCGCCGAAGCTCGACGACTACCTCCGGCCCAGGGTGGGCGCCGCGGGTCTGGAGATGATCGCCGTCGGGAGCACGGCGACGCGTGATGCGATCAAGAAGTACCGGCCCATGGTCGGGTTGCATGGCCACATCCACGAGTCGAAGGGTGTGAAGAAGCTCGAGGGCGTGACGATCACGAATCCGGGTAGCGAGTACGGCGAGGGCGTCCTCGACGGCGTCCTCGTCGACATCGATCCGAAGAGGGGACTCAAGAAGGTCGAGTTAGTGACCGGCTAGCGAAGGGGGTACGCAATGGCGACCGAGATGCCCGCGACCACAGGCGTTTTCACCCGTGCAAGTTCGGGGCTCGTTCGGCAGGTGAACACACAGGACGTCATGTATTACAGCGTCCAACAGATCGCCCTCTCCTACATCGTGTTCATCGTCCTCGCGTGGGGCTTCTATCCGGGCGCGTCGATGCCGCTGGCATCGTTGATCGCGACGTTGGCCGGGATCGCGATGGGGATCTGTTTTGCGATGTTCGCGACCCTCTACCCAAGATCGGGAGGCGAATACGTCTACTTGTCAAGAACACTCGCGCCGGTTGTCGGATTCGCGGTGAGCTTCTCGTTCGCGTTCTGGGAGACGTTCTACACGGGCATCAACGGTGCTTTCTTCAGCCTGTACTCGGTGTCACCGATGCTCGCCGGGCTCGGCGTGCAGACCGACAACCAGTCCCTTCTCGACGCAGCGAATTGGTTCACAACGGGTTGGGGGATCTTCATCGCCGGCAGCGTGATGATCCTGTCTCTCACCTATCTGCAATACCGAGGCGCGGGCGTCTACTTCACGTGGCAGCGATGGGCGACGTACCTGGCGCTGGGGAGCCTCGCTCTGACGATCGTCGTTCTTCTCCTCGCCGCCGTCGGCGTTCTCGACTTCAGAGCCAATTTCAACGAACTCGCCGGTGCCGGTGCCTACGGGCAGGTCGTGGCTGATGGAGTCGCGAGTGGCGTCGCACCCGCCGCCGCCTTTGACTTCGGCGAAACGATGAAGTTCATGATCTGGCCAGCGTTCTCGATCTGGTTCGCGGTCGCGTCGACGTCGTTCTCTGGTGAGATCAAGAATGTCCAGCGAAGCCAGCTGATCGGGATCACGGGCGCGATGATCCTGATGGGGATCGCCTTCGTTGCCCTGACGTCGCTGTACCAATCGGCGTTCGGCTCCGACTTCCTGCTGTCGGCGTCCGCCAACGGGATCCCCCTCGATGCGCCGCCATTCGTGCCGTTCTTCACGGCTGTCGCGGGCGGGAACGTCGTACTCACAATCCTCATGAGCATCTGGGTCTTGGCCATCGCGATCTTCGTCACCGGAACGACGCTCGTGTACTCGAGTCGAGCCACCCTGGCTTGGGCCATCGACGGGATGGCGCCGGAATTCCTCGGCAACGTGAACGAGAAGTATCACTCGCCCCACTGGGCTCTCCTCCTGTGGGCGGTCATCGGCGAGACCTTCCTGGCCTTGTTCGCGTTCACCGACCTGCTCGGCCCGATCTCCGGGTTCCTCGGTCTGGCCGTCTCGTTCATCGTGGTGAGCGTGTGGGCCGTCTTCTTCCCCTTCGTCCGGAGGCAGGAGTTCGAGAACTCCCCGATCGCCTGGCGGGTTGGGGGGTTCCCACTGATGAGTCTCGTGGGCATCGTCGCAAGCGTGATCGTCGGCTGGGCCGTCTATCGGCTCACGATCGACAGTGCCTTCTCCTTGAATCTCAAGTTCGCGAACTGGGGCGCGGCACTCGGCCTCGTCTTCGCGGTGATCTGGTTCTACGTATGGAAGGCCTATCGGAAACGGCAGGGGGTCGATCTCGATCGCCGGTACGAGGAGATCCCGATCGAGTAGCGGAATCGGATGGAGCCGACGTTGATCGCGCTCGCGTCGGCCGCCTCGGGCGCCGGCACGGTGGCGCTCGGGCGCACGCTCCGCGGACTGGACCAGGTCGCGCTGCTCGCGCCCGAGCCGCCACCGGGGCAGGACGAGGGCATCGCGTTCGTCCAGGCGGATCTGTCCGCCGCCGCCGGCGCCGAGAAGGCGCTGGCGGCGTTGGAGCAGGCCCACGGGCCGATGCGCTGCCTCGTCACGGTGCCCGCACCGGCGCCCGAGGTGGGCGTGGCCGCCCTGTCCGACGACCTCTGGGGATCCGCGCTGGCGATGAATCAGACCGCCGCGATGCACGTCGCCCGGGCCGCCGCGCGCCTGATGGGCGGTCGGGGGAGCGGTGCGATCGCCCTGGTCGGATGGCGGATCACTCACCCGGCCGGGTGGGCTCACCTGGCGGCGACCTCCGGGGCGATCGCTCAACTGGCCCGCTCGCTCGCCGCGGAGATCGGACCACGGGGCGTCACCGTGAACGCGATCTTGGTCCCCCCGGGTGCGTTGAACGACGCGGCCGGCGCCGTTCGTCTGCTCATGTGTCCCGATGCCGGCTATCTGACCGGCGAGGTCCTCATCCCCGGTCCCGGCGAGCCGGCGGGGAGCGAGCGGGGGGCGAGTCGCAGCGACGGGCTGACCGGTCGCGTGGCGTTGGTGACCGGGGCCGGGCAGGGCATCGGTGCTGAGATCGCGGGTCGGTTGGGGACGGAGGGCGCCGTCGTCGCCGTGAACTCGCTCCACGCGGAGAAGGCCGAGGCGACGGCCGGGCGCGTGTCCTCGACAGGGGGCACGGCGGAGCCCTTC
This sequence comes from Actinomycetota bacterium, assembly GCA_050696355.1. GTDB lineage: Bacteria > Actinomycetota > UBA4738 > UBA4738 > HRBIN12 > JAJNBA01. The sequence goes on from JBOGVD010000114.1 coordinate 6,041, forward strand.
CCCGCCGACGTGGCCGATCCGAGCCAGGTGGAACGGATGGTGTCCTCGATCGAATCGCGGCTGGGGTCGGTCGAGGTCCTCGTGAACAATGCGGCCGTGCTCTCGATGCGAGAGCTGACCGAGATGGACCTAGACGACTGGCATCGCCAGATCGCGGTCAACCTCACCGCGCCCTTCCTCGTCTCTCGCCGGATCATCCCCAGGATGGTCGAGGCCAGGTGGGGGCGGATCGTCAACGTCTCCTCGATCTGGGGGCTCGTCGGCGCACGAGGCGCCACCGCGTACGCCGCCGCCAAGGGGGGCTTGATCGAGCTGACGCGGGCGATGGCGCAGGAGGTCGGTGCGGACGGCGTCCGAGTCACCGCCGTCGCTCCCGGCGTCGTCTCCACGCCGCAGCTAGCCGCCGACGCGGCGTTCTCGGGCATCACCGTCCCAGAGATGGAGCGGCGCTACGCGCTCGACACGCTCCTCGGCCGGATCGCGAGCGCGTCGGAGATCGCCGGCGTCGTGGCGTTCCTCGCCTCCGACGAGGGTGCGCCGTTCGAGGGGCAGACCGTCCCGTTGACCGGAGGGAGAGCGGAATGATGGATGGACCGTCGGAACGACCGGGAGCCGGCCGCTCCGAACAACCCCGCTACGTCCCGGCCGACTCGCTGAAGTCGCCCCGCTTCACGGGCATCCCCACGTACGCGCGACTCCCGAACGTGCGGACGCTCGAGGGCGTCGACCTCGCCGTGATCGGTGTCCCGTTCGACACGGGTGTGTCGTTTCGAACCGGCGGCCGGTTCGGGCCGAACGCGATCCGTTCCGCCTCGGTCCTGATCCGCGGTCACAATCCCGTCCTCGAGGTTCACCCGTTCCGCGTCCTCTCCTGCGTCGACTACGGCGACGTGGCGATCGTCCCCGGATACATCGAGCGCAGCTACGAGGCGATCGAGGGTGAGGTGCGACCCGTGGTGGAGGCAGGGGTGGTGCCGCTTCTGCTCGGAGGGGATCACTCCGTGACGCTGCCCCACCTCCGCGCGACGCGGCTGATCGGTCCGATGGCTGTCGTGATGTTCGACTCCCACACCGATGCGTGGGATTCGTTCTTCGGTGAGAAGTACAACCACGGCACGTGGATGCGGCGCGCGATCGAGGAGGGCCTGGTGGACGTGGAGCACTCCATCGAGGTGGGCCTGCGGGGCTCGCTCTACGCGCCGGAGGACTGGGCCGTGTTGACGTCGGATCTTGGACTCGCGTACCTGCCCACCCACGAGCTGCTTTCGATCGGCGTCGAGGCGACTGTGGATCGCATCCGCGAGCGGGTGGGGGATCGGCGGGCGTTCATCAGCTTCGACATCGATGTCGTCGACCCCGCGTTCGCCCCGGGCACCGGTACGCCCGAGGCCGGCGGCCCCTCCTCGTTCGACGTCCTGCAGATCCTGCGCGGGCTCCGAGGCATCGACTTCGTCGGGTTCGACGTGGTCGAGGTGATCCCCGCCTACGACCCTGCGGAGCAAACCTCGACGCTCGCCGCGAACATCGCGTTCGAGATGATCAGCCTCGTGGCACTGACCCGTCTCGGATCGGAGGGGCGAGACGCCGTCGCGGCCGACCGGAGCGGCCCCAGGTGAAGTCGCTCCGCCGGCTCTCATCCCCGACGCTCGCGGAGCGCTCCGCCGAGCTCATCCGGGAGCGCATCCTGACTGGGGACTTCGCGAGCGGCGACCGGCTTGTGGAGGCCAAGCTCGCCGAACAACTGGGGATCAGCCGTGGGCCGCTCCGCGAGGCGCTGAAGCAGCTCGCCGCCGAGGGCCTGGTGCGGGAAGAGCCGCGGCGCGGCACGTTCGTCGCCACGCCCACCGCCGAGGACGTCCGAGACGTCTACGACCTGCGGGTGGCCATCGAGAGCCGGGCCGCGCGGTTGGTGATCGCCCGCGGCGACCCTGCGGCGCTGGAGGTCCTCCGGCGCGCCGTGGAGGGGATCGGAGCCGCGGCCAAGGCCGTCGATCTCCAGAGGCTGGTCCGGGCCGACTACGAGTTCCACGAGACCCTCTGCCGCGTCAGCGGCAATCGCAGACTCCACGAGGCGTTCGTCCGGAACGCCTCCGCGCTCAGGATCCTCCTTCGCCTCGAGGAGGAGCGGTTCTACGGTTCCTTCGACGAGGTGTGGACGCAGCACCGTGACCTCCTCGACGTCGTGGAGTCAGGCGACGCCTCGAGGGCCGAGGCGATGGTCACCGAGCACCTGGAATCGGCTCGCGACCGGCTTCTGCGGCATCTCACGCTCGAACCTGGCGCGAAGGGCGATCCGGCTACGGGTACACGATGACTCGGCGGACGCCCTCACCTCGGCGCATGGCGTCGAGGGCATCGTTCACGTCGTGGAGGCCGATCCGCTCGTCGATCAACCGGTCGAGCGGGAGCCGGCCCTGGAGATACAGGTCCGCGTAGTGAGGGAAGTCCTCCTTGGGAACGCTGAAGCCGTAGTTGGTCCCCACGACGGCGAGGCTCCGGTCGACGAGGTCGAACGCGTCGAACGACGGTCGCACGCCGAACGGCGTCATGCCGACGAGCACCGCCGTCCCGCCGGCCCGCAGCGACCGGATGGCCTGGTCGATGGTCACTTCGAGTCCGATCGCCTCGAACGCGAAGAGCGCGCCGCCCGAGGTCGCGTCGCGGACCGCTTCCACGGTGGCGTCCGCGTCGGCGGCCGCGATGGTGGTCGTCGCCCCGATCGCCGCGGCGACGTCCAGCTTCGCGGGCACTCGGTCGACCGCCACGATCGGAGCCGCGCCGGCCAGCGCCAGCCCCATGACGATCGAGAGCCCGACCCCACCGAGGCCGAACACGACGGCCGGCGAACCCGGCGGCGGGGTGGCTGCTCGAAGGACGGAGCTCACGCCGGTCGTGACGCTGCACCCGATCAACGAAGCAACCTCTGGCGGAAGTCCCTCCGGGATCGGAACGGCCGACGAGGCTACGACGACGGAGGTCGTCGCGAACGTCCCCACGGCGAGGTACGGGAGGACCGGCGACCCATCCGGCCGGTGAAGGCGCGTGGTGCCGTCGGGAAGCACGTTCTCGATCGACCTCGTGCGTCGGCATACCCACGGCCGTCCGGCCGAGCAATCGCGACACGTTCCGCACGAGGCGAACCAGTCGAGCACCACGACCTGGCCGGGCTGGGGCGCGGTCACCCCCGGGCCGAGCTCCTCGACGATCCCGCACCCCTCGTGCCCGAGCACGATCGGCGGGGTGTCGCCCCACTCTCCCTCCACCATGTGCAGATCGGAGTGGCAGACGCCGCTCGCCAGCATCCGGACACGAACCTCTCCCGGACCGGGCCCGTCCAAGAGCAGATCCTCCACCCGAAGCGGCTCTCCCGGACGCTCCATCACCGCAGCGGTGATCGATCGGGGCCCGGCGCTCGCGCGTGCCGGCCTTCCGGCCTCCGCTGTCACCGTCTCGGCCTACCGATCCACGTCTTCGACGATCTCGTACCAGGGCGCGTGGGTTCCGACCCGGGCGCGGAGCTTCCACCTCGTGGACTTCGGAGCCGCCTCGATCCCGTCCCGCATCACGCGGAGCCTCTCCCGCACCGTGGCCGCGGGTTCCGACGCAAGAGCGTCGAACCGGTTCAACGCCTCGTCGCACTTCTCGATGTTGCCGATCGTCGTGTGGTAGAAGCCCCAATCCCTCCGCAGGAGCCCCGCGATGTGGTCGAGATCGATGCGCTCGCGGTCGCCGGGACCGAATCCGTGACCGGCCAGGAGCACCGCCATGTCGATGAGGTCGTTCTCCGTGATCTCGTGGATCTGGAGCTTTGAGAGCAGGAGGTCGGCGAGCGGCACCGTGGGTGAGTCCAGCGCCAGCCGCCCCCGGAAGTCGATTGTGTGGGACATGACGAGCTCGTCCATGAAGACGTCGACGTACACATGGGTCTCGGGGTGCTCGAAAATAAGGCGCTTCACTCCCCATTCGCGGGCGTGCTTCATCTGCGGGTCGGTCACGTATCCGTTGGCTTCGAAGAGGTGCTCCAGCGCCTGTTGCTCCTTCGAGTAGCTCCAGAAGTCGATGTCGCGGAACATGCGCCGCCCCAACGCGTCGATCGTCGGCGCGAGCTCGCCGCTGCGCAGCCGCACAGCGACCGAGCCGGTGACCCGGAGCGTTAGCGAGCTCGCCGACGCGGCCTCGATCAGCCGCGTCGCTTCCAAGGGGATCCGCTCGTGGAGCGCCAGTCTGAGGGAAGGATCCATCGCGGCCATCGGCGAAATCCTATCCGACACTCGTTGGGGGTTAGATTCACCGGGCGAGGGAGGTCGCTGATGACGGAACGCGGATCCGGGGACCGAGGTGGCGGAGACGGCGAAGGGCCGCTGGACATGCCGTTCGTCGGTATCCCGTCGTTCCAGCGCGCCCCGGTCGTCGCCGACCTGGATGCGCTCGAGGCGGACGTCTCGGTGGTGGGCGTTCTGACGGACGAGGGCTCGCCGTTCATGCCTGGATCACGGTTCGGGCCTCGCGCGATCCGAGAGCATTCGCTCCGCTTCACGGGTGGCGGCCCCGGCTACTACGACCCGCAGCGTGGGCGTCGTTTCCTGGAACCAGAGATGAGAGCCGGGCTGATCGCCGACGTCGGCGACGCCGACGTGCTGCCACGAACGTCGGGGGCACGTTCGCCAACATCACTGAGACCATTCGGAAGGTGCTCGCGCGGGGGAACGGGCGTGACCTCCTATCTCGCCGCGCACACGGTGATCGAGTTCCTCGGCCGCATCTGTGATCAGCCGCGCTGGGTCTCGCGCCGTGACCGGCGCGCCGCACAGCGCGCGGCCGCCGCCGAGCTGGGGTCAACCGATGCCTGATCCTCTTTGCGTCGACGTGCACATGCATCTCTACGAGACGGATGAGGCCGGCGAGCAGGAGAAGGCCACGTACGAGATCTGGGAATACGGACACAGGCCCGACGTTGTGTTCTCCCGGTTCGGCGGCGCCGTCGACGGAGCCTTGGCCGCGATGGGCGAGGCCGGATTCGCGCATGCCGTCGTGGTGAACCTGTTCGCGGTGGATCTCCTCGACGACGCCACTCGCGCGGCCGGCCCCGACGCCCACGCGGAGCGGTTGATCCGTCTGAACTGGTGGGCGTCTGCAACCGCCGCCGCGCACCCCGAGCTGTCGGTCTTCGTCGGGGCCGATCCGACAGTGCTCGGCGGCGAGGAGGGCGCGGGGCATCTGCGGGAGATGGTCGGAAGGCATGGTGCCCGCGGGATCAAGATCCACCCGGTCGCGCAGCGGTTCATGCCTGACGACCCTCGGATGCACGCGATCTACCGGACGTGCGTGGAGCTCGGGCTCCCCGTGCTCTCGCACTCTGGCGCAGCGAAGAACGGAGCGCGGTTCGCGGACCCTGCCTCATTCGGGCCGGTCCTCGATGCCTTCCCGGACCTCACGCTAGTCCTCGCCCACTTCGGGGGGGCGCGCTGGGATCGGACGGCGGAGTTCGCGCGTGCCTTCCCCTATGCGTCGTTCGACCTTTCGGAGGTCATCGAATGGACCGGAGCGCCGAACGCGCCGAGACGAGAGGACCTGGCGCGGCTGATCCGGGACGTCGGGCCCTTGCGGGTGATGCTCGGGACCGATTTCCCCTAGTACGACCTCGGTCGGACGGTCGACTTAGTGATGGATCTGCCGCTCCTCGCGAGGGAGGAGAAGGCAGCGATCCTCGGGGCGAACGCCGCTCGGATACTCCGCCTCCCGATCTGAGCCAGGGTCTCTTGTCGACGGTTGACTGCCGACCATCGATGGTGGCATACATGCCATGGCCCCGGCCGGTAGGGCGTCGGGACGAGGGGAAGGGGCAGGCGTGACTACACACCCAGACATGTTCACGCAGGGCGCTTCGGCATCGGGCAGAGGAGGGCTGCTCCATAACGGTCCGGGAACGTTCCTCAAGGCACCTTGGGTACCGTGCACGACCCCCGCGATTCGGGACGAGGGTGCGAAGGCCGTGTTCCTTGGCGTCCCGTTCGACCAGGCCACGGTGTACCGATCCGGCTCGAGCCTCGCCCCGAAGATGATGCGGTTCGTCTCAGACCAGTACCTGCCGTACCTGGGCGACTTCGACATCGACCTGTTTGACGAGTTCCATCTGATCGATTGCGGCGATGTGCCGATCATCCCCGCCAACGCGGAGCGCTCGCGGAACAACATCGAGGACTACGTCGGCCGGATCCTTGAGGCGGGGGCGATGCCGATCTGCATCGGCGGGGATCACTCGCTCCCGATCCCGATCGGACAGGCGCTGTCCACGCACATCGGCGAAGAGAGGAAGTTCGGCTACATCCACTTCGACGCGCACATCGACTGCCAGCCGGACGTTGACGGAGAGCGGTTCACGAACTGGTCCCACATGGCTCGGATGGTCGAGCTCCCGAACGTGGACCCCAAGAACATGGCGGTGGTCGGGGTGCGAGGGGCGACGAATCCCCCTGAGCAGTGGAACTTCATCGAAGAGCACGGGATCAACCTGTATCGCATGCGCGACATCCGTCGCGACGGTGTCGAGGCGGTGGTGGCGGACGCTCTGGAGAAGGTCACGGAAGACGTCGATTGCTTCTACGTCTCATGGGATTCGGACGTGGTGGACGCGGCGTTCCTCCCGGGCACGGACGGTCCCGAGGTGGGCGGGCTCACCTCGTGGGAGATCCTGAAGGCCTGCGAGATGGTGGGTGCGAAGAAGCCGGCGTTGATGGACATCGTGGAGCTGATCCCCGCCTACGATCACCCCAGCTACATCTCGCACCGGCTGGCGTGCTACTTCATCTTCCATCTCCTGGGAGGCGTGGCGACCGGCGGCCAGTGAGTGAGCGCGCGGCACCCGTGCGGGTCCTGATCGCCCCCGACAAGTTCAGAGGAACGCTCTCCGCTCGTGAGGCGGCGGAGGCGATGGGCCGCGGGTGGCTTAGGAGCAGGCAGGCAGATGAGGTCGATCTGCTTCCCTTGGCCGATGGGGGAGAGGGCACGCTCCAGGTCCTGGTGGGGCCGGAGGACGAAGTCTGCCGCGTCCGTGTGCACGGACCGCTCGGCGATCCGCTGGATGCGGAGCTTGCCCTGACGCGTGACGTCGGGTTGATCGAGACGGCACGTGCATCGGGCCTCGGCCTGCTCTCGGAGCATCGACGGGATCCCACACGCGCGTCGTCCCGCGGGACGGGCGAGCTGATGGCGGCGGCGCTGGATGCCGGAGCACGTTCGATCCTCGTGGGCATCGGCGGGAGCGCAACCAACGACGGAGGGGTCGGGATGGCCACTGCGCTCGGCGCTCGCTTCGCCGATACTCTGGATCGCCCGCTCCGGGACGGGCCGAGGACGCTAGTGGACCTCGCGTCGATCGATCTGTCGGGGATGGATCCGCGTCTGGCCGGGGTCAGTGTGATCGGCATGGCGGACGTGGACAACCCCCTCACGGGGCCGAACGGTGCGAGTGCGGTCTTCGGCCCACAGAAGGGAGCGTCGCCGGAGGACGTCGCGATGACGGATCGAGCTCTCGGCCACCTCGCCACCGTGGTGCGCCGGGACCTCGGCGTCGACGTAAGGGCCGAGCTTGGGGCCGGCGCGGGGGGAGGGCTTGGCTTTGGGCTGATGGCTTTCTGCGGGGCCCGACTTCGCCGGGGGATCGAGGTCGTGATGGAGAAGACCCGGTTCATTGATCGAGTAAGCGCGGCTGGGCTGGTGATCACGGGGGAGGGGTCGTTAGACGAGCAGTCCTTGCGGGGCAAAGTGGTCGCCGGCGTGCTGCGCGAAGCTCGGCTCGCCGGCCGACCCGCTGCGATCCTGACGGGTCGCGCTACTGTGGCACCTCATGGCGCCACCGTGCGGTCGATGGTCGCGCGGTTCGGGGAGGAGCGCGCCATGCACGACGCCTCTCATGCCCTCGAGGACCTCGCTGCCGAGTTGGCATCCGACTGGGCATAGGCCCAGCAGCGGAGCAGCCGCTCCCGCTCAACCGAAACGCACCTTCACCGATTCTCTCGTCGGAAGACACTTCAGCCAGTTCGGCGCGCTTCACGATGCGCGGCCACTCGCGCGGACGACGAGTCCGTCGGTAGGGCACTTCGAAGAGTGCTACAAGAGTGCTTACTGACTGGCAAGAAGCAAGGTCTTCCGGAGACCAGTGAGACATGCGAGACACCCTCCTGAGTGCCCGTTTCCAATCGTCGCAGGTAGCGAACTCGCACCTAATCTGCTTCACACGCAAGAGGTCGCAGGTTCAAAACCTGCCGCGCCCACGAGCAAAACCGCAGGTCACGGGCCGTTTGCAGCTCGCGGTGGTGAATCAAAAACCTGTAGAGAGGCTCGAAAAGCCGCAAACAGGCCGCAAGTCGGTAGGCGAGCCCAGCGGGAAGGTGGTGCTGATCGGTTGGAGGATGACTTCGTCGTTCGGATTGGTGACAAGCGAGTCTTGATACCGACGGAAGTAGCAACGGCGCTCCGCGGGCGCTGAACTTCGTTCTCGGCTATGACGAGGCCGGGGTTGGGGACGTGTATCTCTTCTTCTTGACGGACGAGCCTACGGCCGAGGAAATCGGCTCAGCTGGGAGCGAAGTTGTGTCCAAACACGGCGTGAGAATGACCGTAGGCCGATTCGAGGAGTTTGTCGGGTGGGCGCAGGAGGAGCTTGACAAGATCCGTCGTGGAGGGGGCTAGCGACCCCGTTCCTGACTACCCAATGGTCCCGACCCACGAGGACCGCAATGATTTGCACGCCCCGATTCTGCGGCAGGGTCCTAGGGCAACGCCTTGGGGCGATGCCCTAGCCAACAAGGGACCGCGCCGGCCGTCCGTGCGCGTGGAAGTGATCCGGAATCTCCCGGCGTTCCGTGTCGATGCGAAACCGCTTGCGGAGACGGCCGCTCCCGAAGAAGGACTCAGCCGACGCCTCGAGGGTCTGGAGCATCTTCGCCTCGAGCTCCGGCTCAGGGAAGGCGTGCTCTCGCTCCACCACCATCGGCTCCTGACAGAACATGCAGAGCGCCACCCAGCAGTCGTCGTCCTCGTGGAGCCAAGGAGTGATCCGTTCTGCCCGACAGAGAGGGAACGGGTCCTCCGATCGCGGCTGGTCCTCATTCAGCAGCCAGGCTTCGTAGACCAAGTTGTAGAGCGCCAGGCCCAAGCGCCGAGCAGCCTGCTCGGGACTCAAGCCTGCTCGCTCTCGATCCCGCCGTAGGTGGCCCATGATTGCGCCCACGAGCCGGGACGGTAGGCTCGCCCAATGCCGTGGCGCAACATCATCCTGCTGATGGCCGTCGCGGGCTTGCTGGTGTTGGGGCTTGGGATCTACCTCGAGGCCATGGAGCTTCCCTGCTCCGGGCCGGAGCTCATCAACTGCCCCTGGGTCGATTACGCCACCCGGGACGGCCTGCCTCCCGATTCCTCGACCTGAGCCCGGAACAGGCCGCAAACAGGCCGCAGAATGCTTCGGAATAGGCCGGAAACCCTCGGCCTCATGTGACACACGCACAAGCTCTGGCCTGCAAGTTCCTGCATCGACGCAGGTAGGGGTGGGGTGTTCCTAACCGCTGCATCGCATGACGCGTGCTCGAGTCCCCGACATCCAGGCGACGGAGTCGCTCCTCGGGGCGGCCGTGAGTCGTATCCTGCGGGGTCATGGCGAGCCTCGAGGTCCGATTCAAAGACGGCAGCACCAAGGAATGGGAGCTTCACGAGGCATCCGACCTCAACGCACTCGTTCGGCTGCTCAAGAGACTGACCACCTCGAAGACGGTCACCTTCGGTGTGCCGGCCGAGCGGGGTGCGCCCGCGGAGTTCGGCTTCGTAGGCCTTCGTTTGGCAGAAGTCGTGTCGTGGGAGGTCAAGGGCTTGTTCGACGCGAAGATGGGCGCGGCCATGTGGGCCGAGCTGCAGGGATTGGCGCAAGAGGGTCCGGGCTCCTGATGACGAGCGCGGCGGGATCCGACCTGGTCCGACGATGACGCCTGACGAGGAGCGCATCGACCTGACGGAGCGGCTCGGGGAGGTCGAGCGGCGACTGCGCTCGATCCTCGAGTTGGCATCGAATGAAGTGGTCGGTGGCGCGACCGCGGAGGAGAAGCTCGAGGATGCCGAGCGCCGGTTGAATCGCATCTACGACCTCGCCCAGGGCGACGAAAGCCAGCCGTAAGCGTCGATCGCGCGGGCCGAACGTCGAGACGGCGACACAGCCAGTTCCATCCGTCACGTAAGCTCCGCGCCTGCGACGCACGAGAGGGGATCAACGATGCTCACACGAACCCGGATCGCCGCGGCCCGAGCGGTCGACCTCCGGAAGGTCTATGGCGAGGGGGCGGCGGCCGTCGAGGCGCTCCGCGGCGTCTCCGTGGAGTTCGCGGCCGGCGAGTACACGGCGATCATGGGCGCGTCGGGCTCGGGCAAGTCCACCCTCCTGCACTGCCTGGCGGGCCTCGACAAGCCCACGTCCGGCACCGTATGGATCGGCGACCAGGATCTGACGCACCTCAAGGACCGCGACCTCACGGAGATCCGGCGCGATCGCGTGGGCTTCGTGTTCCAGGCGTTCAACCTCGTCCCGACGCTCTCGGCAGCCGAGAACATCACGCTGCCGATCGACATCGCCGGCCGCAACGTGGACCGGGCTCGCTTCGACGAGGTCGTCGACACCATCGGGATCCGGGACCGGCTGACGCACCTCCCCTCGGAGCTGTCCGGCGGGCAGCAGCAGCGGGTCGCCGCGGCGCGGGCGCTCGTCTCCCGTCCGGAGATCGTGTTCGCCGACGAGCCGACGGGCAACCTCGACTCGCGCGCATCCCAGGAGCTGCTTGGCTTCCTGAAGGCTTCCGTCACCGATCGCGGGCAGACGATCGTGATGGTCACCCACGACCCGGTAGGCGCGAGCTACGCGGACCGGATCGTGTTCCTCGCCGACGGGCAGATCGTCGACGAGATGCGTGACCCCACGGCCGAGAAGGTCCTGGACCGGATGAAGCTCCTGGAGACCTGAGATGTGGCGCGCCGCCCTGAAGAGCCTCCTCGCGAGGAAGCTCCGACTCGCCCTCACCGCCCTGGCGATCGTCCTCGGCGTGGGCTTCGTCGCGGGGACGCTCGTCCTCACCGACACGGCGCTGTCCGCGTTCGACGACCTGTTCGGGGACATCTTCGCGAAGACGGACGTCGTCGTTCAGGGAAAGAGCGCGTTCCAGGAAGCGCCCGGCGGGCCCGGCGGGGGAGGGGCGCAGGAACGCGACCCGATCCCGGAGGCGGTCCTCGACGACATCCTCGCACTCCCGCAGGTGGAGGTGGCGGAGGGCAGCGTGAGCGGCTTCGCGCAGGTCATCGATCCCGAGACCGGTGAGGTGATCCAGGGCGGCGGCGCCCCCACGATCGGGGCGTCGTGGGACGAGCACGTCTCGCCGTTCCAGATCCGCGACGGTCAGGCGCCGGACGCCCCCGACGAGGTGGCGCTCGACGCGAGCACCGCCACCGAGGCGGGGGTTGCGGTGGGCGACGACGTCCAGGTCGTGACCGGGGCGGGTTCGGACACGTACGCGGTGAGCGGCATCGTCGGGCTCGAGCGGTCCGACTCGATCGGCGGCGCGACCGTCACGAGCTTCGAGCTCGAGACGGCCCAGCAGCTCTTCGACCGGGAGGGCTTCTTCGATCAGATCTTCGTCGTAGCGACGGAGGGAGCGTCGTCGGCGGCCGTCGCCCGCGAGGTGCAGGCCGTGCTCCCGGACGGGGTCGAGGCGATCACGGCGACCGACGCAGCCGACGAGCAGGCGGATCAGATCCGGCAGGGGCTGGCGTTCCTCGAGACGGCCCTGCTGGTGTTCGCGTTCGTCGCGCTGTTCGTTGGAGCCTTCGTGATCTTCAACACGTTCAACATCGTGGTGACGCAGCGGACGCGCGAGCTCGGGCTCCTCCGCGCGCTGGGGGCCTCGCGGAGGCAGGTCTTCGGCGCGGTGCTCCTCGAGTCGGCGGTCGTCGGGTTGATCGGGTCGGTGCTCGGCCTGCTCGCCGGGATCGGCCTCGCGCTCGCGTTGAAGGCGATCCTCGCGGGGATCGGGCTCGAACTTCCGCCGACGGGCATGCGGATCGAGACGGCCACGATCGTGATCTCGCTGGTCTTGGGCACCCTGGTCACCGTGGTGGCCTCGACGTTCCCCGCTAGACGAGCTTCTCGAGTTGCGCCGATCGAGGCGTTGCGGGAGGGCAGCGTCGCTCCTTCCTCGTCGCTGCGTCGCCGGGCCATCGTCGGGAGCGTCCTCGCCGCGATCGGCGTCGGCGCCCTCGCATCCGGGCTCTTCGGCGACGTCCCGAACACCGCGGCCGTCGTGGGGACGGGGGCGATGTTCACGTTCCTCGGCGTCGCGGTGCTCTCGCCGTTCGTCGCTCGCCCGTTGGCGGCGGCGATCGGCACGCCCGCCCGGGCGCTCGCCGGCATGACCGGGAAGCTCGGACGCGAGAACGCGATGCGCAACCCGCGCCGGACCGCGTCGACCTCCGCCGCGTTGATGATCGGGCTCGGACTCGTCGTGTTCGTTTCGGTGTTCATGGCATCCCTGAAGACGTCCGCGGCGGCGATCCTGGACGAGGTCCTGCGCGCGGACTTCATCCTGAACTCGGCGCAGTTCCAGCCGTTCAGCCCGCAGGTGGCGCGGAGCCTCGACGAGACCGCCGAGTTCGACGCCGTCGCGCCGCTCCGCCAGGGGCAGGCGAGGCTCGACGGGGCCACGATCTTCGTCGCCGGGATGGACGGGGCGACCCTCCAGGACGTGACCGACCTCCCGATCCAGGCGGGATCGATCGAGTCGCTCGCCGACCCCGAGACGATCCTCGTCTATCGAGGCGTATCCAGGCTGAAGAGCCTCCAGGTCGGTGACCAGATCGACGTGACGTTCGCCCGGAGCGGCGAGCGCACGCTCACGATCGGTGGCATCTACACGGACAACCGGCTGCTCGGCGACTACACGATCTCCCTCGACGAGTACGAACGCTCCTTCGGTGAGCAGCTCGACCTGATGGTCTTCCTCACGCGGGCGGAGGGCGTCACCGTCGAGGAGGCCAGGTCCGCACTCGACGCCGTCGTCGGGGACTTCCCGAACGTCGAGGTGAACGATCAGGCGGAGTTCAAGGAGCAGCAGAACGAGGCGATCGACCAGGTCTTCGGGATCGTCCTCGTGCTGCTCGTCCTGTCCGTGATCATCTCGGCCTTCGGCATCGCGAACACCCTCGGCCTCTCGATCTACGAGCGGGTGCGCGAGCTCGGACTGCTCCGGGCGATCGGGATGAAGCGCGCGCAGCTCGGCTGGATGATCGTGATCGAGGCCGTGATCGTGTCCTTGCTCGGCGCGTTGCTCGGCATCGGGATCGGCATCGTGTTCGGCTGGGCGATGCAGCAGGCGCTCGCCGACCTCGGCGTCTCGCACCTCACGATTCCGGCCGGGATGCTCGTCGGGTTCGCGGTGGTCGCGGCGGTGCTCGGGCTGCTCGCGTCGATCGGCCCCGCGATCCGCGCGTCTCGGATCGAGGTCCTGCAGGCGATCGCGTACGAGTAGCGCGCCGGGCGTCCCGGCGGGTGCGACCGACCTCACCGATATCATGGCCGCGTGCCTCGACTGACCCTTCCGGACGGCGCGACCGTCGAGCTCCCCGAAGGGGAGCCGGTCGGAGCCGTGCTGTCCCCGGATGCGCTCGCGGCACGCGTGGACGGCGAGCTCCGAGATCTGTCGTTCGTGCCGGTGACCGACGCGTCGGTGGAACCGATCGACCCCGTGTCTCAGGCGGGGCTCCACATCCTCCGGCATTCGACCGCACACGTGATGGCGAAGGCGGTCTGCCGGCTGCATCCGGGCGCGAAGTACGCGATCGGCCCGCCGATCCAGGACGGCTTCTACTACGACTTCGACCTGCCCGCGCCGATCGGGGAGGGCGACCTGCCCGCGATCGAGGCCGAGATGCGCCGGATCGTCGAGGCCGACCAGCCGTTCCTGCGGGAGGAGGTCACGCGCGAGGAGGCGCTCGCCCGTCTGGAGGACCAGCCGTTCAAGCGCGAGATCGTGGAGGCGATCGGCGCTGCCGAGGGCGAGGTGGCCGCCGGCGACGTCGTCTCCCTCTACCGCAACGACGGATGGGTCGACCTCTGCGAAGGGCCGCACGTCCCGTCCACCGGGCGGCTGGGAGCCTTCACCCTCACCTCGACCGCCGGCGCGTACTGGCGAGGCATCGAGACGAACCCGATGCTGACCCGGATCTACGGGACCGCGTGGGCGACCCAGGAGGACCTCGCGGCGCACCGGCACCGGCTGGAGGAGGCCGAGAAGCGCGACCATCGCCGCCTCGGCCGCGAGCTGGACCTCTTCTCGAGCCCGGACGAGCTCGGGCCGGGCCTGTGGATCTGGCATCCGCGCGGGGGGGTCTTTCGGAAGGAGCTCGAGGACTGGGTCCGCAACCTCCACGCCGAGCGGGGATACGACCTGATCGTCACCCCGCACATCGCGCGGTCCGTCCTCTGGGAGACCAGCGGCCACCTCGAGAAGTACCGGGAGAACATGTACCCGCCGATGGAGGCCGACACCGGCGACTACTACGTCAAGCCGATGAACTGCCCGTTCCACGTGCTCGTCTACAAGTCGCAGGTCCGGAGCTACCGCGACCTGCCGATGCGGCTGTCGGAGCTCGGCACGATCTATCGCCACGAGAAGGCCGGCACGCTCCACGGGCTGCTCCGCATCCGCGGGGGGACCCAGGACGACTCGCACATCATCTGCACGCCGGATCAGGTGATCGACGAGATCCTCGCGGTGTTCGACCTGACGCTCGAGATCCACCGGACGTTCGGCTTCACCGATCCCGTGGTCGAGCTCTCGACGCTGCCCGTCGCCCAGTCGATCGTGGACGCCGAGACGGCCGGACGCGCCACCCAGGCGCTCACGCTCGCGCTCGAGAAGAGCGGCCTCGAGTACCGGGTCGCGGAGGGCGAGGGCGCGTTCTACGGGCCGAAGGTGGACTTCCACTTCCGCGACGCGCTGGGACGGCTCTGGCAGCTCACGACCGTGCAATGCGACTTCGCGCTGCCCGAACGCTTCGACATGGAATACACGGGCGATGACAACCAGCGGCATCGACCCGTGATGATCCACCGGGCGATCCTCGGGACCCTGGAGCGGTTCAGCGCGGTCCTGATCGAGCACTACGGCGGCGCGTTCCCGCTGTGGCTCGCGCCGGAGCAACTCCGGCTGGTCCCGGTGGCCGACCGGCATGTGCCCACGTGCGAGGAGCTCTCGGTGACGGCCCGCGCGTCCGGCCTCCGGGTGCACGTCGACGAGTCGAAGGAGACGGTCGGCAAGAAGATCCGCGCGGCCCAGCTGATGAAGTCGCCGTACGTGGTTGTCGTGGGCGACCGGGACCTGGAGGCGGGGACCTTCACCGTCCGGGACCGGTCGGGCGAGGAGCACCAGGGCGTGCCGTTCGATCGGATCGTCTCGACCCTCGCCGAGGAGGCGCACAGCCGCGCGCTCGTCCAGAGCGCCTTCTAGTGGAGCGTCTGTGGAGCCCCTGGCGCATGGAGTACATCCAGGAGAGCAAGGACGAGCCCGAGGATGCGGTGTGCATCTTCTGCCGGATCAGAGATGGCAAGGAGTCCGAGCGGGTCCTCGCTCGTTCGGATCACGGATACGCCGTCCTCAACAAGTTCCCCTACAGCCCTGGACACATCCTGGTGATCCCGGATCGTCACGTGGGGGACCTCGAAGAGCTCGAGGACCGGGAGAGCCTCGGTCTCCAGCGCCTCGTCGCGAGGTCGGTGAGAGCGCTCGTGGACGAGTACGCACCCCATGGCTTCAACATCGGGATGAACCTCGGACGAGTGGCGGGCGCGGGCGTGCCGGATCATCTCCATTGGCATGTCGTCCCCCGATGGAGTGCTGACACGAGCTTCATGCCGGTCGTGGGACAGACGATCGTCTTGCCTGAGCTGCTCGCGGAGACGGCGCGCCGCCTGGCTCCGAGGTTCGAGGGCGGGTCGGCTGACCCGGACGGTCGTCGTGAAGGGTAGGGCTGGATCCCAAGCCACTGAAGGTAAGACGTTGATTCACGCTGAATCAAGGATGCACGTTTACTTTTCAGCTCTAAAGGTATAAGCTTCACGACATGCACGCTGAAGCGCGCGAGATCTCGGCGGTCGCCGTCCTCGGAGACGTCGTCCGCTCGAAACAGCACGCGGACAGGGACGATCTCCAGCGCGAGCTCCGGCGGGCGTTGGAGCTCGCGAACGACTCGGCCCTCGCGGTCGACCCGCTCACCCAGACCATCGGGGACGAGTTCCAGGGCCTGTATCGGAACGTCGCGAGCGCGCTGCACGCGACCCTGCTGATCCGCCTGTCGCTCCACGGCCGGGTCGACGTCCGCTTCGGCATCGGATGGGGTCCGCTCACGACCTACGATGAGGACCGAGCCCCCTTCGAGCAGGACGGTCCTGCCTGGTGGGCCGCTCGGGAGGCGATCGAACGGGTCCGGACGATGTCCCAACGACGCGAGATGCCGCGTGGGCTCAGGAGCATGTTCCTGACCCCGGGCTCCCTCGACGAGGAGGGGGCCGTCGCGGCTGACGCGCAGGCTCCGGCTCACGTGGAGGGGCTCGTCAACGCGTACCTCCTCTGCCGGGACGAGCTGGTCGCCTCGATGAGCGCTCGCGACGCGGAGACGATGCGCTACCTCCTGGAAGGGGAGTCGCCGACCCGGATCGCCGAGCGACAGGGGCTCACGCTCTCCGCCGTCTCCCAGCGTGCGATCAGGGCCGGGCTCTACGCGCTCCGGGAGGCGCAGCGGTCGATCGAGGAAGCGTTCCGATGACCGCGGTCGGGATCTGGTTCATGGGCATCGGGCTGGCCGACCTCGTGGCGGGGCTCTCGGGCGAACCCGCGAGGGGTCCGAGGTCCGGGTTCGCGATGGGGACCGGCTTCGTCTCCTCGTTCGCCCTCGGCCTCGTCTTCGGCCTGGAGGTGGGGCCCGCTGCGCTCCTGGCGCTCGTGACCGGCGTCTCCAGCGCCGGCTGGATCCTCGTCAGGAGCCGCGACGTCCTCAGCGAAGGTCGCGCGTCCCTGTCGCTCCTCTTCCTCCTGCTCGCGTTCGCGGCCGTAGCCGGGACGGCGTCGAAGTGGACGCCCGAGGCCGAGAGCCTGGCGGGTCGCTCGATCGTGCGGCTGCCGTTCTCGCGCCTGGCCGAGGCCCCGGCGGAGCAGGCCGCGCTCGTGGGCGGGATCGTCCTGTTCCTGTTCGCGACCTCCAACGCGATCGTGCGACTGGTCCTGACCGCCGTCGGCACGAAGTTCTCGCCCGCCGAGCAACGCCTCCGGGGCGGTCGGATCATCGGTCCGATCGAGCGGTTGCTGATCTTCGGCCTCGGGCTCGCCGGCGAGCCGACCGCGGCCGCGCTCGTGATCTCGGCGAAGGGACTGCTGCGGTACCCGGAGCTCGTGGGGATGCGCTCCGAACCCGGATCCACCGCCCGCACGATCGACGTGGTGACCGAGTACCTGCTGATCGGATCCCTGACCAGCTGGACCCTCGCGCTGTTCCCGTTGGTCCTGGTCTCCGGTTGATCGCGGGGACGAAGACCCGGCGGGACGATACGGTCCCGACATGCCGATGATCGACGTGCCGGACGGCGGCCGGCTCCACTACGAGATCGCCGGGGAGGGTCTCTCCGTGACGCTCATCCATCCCGGCTTCTGGGACATGCGCACGTGGGACCGGGAGTTCGAGACGTTGGTCGATGCGGGCTACCGGCTGCTCCGCTACGACGTCCGGGGATACGGGCGATCGAGTCGTCCGGAACCGGGCGCGACGTACTCGCACCTGCGCGACATGGTGGCGGTCCTCGATGCCGCCGACGTGACGCACACGGCGCTCGTGGGGTGCTCGATGGGCGGCGGGATCGCGCTTGACTTCGCCCTGGAGTACCCCGCCCTCGTCTGGGGGCTCGTACTCGTGGCCACGGCGCTCGGCGGCTACGAAGCTACCGAGGAGGAAGAGGAGTGGGACGCGCAGGCGTATGGACCGATCGAGGCGGCCGTGGAGGCCGGCGACCTCCAGCAGGCCCGAGATCTGGAGCTCGGGATCTGGGCGTCCCTGGGCACGGGCGACGTGCGCGGCACCCGGATCCGCGAGATCGCGCTCGACAACATCCACGAGCTGGAGATGGACGAGAGCGGTCGAGAGCGGCTCGACCCACCGGCCGCACATCGTCTCGGTGAGCTCGACGTGCCGACCCTGATCCTCGATGCGGAGCACGACCCGCCGTTCCAGCACCGGATCGCCGATCTCCTTGCCCGCGAGATCATCGGCGCACGGAAGGTGGTCGTGGAGGGAGCCGACCACGTGGTGAACATGCGGCAGCCCGAACGCTTCGAGGAGCTCGTGCTTCCCTTCCTGGCCGAAGCCACTCCCTAACAAAGGGAGCGTCGGCGGTCGAGGGTCCGAACAGGACCTTTGGTCCTTGCGCCCGACCCACGGCTGTTGCATGCTCCGGCATCCCCTATCGAGGAGGTCATCGTGCGCTTCGTCCGCCGCCCTTGGTTCGTCGTCATCTCGATGGTTGCGGCACTCCTGCTGGCCGCCGACGTCGCCATCGCGGCAACGCCGACGAAGTTCCTGAGCACGCCACGGAACGAAGGTGGCGGCACGGCCGATGACAAGTACAAGGCGTACTACCAAAGCCGCCTCGGAACGCCGCACAAGACCGATGCCTATCTCAAGCCGCCGGGTCAGCCCAGGATCAAGGTGAACGCGGATCGCACCATCGCGTACTACCCGAACCTCGAGATCGGGGCCGCCGCCGACGACCTTCGCCTCGTCTTCACTCAGGAAAGCGCAGCAGAGACGGACATCAAGATCTGGGATGTGGACGCCGAGGTCCGCCGTAACCCACCACCCGGTGTCAACACCACCAAGGTCGAATCCAAGCCCAGCCTCTCCGGCGACAAGCTGTTGTTCGGACGGGGGCCCCGGACCGGAGGCGGGTACATGACGCGGGTGATCCTGTTCGACCTGGGGACGGCCACCTCGACCGTCCTCGACACCGCTCCGGTCAACGGGATCGTCTTTCCCGGGACCGTGAACGGCGACTGGGCGTCATGGACGGAATGCAGCAGAAGCGCCTGTTGGGCCTGGCGGTACGAGATCTCGACGGAGACGAAGACAGAAGTGCCATCGAACGCCCGACTGATCTACACCTCGGCGGTCGGCGCGGACGGAACGGTCTGGTTCGTCCAGAGCGGCATCGGGTGCGGTGTCAACGTGAAGATCCGCCGGGCACCGACTGAGTCCGCGCCCACGACCCTCGTGGACTTCCCGGACGCGGTCGACGCGAACGTCTCGGACCTCGATGACAGCGGCGCGACGCATCGCCTGTACTTCGATCGGGTGAACTGCTCGAACGTCAACAACTGGGCGATCTACCACGTACCTGCCGACGGTTAGCGGACTCGCGGCGGGGCCTACTTCTTGTGGGCTTCCTCGCGGGCGTGCTGGTACTCGTCGATCACCTTCTGGGCGAGGTGTTGCGGCATCTCCTCGTAGTGGGAGAAGGTCATCGAGAACGCGCCGCGCCCGCCGGTCATCGACCGGAGGTCGATCACGTAGCGCGCGACCTCGGCCTGCGGCACCAGGGCGTTGATCACCTGCTTGCCGCCCCCGACCTGATCCATGCCCTGGATCTTGCCGCGCTTGGCGTTCAGGTCGCCCATGATGTCGCCGGTGAACGACTCGGGCACCGTCACCGAGAGCTGCACGATCGGCTCCAGCAGGGCGACGCCGGCCTGCTCGACGACCTCCTTCAACGCGAACGAGCCGGCGATCTGGAACGCCATGTCGGACGAGTCCACCGCATGGAACTTCCCGTCGACGAGCGTGACCTTGATGTCGACCATCGGATTGCCCGACAGCACCCCTTCGGACATCGTCTTCACGATGCCCTTCTCGATCGAGGGGATGAACTGCTGGGGGATCGCGCCCCCGAAGATCTTGTCCTCGTAGACGAAGCCCTCGCCGCCTGGCAGCGGCTCGACCTCGATCTCGCACACGGCGTACTGCCCGTGCCCGCCGCTCTGCTTCACGTGCCGGCCCTGCGCCTTCCCCCTGCCGCGGATCGTCTCCCGGTACGCGATCTTCGCGGGCCTCGCCTCCACCTCGACCCCGAACTTCGCCTTCAGGCGCTCCATCTGGACGCCGAGGTGCGCCTCGCCCATCCCGTAGATCACGGTCTCGTGGGTCTCGTCGTTGCGGGCTACGCGGAACGTCGGATCCTCCTCGCGGAGCCGCGCCAGACCGGTGGCGAGTCGGTTCTCCTCGCCCTTCGTCTTGGGCGCGATCGCGTATGCGAGCAGCGGCTCGGGGAGCTCGACCGCCGGGAGCTGGACCGGGTCGTCCTTCGTCGCGAACGTGTCGCCGGTGTGGGTGTTCGGCAGCTTGGCAACCGCGCCGATGTCGCCGGCGGGAACCTCGGGGACCGACTCGTGCTCCTTGCCCTTCAGGGCGAACAGCTGGCCGATCCGCTCGTCCGTCCCCTGGGTCGCGTTGTGGACCGACGAGTCCGGACGGACCTTCCCGCTGAACGTGCGGAACATCGTGATGTGTCCCACGAACGGGTCCGACAGCGTCTTGAAGACGAACGCCGTGAGCGGGCCGTTCGGATCGCACGTCCGCTCCTTCTCCTCCCCGCCCTTGCCCACGACCGGAAGCGGCGCGCGATCGATCGGAGACGGGAACTCCTCGACGATGAAGTCGAGCAGTCGGTCGATGCCGATCGCCCGCGAGGCGGAGCCCACGAAGACGGGGGCGAGCCGCGCGTGGGTGAACCCCTCCTTCGCCCCCCGCGTGATGATCTCTTCGGGGAGCGTGCCCTCCTCGAGGTACCGCTCGATCAACGCGTCGTCGGACTCCGCGACCGCCTCGATCAGCTTCTCGCGGGCGGGGTCCGCGATCGCGTGGACCTCGTCGGGCCAGTCGGACTCTTCCGCGTGCGGGCCGGAGGGGTAGAGGTCCGCCTTCTCGTGGAGCAGGTCGGCGATCCCGTTGAAGTCGTGCTCTTCCCCGATCGGGAGCTCGAAGGGCGCGACCTGGCTCCCGAACGAGGACACGAGCTGGTCGAGCGTCGCCTGGAAGTCGGCCCGCTCCCGGTCCAGCTTGTTCACGAAGATCGCGCGCGGGAGGCCTTCCTGGACGGCGAGCTCCCAGGTGTACTCGGTCTGGACCTCGACGCCGTCGACCGCGGACACCACGACGATCACGGCGTCCGCGGCGCGGACCGCGGAGCGGACATCGCCGACGAAGTCGGCGGTCCCCGGCGCGTCGAGCACGTTGATCTTCGCGCCCTTCCACTCGATCGGCGCCATCGAGAGGGAGACCGAGATCTGGCGGCGCTGCTCGTCGGGGTCGTGGTCCGACACCGTGTTACCGTCCTCGACGGTCCCCATCCGGGTGATCGTGCCCGAGGCGAACAGCATCGCCTCGAGCAACGTCGTCTTGCCCGAACCGCCGTGTCCGACGAGCAAGACGTTGCGGATGTCCTTCGCGTCGTAGGTCTTCACCCGGGGCTCCTTCGATCGCGAGGCCCTCGGGCGATGGCGAGGACCTGGGCTCGGTCGGACAGGATCGAGGCATCCTACAGAGTTGCTACGCTCGCCCGACCTGCGATGCGGAGCTTGCTGCGGTTCGAGCGCCAGCCGCCCGGCACCGCGATCACGCGTTCGGTCCTCGTCGCCGGCGGCGCGCTCGCGGCCGGGGCGGGATGGCTCGTGGTCGCCCGGGAGATGCGGCCCGCGGCCTGGGCCGCCGGTGCCTCCGGAGCGTTGCTCCTGCTCGGTGGGCACCGAGCCAACCACGGCGCCGGCGGCCCCACCGACCGGATGCTGGACGACCTCCTCGACCGGGCGTGGGACGCGGCCGTGCTGTCCGGGATCGCGTGGATCGCGCGCGACGGCGGGTGGTCCGTCGGCGTGGCAGCGCTCGCGGCCGTGAGCCTCTCGTTCGTCGCCGGCTACATCCGGGCCCGGGGCGCGGCGCTGGGGTACTCGGTGGAGGAGCGACATGTGACGCGCGGGACTCGCTACGTCCTCGTGGTGCTGTTCCTGTCGTTCGGGTGGACGTGGGCAGTGTGGGCCGTGGCCGTGATGTCCGGGCTGGCCGCCGTGGTGCGAGCCGGCCAGGTCGCGCAGGAGGAGCGGGCGGCGTGAACGTGCGGCGACGGCTCACCGAGAGCGTGACGTACCTGCTGTACCGCTTCATGAGCTGGCTCGGGCCGCTCCTGCCCGTGCGGACCGGCCGGTCCGCGTACGAGGGCGCGGGGCGCCTGTTCTACCGGCTCGCCGCCGGGCCGCGCGCCGTCGTCGCCGCCAACCAGTCGCAGGTGCTGGGCCGCGCGCCCGACGATCCGCTCGTGCAGGCCTCCACCCGCGAGGCGTTCGCGCTGTACGGGCGCTACTGGTTCGACACCTTCAACGTCCTCGGCTGGAGCGACGAGCGGGTGGCGGCGTCCTTCCGGTTCGAGGGGGTCGAGCTGGTCGAGAAGGGCCTGGCCGACGGAAAGGGCGTCGTGATCGCGCTCCCGCACACGGGGAACTGGGACGTGGGCGGCCTCGCGATGGCGATCCGGGTGGCGCCGGTGGTCTCGGTCGCGGAGCATCTGAAGCCGGAACCGCTCTTCGAGCTGTTCCTCGAGCATCGGCAGCGGCTGAAGATGGACATCATCGATCTCGCGAGCGACCACGTCGGCAGGCAGCTCACCCAGCGGCTCGAGGCGAATCGGATCGTCGCGCTCGTCGCCGACCGCGACCTGTCCGGCGGCGGCGTGGAAGTCGAGATGTTCGGCCGGACGAGGCGGATGCCGGCGGGCCCCGCGCTGCTCGCGCTGTCGTCCGGGGCGCCCCTCCTGTCCGGTCCGACGTTCACGACGAAGGACGGGTGGGCCGAGATCATCACCGAGGTCTCGATCGAGCCGACGGGCCGGCGGAAGGACGACATCATCGCCCTCACGCGCGCGCTGGCCGCCTCGTTCGAGGAGGCGATCGCGTCCGCGCCGTCGGACTGGCATCTGTTCCAGCCGGGCTGGGACGCGTAGGGATCCGTGCGGATCGCGTTGGTCTGTCCGTACGCCTGGGAGGCGCCGGGCGGCGTCCAGGTCCACGTTCGGCAGCTGGCCGAGCGGCTCCTCGGGCGGGGGCACGAGGTCACGGTGCTCGCTCCGACGACGACCCCGCCGGTCGAGCCCTGGATCCGGTCGGTCGGACGCCCCCTCCGGGTGCCGTATCGCGGCACGGTGGCGCCGATCGCGCCCCTGTCGTACCGGCGCGCACGCGCCGCGCTCGCCGCCGTCCGCCCCGACGTCGTCCACGTGCACGAGCCGCTCACGCCGAGCGTGTCGATGTACGCGGCGCTCGCCGCCTCGGCGCCGGTGGTGGCCACGGTCCACGCCTACCTGGATCGCTCGGTCGCGATGGAGCTCGCCGCGCCGGTCCTGCGACGGATCTGGAACCGCGTCGCGGTCGGGGTCGCCGTCTCCGAGGCGGCGGCCTCGTTCCTCCACCGCGCGCTCCCGGATGCAGCCCTCGAGATCGTCCCCAACGGGGTGGACGTCGGCGCGTTCGCCGCCGCGGAACCGCTCGAGGACCTGCCCGCCGGGCGTCGGATCCTCTGGGTCAACCGCCTCGACCCCCAGAAGGGGTTCCCGGTCGCCGTCGCCGCGTTCTCCAAGGTGCTCGCGGACGTGCCGGACGCCGTGCTGATCGTCGTCGGCGACGGCAGGGACCGCGAGGCACTGGGCCTGCTGACCGAACCGGCGCGCGCCCGCGTGACGATGCGCGGCACGCTGCCGAACGAGGGGATCGCCGCCCATCACGCCGCCTGCGAGGTCTTCGCGGCCCCGGCGGTGGGGCAGGAGAGCTTCGGCATCGTCCTCGTGGAGGCGATGGCGGCGGGGCTCCCCGTCGTGGCGACCGACATCCCCGGGTACAGGGAGGTCGTGACCGAGGGGGTCGAGGGGCTCCTCGTGCCGCCTCGGGACCCCGAAGCGCTCGCGGCCGCCCTGGTCCGCGTCCTGCGGGAGCCGGATCTGGCCTCGCGGCTGGGGGAGGCCGGGCGCCGGCGCGCTCGCACCTACGACTGGCCGATCCTCGTCGACCGGCTGGAGACCCTGTACGCACGCGCCGTCGAGGGCGCTGGCTACGATAGGTCTCGATGAACCCGCTCTGGATCGTCCTCGGCATCGTCGGGGTCCTCGTGCTGGCCGCCGTCTGGATCTACAACCGGCTGGTGACGCTCCGGACCCGGGTCGACAACGGGTGGTCCCAGATCGACATCCAGCTCCGGCGCCGCGCGGATCTGATCCCGAACCTCGTCGAGACGGTGAAGGGCTACGCCGCCCACGAGCGCGACCTGTTCGAGCACGTCACGGAGGCGAGGACGCGCTCGATCGAGGCGAAGGGCGTCTCGGATCAGGCCGACGCGGAGAACCGGGTCACCGCCGGGCTCGGCCAGCTCCTCGCCGTCGTGGAGGCCTACCCCGACCTGAAGGCGAACCAGAACTTCCTCGCGCTCCAGGAGGAACTGATCGGCACCGAGTCGAAGATCGCCTACGCGCGCCAGTTCTACAACGACCAGGTGATGCGGCTGAACACCCTGATCCAGTCCTTCCCCTCCTCGATCGTCGCGGGGGCCTTCGGATTCGACGAACGACCCTTCTTCGAGATCGACGAGCCGACGCGCGGGCCCGTGCCGGTGGATCTCTCCTAGCCGTGTACGAGCAGATCACGGCGAACAAGCGCAAGACCGTGCTCCTGTTCGTGCTGGCGCTGATCCTGCTCGGCGGTGTCGGCTACTCGCTCGGGCTGCTCACCCAGAGCGGTCCCACGGGACTCGTGATCGCGCTCGTCGTCGCCGTCGCGATGTCGCTCGGGTCCTATTTCTACGGGGACCGGATCGTCCTCGCGTCCACGAGGGCGAAGGAGGCCGCGAAGGAGGAGGCGCCGAGGCTCCACAACATCGTCGAGGGCCTCGCGATCGCGGCCGGGATCCCGAAGCCGCGGGTGTGGATCGTTCCGGAGAGCGCGCCGAACGCGTTCGCGACCGGGCGCGATCCGGAGCACAGCCACGTGGCCGTCACCCAGGGCCTCCTCGAGACGATGAACCGGGTCGAGCTCGAAGGGGTGATCGGTCACGAGATGGCGCACGTCCTCGACCGGGACATCCTCGTCGGCACGGTCGTGGCGACGCTCGTGGGCGCGGCGGTGCTCCTGGCGGAGTTCTTCATGCGGATGTGGTGGTGGGGCGGGTTCCGCGGCAGGCGCGGGAACGACTCCGGCGGAGGCGCCGCCACCGCCGTGATCTTCGCCGTCGGGTTCCTGCTGTTGATCCTGGCGCCGATCTTCGGGCAGCTGATCCGGCTGGCCGTCTCGCGGAACCGGGAGTACCTCGCCGACGCGCAGGGGGCGATGCTCACGCGCTACCCGCCGGGACTGATCTCCGCGTTGAGGAAGCTCCAGGCCGCCCCCACGGCGATGCGGTCGGCGAACAACGCCACCGCGCATCTCTGGCTGAACCAGCCGTCGCGCCTGGAAGGGGAGCGGCTCGGGACGATGGAGCGCCTGTTCTCCTCGCATCCGCCGTTGGCGGAGCGCATCCGCCGCCTGGAGGAGATGTGACGTTCCCGTCGAGATGCCTCCGGGTGTTTGGGCGAGCGGTCCTGCGGGGATAGGCTCGAACCGCGGGTCCCGAAGAGGGACCCGTTCCGTTTGCAGGACCGACAGCTCGACCGAGCGACCCCAGGAGGTTCTCCGGTGGCACTGACCCAGCGAGGGAAGATCGTGATCGGGGTCGTCGTGGCCGCGATCGTCGCGGTCTTCGCCGTCCTCGCGTTCACCGGCAACGCCCCCGGTCCGCTCCAGGGCATCGTGGACACCGTGACCGGCCGTCCGGACCCGTGCCCGCTGACGGGCGAGCGGAGAGCGGGCGGGAAGGACGCGCCGCCGCGCCCCGCCCTCACGGTGAAGGTGGAGAACACCGAGGACGCGTATCCCCTCGCGGGCCTGGAACGGGCGGACGTGATCTACGAGGAACCGGTCGAGGGCGGCATCACCCGCTTCGCGGCGCTGTTCCAGTGTCGCGACGCTCCGCGCGTCGGACCCGTCCGAAGCGCCCGGACCACCGATCAGAAGATCCTGTCCGCGCTCGGCGACGAGCCGCTCCTCGCGTACTCCGGAGCGCACCCGCGGGTGGCCTCGGGGCTCGACGAGGCCGGCGTCGTCTCGCTCACCGAGACGACCGCGAACGAGGCGTACGAGCGCGACGACGCGAGGTTCGCGCCCCACAACCTCTTCACCTCGACCAAGATGCTGCACCGGATCGCGAAGCGGATGGGCGCCGACCTCTCGAGGCCGGGGGCGCTCTTCGGCTACGACGAGGACCGGCCCGATCCGAGCAAGCCCCGGACGTCGGCGACGGTCGCGTTCTCGACGTCGAACGTGGTGGGGTGGACCTGGTCCGGTGGCCGATGGGTCCGCCAGCTCGACGGTGCCCCGATGCTCGCCGAGAACGGCACCGAGATCGCCGTGGACAACGTCGTGATCCAGGAGGTCGTCGTCACGGACTCCGACATCGTCGACGTGGCCGGCTTCCCGTCCCCGGAGGTCAAGCTGATCGGCCAGGGACGGGCGTGGGTCCTGCGGGACGGGCGGCTCGTCATCGGCCGGTGGCGTCGAGCGTCACTCGGTGAGGTCACGGTCTTCGAGACGAAGGCCGGCGAGGAGATCGCGCTCGCGCCGGGGACGACCTTCGTCGAGCTGATGCCCAAGGACGACGGCGGCGTCACGTTCGAGCGGTAGCGTCCGAGGCTTCTCCGCAGGTCACGGCGGTACACTCGGGTCATCCGAGCGAAACCCAGCGTGGCCGCCAGCCTGGCCGCCAGCCTGGCCGAAGGAGGGCGAATGCAGCGCGAGACCGGCACCTTCACCGTGAAGTCCGGCCTGGCCGAGATGCTCAAGGGCGGCGTCATCATGGACGTGACGACCGCCGAGCAGGCCAAGATCGCCGAAGACGCCGGCGCCTGCGCGGTGATGGCGCTCGAGCGCGTCCCGGCCGACATCCGGCGCGACGGCGGCGTCGCGCGTATGGCGGACGCGACCAAGGTCGAGGAGATCCAGCAGGCCGTGTCGATCCCGGTGATGGCCAAGGCGCGGATCGGGCACTTCGTGGAGGCGCAGATCCTCCAGTCCCTCGGCGTCGACTACATCGACGAATCCGAGGTGCTCACGCCGGCCGACGAGGAGTACCACATCGACAAGTGGGCGTTCACCGTGCCCTTCGTCTGCGGCGCGCGCGATCTCGGGGAGGCGCTCCGGCGCATCGCCGAGGGCGCCGCGATGATCCGCACCAAGGGCGAGGCCGGGACCGGCAACGTCGTCGAGGCCGTGCGGCACCAGCGAGCGTTGCTCCGGCAGATCTCCGAGGTGTCGCAGCTCCGGCCGGAGCAGTACGTCACGAAGGCGAAGGAGCTCGGCGCGCCGGTGGATCTCGTGCGGATGGTCGCCGAGCAGGGGCGGTTGCCGGTCGTGAACTTCGCGGCGGGCGGCCTCGCCACGCCGGCCGATGCCGCGATGATGATGCAGCTCGGCGTCGACGGCGTGTTCGTCGGCTCCGGCATCTACAAGTCCGAGGATCCTGCGCCGCGTGCCCGTGCGATCGTGGAGGCCACGACCCATTTCAACGACCCCGAGATCCTCGCGAAGGTCTCGCACGGGCTCGGGGAGCCGATGCAGGGTCTCGAGATCGGCACGCTGGAGACGCGGCTCCAGGATCGCGGCTGGTAGGGGAGTCCGTGAAGGTCGGCGTCCTCGCCCTGCAGGGTGACTTCCGCGAGCACGTCCGTGTGCTCTCGTCCGCCGGCGCGACGGCGATCGAGATCCGCACGCCGGCCCAGCTCGACGACGTCGACCGTCTCGTGATCCCGGGAGGCGAGTCCACGACGATCGCGAAGCTCGCGCACACCGGCGATCTCGTCCGTCCCATCCAGGAACGCGCCCGCGACGGGATGCCGATCCTCGGCACCTGCGCCGGGATGATCGTCTTGGCGGACCGGGTGATCGACGGCGAGCCGCTGCTCTCGCTGATGGACGTCACGGTTCGCCGCAACGCCTACGGCCGACAGGTCGACTCGTTCGAGGCCGACGTGGACGTCGACGGCATCGAGCACGCGGTCCGGGGGGTCTTCATCCGGGCGCCGTCGATCGAGTCGGTCGGGCCGGGCGTGCGCGTGCTCTCCGTCCACGAGGGCCATCCCGTCGTGCTGCAGCAGGGCGGGCTGCTTGCGGCCTCGTTCCATCCGGAGCTGGTGGGCGAGACCGCGCTCCATGACTATTTCCTCTCCCTCTCGAGGTAGGTGCGATGTCCGGTCATTCCAAGTGGGCGACGATCAAGCGGAAGAAGGCCGCGAACGACGCGAAGCGGTCGAACCAGTTCGCGAAGCTGCTCCGCGCGATCGAGGTGGCGGCGAAGGAGGGCGGTGGAGACCCCGCCGCGAACATGACGCTCGCGTCGGCGGTCGAGAAGGCGAAAGCCTCCTCCGTCCCCGGCGACAACATCGATCGGGCGATCAAGCGGGGGAGCGGTGCGGACGCCGACGGCGCCCGATACGAGGAGATCACGTACGAGGGCTATGCGCCCGGCGGGATCGCGCTCTTCGTCGAGGCGCTCACCGACAACCGGAACCGCACCGCGCAGGACGTCCGGCACGCGTTCACGCGGAACAGTGGCAACCTCGGTGAGACGGGCTCCACGGCGTGGATGTTCACGCGCAAGGGCGTCATCGTCGTGGAGAAGGCCATGGCGCCCGACGACGAGGGTCTGCTCGAGGTAGCGCTCTTGGCGGGCGCCGAGGACCTCAATGACGCCGAGAGCTCGTGGGAGATCGTGACCGATCCGACGGACCTGGCCGCGGTTCGCGACGCGCTCCGCGGCGTGGGTATCGAGCTGTTC
>JBOGVD010000115.1:0-37619 GCA_050696355.1 Actinomycetota bacterium
GTTCGGAGGATGGTTGGGGCGCGGCGGCGGCCGCGACCCTGGCCGTGGCGTTCTCCTGGGCCGCGATTTCCAAGATCACCGGGTGGGCTCGGTGGCGTCGAACGGTGGGGGCGTACGCGCTCCCGTCCTCGGCCGAGAGCGTCGTCGCCTGGGCGGTGCCGGTCGCGGAGACGCTAGTGCCCGCGCTCTCGCTCATCGGTCACCCGCGCGCCGCGGGCGCCGTCGCGCTGCTCTCCATCGCGGTCTTCACCGTCGGGCTCGTGCGGCTCGCCCTCCGCGACGGCCCCCACGTCGCGTGCGGCTGCTTCGGGCGCGCGACCGTGGACGTTCGTGTGGCGCTCGCTCGGAACCTCGCCATCGGAGTGGCCGCGGCCATCGCGTGGCGCCTCGCCCCATCCGATCCCGTGCTGGGGCTTCCGGAAGGCAGCGACGCGCTGCCCGCGCTCCTCGTCGCGGGCGCCGTTGCGGGGGCCGCGATCACCTCGTGGCGCTCCGCCGTCTGGCTTGGGCGAGGCCGGGCATGAGGCGGCGATCGATCCGGATCGCCCTGCCGTTCGCGGCCGCCATCCTCACCGTGGCGATGATGGCGTTCATGGCCGGCGCGCACGACACCGACCTCAAAGACCCGAACGACGTCCGCGGCAAGCTCGACGTGCAGCGGGTGCGCCTCCGGCACCAGCCGGGGCCGCCGTTCTGGACGATCGTGACCTTCCAGGAGTGGTCGCCTCGGGACATCTGGGATCGCGGCTACCTCATGGTCTTCCTCGACACCACGGGGGGCCCGCCTGCCGACTACTACCTGCTCATCCGATCGACCGGGCCCGCGCTCGACGGCTCCCTCTGGCGGGTCCGTGGCGTAGGGCCCGACACGCGCCTCGCCGCCCTTCCGGTGGTTCGGCAATCCCGGAGGAGCGCGTCGATCCAGGTGGGCCTGAGGCGCCTGGAGTTCGGCGCCAAGCGGACGTTCTACCGGTGGTGGGCGCAGACCATCGTCACGAACGACGTCTGCCGGCGCACGTGTCAGGACCGGGCTCCGAACGGCGATGAGAACCAACTGCAGTGGCGACCAGGGATGTCACCGTCTCCGTCCCCGGACGACTGACCCGTCCATCCACCAGGAACCCGCGTCGGCGAGGGATCCGCTACCCGTCGATGACGTCGCCGCAACGGGACGGGTCAGCCCGCCTCGTTAGACTTCTGCGGGGGACGTAGCTCAGCTGGTAGAGCACCTGCTTTGCAAGCAGGGGGTCGGCGGTTCGAGTCCGCTCGTCTCCACAGATCCGCGACTCGATCGCCCTCGTTTCGAGCTCACCTGAGCACGGCGTGTCCCCCGCATGGGAGACGAAGCATCCCCCGCAGGAGCGCTCATGTCGGCGTCCGGCCCTGCCGAAAGAAGGGTGTCGAGCAGGGAACGGTCCCTCCAGCCGTTCCCCAGAGGAGGAACATTGGCGCCCAAGAGGCAGCTTTCCGTCGGCCGGCCCGTGGTGTGGGTCGGCATCGCCATGCTGTCTGCCGGGGTCGCCACCGGCGCCTGGTACCTCAAGTCGTCCGGTATCGAGACCGGCGTGACCGCGGTTCACCGGACGGCCGCGTCCCTCGTGAAGAAGGAGCTCGCTCCCGAGCTGTCGGCGTCCGCCGTGCGCGAGCCCATGACCGACGCGGCCGCCGACGGCCTCCAGCGCATCGTCCAGGATCGAGTCCTGGATCGGGGCACGAGCACGCTGCGGATCTGGACGCCGAGCGGCACGTTGATCTTCTCGTCCACCGGAGAGCAGACCGGCCAGCAGGGCGGCGACGGTCAGGCGATCCGTGTCGCCACGGCAGGCGACGGCGAGACCACGTCGATCCCGCCCGCGACGGATGGCGGCCTGCTCGTCATCTACACGCCGCTGCGAGTCGGCCAGGACCGCAAGCCCGTCGCGGCCGTCGAGTTGGTGCAGCCCTATGCGCCGATCGTCGAGGCCGCGGGCCAGCCGTGGAGTCTCGTGCAGCCGGCGGCCGGCGGGCTCGCTGCGATCGCCCTCGTGATGACCGCGGTCTCGTTCGCGTTCCTGCGCGCCGGACGCTTCGGCGAACAGGAAGGGATGGGATTCGCCCGACAGAAGGATGGTTCCGTGGACGACGACAAGGTGCACCACGTGATCGCGGCCCGCGACGAGCAGCTCTCGCAGCTCCGCGAACAGCTCAGGCAGCAGGAGAACGAGACGGTCGAGCACGTTCGCTCCCTCGAGGGCCAGCTGCGGGAAGCCGCGGCCAAGGCGGTCGAGGCCGAGGCGCGCCTGGGCGACGCCGCCGGCCTCTCGGAGGCCGCGCAGGAGGCCAACAAGCGGGCCCAGGAGCTCCTGGACCGAGCCGTGCGGGCCGAGAGCGAGCTGTCGACGGTGCGCGAGAAGCTGATCGCATCTCCGAGCGTCGACGGGACGGCGGCGGCGGAACGGATCGCCGCGCTCGAGGACCAGCTCCGGACCGCCGCGGCCGAGCACGACCGCGCGAACGCGGACGCGATGAAGCTGGAGACGAAGGCACGGGAGGCCGAGGCCCGCGTCGAGGATCTCGCGCGGCGAACGGAGGAGCTGCAGGCCTCGATCGTCACGCAGGAGCCCGGCGACCCCGCCGAGCTCGAACAGCTCCGCCGGGCGTTCGAGGACGCCACGGCGAGGCTGGAAGAGACGGAACACGCGCGCGCGGGGTCGGAATCAGTGGCGCGGGAAGCGTCCGCGGCGCTCGAAGCGGCCGAAGCTCGGATCTCCGCGCTGCAGGAAGAGCGTGACCGGGTCATGGGCGACGTCGAGACCGTCGAGGGCGAAGCCGTGGTTCGGCTCGTGCAGGCCGAGGCTCGGGTCACCGAGCTGGAGCGGGCGCTCGTGGAGGCGCGCGACCGGTTCGCCGAAGCCGGACGGGAACGCGACGAGGCCACCGCGCGGGGCGCCGGTCTGGAGGCGCGGTTCCAAGAGGCGTCGAGCAAGGCGAAGGAAGCGGATGCCCGCTCACAATCGCTCGAGGCGCGGATCCAGGACATGGCGAAAGACGCCGCCAGCGCCACCGAAGGATTGAAGCAGCGCCTCGCCGAGCTCGAGGAGCGAGCCGCCGAGGCGGAGAGCGGGCAGCGGGCGCTGCTCGCCCGCGCAGCGAAGGCCGAGGCGTCCGCGAAGGAGTTGCAGGTGCTGCTCTCGACGGTCGAGGTCCGTGAAGCCGAGATGCTCGAGCGCCTGGAGGTCAACGATGGGGAGGTCGCGCGTTCCCACGCGAGCCTCGACGACGCTCGCCGAGAGCTGGAAGAGACGCGTGATCATCTCGACGCAGCGAAGCGCGAAGCGGCCCGGATCGCCGCCGAGTACGAAACGGCGGGATCGACGATCCGCGCGGAGGCCGAGACCCGCATCGCGGCCGCACGCGCCGAACTCGAGACACAGGTGGCCGGCGAGCGCGCCGATCTCGAACGGCAGGTCACGACCGCACAGGCCGAGCTGACGGAGCTGCGCTCGAAGTGGTCGACGGCGGAGTCTGCGACGCACGCGCTGGAGGACGAGAAGCAGCAGCAACAGCAGACGATCGAGTCGCTGGAGTCGAGGTTGAGCGAGCACCGCGGTGTGCTGGAGGAAGCGCGCTCGCGGCTGGCCGCATCGGAGGAGCGGGCCGCCAACCTCGAGCTCCGGCTCGAGGAGGAGGTCGGTCAGGTCCCGGCGCTCCGAGCCGAGATCGAGGGGTCGAACGCACGGGTCGAGCGGGCGGAGGCACGGGCCGCGGAACGCGACGAAGCGCTCGCCCGCCTCCAGGAAGAGCTCGCCGCGGTCCGCGACGAGATGCTGCTGAAGGAGACCGCCTCGACCGTCGCCGCCGAGGAGCTGGACGCACTGAAGGCCGTGGTCGCGGGCCAGGAGTCCGAGACCCGGCAGAAGGATGAGGCGCTGCGAGAGGTCCGTGGGCAGCTGGACGCCGCTCACCAGGAGCTCGCGACCGTCAGGGTCGAGCTGTCGCAGCGCGAGCACCTGATGTCGGCCGGCGCGGAAGAGCTGGAAGCCTTGAAGACGGCGGTCGCGGGTCATGAGTCCGAGACCCGGCGGAAGGAAGAAGAGCTGCACGAGATCCGTGAGGAGCTGGAGACCACTCGCCAGGAGCTCGGAGCGATCACGAGGCAGCTGTCGCAGCGCGAGCAGCTCGTCTCCGCCGGCGCCGAGGAGCTGGAATCGCTCCGCGCCGCCGAGGCGCTCGCGACGCAGGCGCTCGCGCGGAAGGAGCAAGAGCTCGGCGAGGTCGTCGAGCTGCTGTCCGCGGCCCGCAACGAGCTGGAGTCACGGAGCGAGGACGCGAACGCCCGCTTCCGCGACGCCGAACACAGGATCCTCGAAGCCCAGGCCAAGGCGGACGAGGCGCAGATGAAGGCCGCCGAGGCCCAGGCGCGGATCTCGGACGCGGAAGAGCGCATCGCCGAGCGCGAAGCGACCGCGGCCCACCTGCAGCACGACCTGTCGGAGCTCCGACTGGAGCTCGATCGACGCGAGGCGGGTCTCACCGCGGGCCAGGGAGAGATCGGAACCCTTCGGCAGCAGGTTGCCGTCCTCGAGGCCGAGCACG
This sequence comes from Actinomycetota bacterium, assembly GCA_050696355.1. GTDB lineage: Bacteria > Actinomycetota > UBA4738 > UBA4738 > HRBIN12 > JAJNBA01. The sequence goes on from JBOGVD010000115.1 coordinate 4,576, forward strand.
AGTCTCGCCGGACGGAGGACGCTGCCCGCGCGACCCGGCTGGAGGCCGAGGTGGCCGAGCACGACCGCGCGTCGCAGGAGGTTCGCGACCGGTTGGCGGGCGCTGAGTCGAGGGCCGCGGACCTCGAAGCGCGACTGGAAGCGGCTGGCTCGAGCCAGAGCGAGGCGCTCAGGACGACGGAGCAGCAGCTCGCGGCGACGCAGCAGGAGGCGTCCCAGAAGGACGAGGCCGTCCGGGCGATCGACGCGGAGCTCCGCGCGGCGCGTGAGGAGCTCGAGTCCGCGCGACGCGATCTCGAGACGACGTCCACGGACCGAGCGTCGACCGAGTCACAGCTCCGGGCAGAGCTCGAAGCGCTCCGCGCGGAGATGTCGACCCGAGAGGAGACGGCGACCGACGGCGCCGCCCAGAGCGCCGCTCTCGAGTCCGAGCTGCAGGCCGCCACGCAGCGGACCCGGGAGCTCGAGTCCAGTCTCGCCGAGACCAGGGAAGCGATGCGACGAGCCGAGGAAGCGGCACGGCAGGCGGCAGAGCAGGCTGCACAACAGGCCGAGCGGGCGGCACGGCAGGCGGAGCAGGCGGCAAGCCGGCCCGAGGCGCCTGCGGCCACCGACGACGCCCGCGTCGCCGCGCTCGAGGCGGAGGTCCACCAGCTGGTGAGCCGTCTCGAGCAGACGGAGCTGCGCGCTCGCCATGCCTATGCCGAAGCGGAGAACGCCCAGGCGGAGCTCCGCTTCGCTCGCGAACGCGGCGACGCACCGCAGGACGCCGACTTCACCGGCCGCCTCCGCAAGGAGCTGGCGACCGCGCTCGACCGAGCGCAGTCGGCCGAGGAGAAGATCGGCGGACTGCGGGCGGAGCTGCTGCTCCTCAAGAAGGGCGTCGACGTCGACGTCGATGTCCAGCCGGATCTCGGGAACGGGTCGGCCGCGGCGATCGACGAGGAGGATGCGGTGAGCCTACGGACCCGGCTGACACGGGCGGCGGAGAGCAAGCGCGTCTCCGGCGACGATGACACCCATCAGTGGCGTTGAGTCAGACCTCGAGCCGGTCGCGCTAGGCTCGTCTCCATGCGTCGTGTGTTCGTCACCGTCCTCGTCGCGTCGCTGCTCGTGGTCGCGACCGCGGCGCTTCCCGCATCCGCGGTGCCGCCTCCCGAGTACCGGTCCCGGATCACCCGGCTGCCGGACGGGATCCGCGAGTGGATGAACGGGATCTCGTGGCGACCGGGTTGCCCGGTGCCGCTGCGTGACCTCCGCCTGATCCGGCTCCGTTATTGGGGGTTCGATCGTCGCGCACACGCCGGGAGGTTGGTCGTGCACGCCGACGTCGCGAAGACGATCGCCGGCGTCTTCGGTCGCCTCTACGAGGTGTCGTTCCCGATCCGGCAGATGCGCCTCGTCGACGCCTACGGAGCCGACGACCGGACGTCGATGGCGCACGACAACACGTCGGCCTTCAACTGCCGGTGGCGAGCCGGCCAGCCGGGCGTCTGGTCGCAGCACGCGTACGGTCGGGCCATCGACGTCGATCCCGTCGAGAACCCGTACGTATGGAGCGGCGGCGTCTCACCGTGGAACGGCGCCCCCTACGTGGATCGTCGCGATCGCCGGCGCGGGATGATCTTCCGCGGGGACGCCGTGTGGTGGGCGTTCAGGAACCGGGGCTGGGAGTGGGGAGGCGACTGGAGCTCGGTGAAGGACTACCAGCACTTCTCTCGGAACGGGCGCTGACGTCGGCGATCAGTCGCACGCCAGGCTGAGCAGGTAGTACGGGTCCGCGGCGCCGCCGCTCCACGGATGCCATTCGAAGTGATCGTGCGGCGCGGTGGAGTCGCCGGTGGCACCGACGTAGCCGATGACGGTCCCGGCGTTCACCCATCCGAGGTCTCCGTAGGCGATCAGGTGTGCGTTGAAGACGTAGCCACGGTCGCCGCGGACACGGACCTGATATCCGCCGAGCGGCGAGTACGAGGACCAGGCGTAGCCGTCGAAGGGAGCGCGGATCGGCGTCCAGGTGGGGGCCTGGATGTCGCTTCCCATGTGCACGTGCGGCGTGACCCCGGGGACGTTCACGATCTCGCCGAAGTCGTTGTGGATGTAACGGGGCGCGTCCACGGGGCAGACGCGGAAGATCCCCCACGAGTACAGCCAGGATGCGAGCTCGTCGCGGCGCACCCGCAAGGCGGTGAGGCGATCCGCCGTCCAGGCGTTGAATCGACGCTCCTCGCGCGCAGCCTGGTGGAGAGCGGAAAGGCTCTGTCGGCCCGGCCGGGCGTCCTCCTCGTGTCTGGCCGCGACCAGGGCTCGATGCAGGACCCGCACGTGCTCACGGCTGCGACGCTGGATCGTGCCGATCTGGCGCTCCACCCGCTTCTGCTCCCGGAGCGCGTCACCGACCTCGGACGCGCCGGCGGGAGCCGCCGCCGTCGTGAGCACGACGAGCGCGATCACCGCGGCGGCGCACGCCGTCGAGACCTTCCGGAACGACCGCAACTCGGATCCACCCCCGTCGTGCTCCTGTCAGGGTTCCCCTATCGGCCCGGGGCGTCCGACGCTTGAGCCGCTCCGCTCGCCGAGGGTTGCCCACCCGTCGACGGAAGGCGCAGTATGGCGACCCGATGCAGTCAGACCGGCACCACTCGAGCCGCCCGACGGTCGTCCTCCCGGGCGAGACCGGCCGACGCGGTTCCGGCGATCGCCGCCGCAGGCTCGCTCCGGCGCGATGCTCGGGGCCAGGGACATCTCCGTGACGAAGCCCCCCGACGCCGAGCGTCAGTTGGAAGAGGCGATCGACCGCGCGAAGATCGCGGAAGGTCGTTCGGCCGCCGCGGAGGAACGAGCGCGGTCCGCGGGTGAGGCAGCGGCAGCCGCGGGGCTGCGCATCGACGAGCTCGAGGCGAAGCTGCAGGACGTCGTGAGCGAAGGCCTCCAGGCGCAGGAGGGCTCCGAGCTCGTCGAGCTGCAGCGTCAGCTCGCCGCGGCTCGAGAGCACACCGTGGAGCTGCAGGATCGAGTCCTCCAGGCAGAGGGGCGCCTCGAGATCGCAGGATCGCTCGACGAGCCGGCCGAAGAGCTCCTGCGGGCACTCGAGAAGCGCGTCTTGGCCGCCGAGGCCCAGGCCACCGGGGCGCAGGACCGGATCCGAGCGTTCGAGGATCAGGTGGCGGACAGCGGAAGCCGATTCCGACGGCGACTCGGACTCAGCGTCGGTCGCAAGCTCGGCGGCCCACCGCCGGCACAGGAGGAGCAAGAGCCCGAGCAGGACCTGCGCGCCGCGATCGCGAGAAGTCTCCGCGGGCCGCTCACGCGGGCGACCGGCCTCACGTTGTCGCTCCAGGGGTCGACGCCTTCCATGGAGGGGAAGGCGGCCCTCCGGGAGCTCTCGTCCTCCCTGCGCAGGTTGGACCAGCTCGCCGCGGACCTTCGCGACGTGCATCGGCTGATCGACGGATCCCTCCCGCTCAAGCGGCGTCGCACGGACATGGCGGCGCTGCTGAAGGTCACACTCGACGATGCCACACATCTGGAGGATCGTTTCGTCCGGCTGGATGACGACGCCGTGAGCGCACGGGTGGACCCCATGCGCGCCCGGCAGATCATCGAGGCGATGCTGGAGGCCGCTCGGGACCGGACGAGAGCGGGCGCCGCGATCGTGGTCAGGCTCCGCGAGACCGATATCGGGGCACGCGTCTCCGTCGAGGACGACAGCAGGCAGCCGGCGGCGATCGGCCCCGAGATGCGCCTTGCCGTGCGGCTCGCCGAACTGCACGGCACGGAGATCACGGTCGATGGCTCCTCATACTGCGTCGTGTTCCCGAAGGACGAGGGGTAGCCGCTCAGACGACCAGCGGATCGACCGCGTAGGTCTCGCGGAGCCGGAGATCCACGATCGCGGCGGGGAGGATCCGGCGCGGCCGCATCCCGTTCGCCTCGGCGACGCCGAGGTGGTGGACGCACATGGGGACGAGCAGGTCCCCCGAGTACCAGGAGACGACGTCCGGTCTGGACGCGGCCGCGCTCTCCTGCCAGAAGCAGAACTGACAGATCAGGCGCACCCGCTGGGGATAGGCGAACCGCGCCCGGTAGCCGTGCTCGTGCTCGATCACCCGGCCCCACAGCGCGACCCGGCCCAGCACCGCCGGGCAGCGCGTCCGGCGGAGGTAGTCGAGATCCCTCGTGGCGTGGAGGCCGCAGCTGCAGTCGACGTTCGGTGCCTCGTGCGACCACGCGAGGCGGCAGGACGCCTGCGCCACCTCCTGGGGGCGCCACGCCCTCGAGCCGGCCGTGACCGGCCGAAGCAGGAGGCTCTCGCCGTCGCGACGTCCCGTGAGCGTCCACGAGCGCCACGCGAGGATCGGCTCGACCTCGACCTCGACCGGGAGCCCGCGGACGACGGAGCGCGCGGTCTTCACCGGCCCGCCCATCGCTCGGAGGATCGCTGTGGGACCTGCTCGGGCACGGGGATCGGTTCGGGGACGACGATCGGCTCCGGATCGGGAGCGGGCAGAGGATCGACCGACGGCTCGAGGATGGGCGCCGGTTCGGGAACCGGCACGGATACCGGCTCGATCTCGATCACCCGCTTGGGAAGGCCGATGTCCACGCCGAACCTCCGGGCTCGTGCTCGACGGAGACCACGATCCGGCTCCGCTGTGTCCGAGCAGCCTACCCCGGAGCGTCGTTCCCGCGCGAGGGCCATTCGGCCGGAACGTTACGCCGGCGCCAGGCGGTAGATCGCACCGAAGTCGCTGAAGAAGATCCGCCCGTTCGGGGCGGCCTCCAGGGAGAGGACCGGCCCCGGCCGGTCCAGCACGAGCAGTGGTCCGGCGGCGAAACCGGCCCGAGTCGGGTTCAGGCTGAACCGGCGGATCCGGCCGTCGTTGACGGCGCCAACGAGCAGGTCGCCGTTGAACGCGCCCCCCAGCCCGCAGGCGTCGCAGAAGACGAGCCCGGTCAACCCCACCGGGTTCACGAACGTGTGCCTCGGCACGATCCGGGGGGTCGGCCCGCTGTTGTTCGTGTTCGGGCAGCTCTGTTGCGGCCCCCACCCATGGTTGCCGCCCCGCACGATCCGGTTCGCCTCGTCGTTGCATCCCGGTCCGTTCTCCGATTCCCAGAGGCGGCCGTTCTGCGGATCGAACGCGAACCCGATCGAGTTCCGGATGCCGAAGGCCCAGATCCGCGTCCCGAAGGGGTTGTTCGCAGCGGTGGACCCGTCGGGGTTCAGCCGGAGGATCTTCCCGCGGAGGTTGTTCGATCGGTCCTGCGAGTTCGACGGCCGAGCGTTGTCGCCGATCACCACGTAGAGCCGGCCGTCGGCCCCGAACGCGATGCGACCTCCGTTGTGGTTGCTGGCAGGGCCGGCGGCGGCCGACAGGATCCGCCGGACCCCGATCCCTCGGTCGTTCTGGACCCGGATGCGCAGCACCTGGTTGCGGAGCCCGTCGGTGGTGTTCCTCGTCACGAAGACGTACACGAACGGCTGGGCGGGCCAGTCGGGATGCACCGCGACGCCGAGCGCTCCGCGCTCGCCGGCGGAGTTGACGTTGCGGATCCGGTGGACGCGCCGATCGACGTGGGTCTGGAGGTTCCGGAAGCGGAGCCACCCCGTGTGCCGTTCGAGGTAGACGACGCGCCCGCCGGGAGTGAACGTGAAGCCGACCGGGCTGGCGAGCCCCGATGCGACGCGGACGGCCTTCACGCCGGCCGCGAGCGCCGTGCCCGTGATGGCCCCACCGGGCCCGACGACGAGCATCGGCAGCAGTGCTGCCAGGACCCCGATCCTTCGCATGTCGAACGCTCCTTCCGCTGCGAGTATCGGCGCCGTGGCGACGGCGCCCCCCTCCATGTTCGGCGTGCCGGCCCTCCGGTCGGAGGATCCGCGGTTCCTCCGAGGCGAGGGCCGGTACCTCGATGGGATCGAGATACCCGGCTCCCTGCACGCCGTCTTCGTCCGCTCCATCATGCCGCATGCCCGGATCGGCGGGGTGGACGTCTCGGGAGCGCTGGCCTGCGATGGCGTTCTGGGCGTCTACGTCGCAACCGACCTGGGACTCGCGCCGCTCCCTCCGTCCGGGACGGTGGAGGGGGCCGCCGAGGGGGAGCTCGAGGGCCTGTTCAGCCGCGAGCCGCTCGCGCGGGAGGTCGTGCGGTTCGTCGGAGAGATCGTCGCCGTGGTGGTCGCCGAGACGAGCGGTCAGGCCGTCGACGCGGCGGAGCTCGTTGCGATCGAGTACGAGCCGCTCCTGACCGTCGTCGACGTCGAGGAGGCGGTCGCGGACGGGGCGCCGCTCCTGTGGCCGGGCTTCGGGACGAACGTGGCTCATGCGTTCGGCTCGGAGGCGGACGACGATCCCCTCACGGGCGCGGAGGTGGTCGTCCGCGGACGATTCGTGAACCAGCGGGTGGCGCCGGCGCCGATGGAGACGAACGGGATCGCCGTGGTCCCCGAGGAGGACGGGTCGTTCACGGTGTGGGTCTCGACCCAGATCCCGTTCGACGTCCGCGACGACCTGGCCGCAACGCTCGGCGTGGGGCGGGAGCGCGTGCGTGCGATCGCGCCGGATGTGGGCGGCGCATTCGGGGCGAAGCTGCAGGTGTACGCCGAGTACCACGCCGTGGCGGCGATCGCGGCCCGACTCGGTCGGGCGGTCCGGTGGCAGGAGACGCGCTCGGAGTCGATGGTCTCGTTGACGCACGGCCGAGCGCAGGTGCAGACGGTGGAGCTCGGCGCGAAGCGAGACGGGACCCTGGTGGGGCTGCGGGCCGAGCTGCTGGCCGACATGGGCGCGTATCCGGTCGGCGCGTTCATCCCCGGCACGACCCAGGAGATGCTGAGCGGGGTCTACCGGATCCCGCGCATCGCCAGCAGCGGCCGGAGCGTCGTCACGAACACGACGCCGGTGGCGCCCTACCGTGGGGCGGGCCGGCCGGAGGCGACCGCGCTCGTCGAGCGGGCGATGGACCTGCTCGCCGCCGAGCTGAGCATCGACCCCGTGGCGTTGCGGCGGAAGAACCTGATCGGTCCGGACGAGTTCCCGTTCACGACGGTCACCGGCGTCACGTACGACTCGGGGGACTACGAGAAGCCGCTGGACGAAGCGCTCCGGCTGGCCGGCTACGACGCGGTGCGAGCCGAGCAGCGAGCCAGGCGCGATCGTGGCGACACCCTCTGCCTGGGGGTCGGCGTCGCGATGTACGTCGAGATCACGGCCTTCGGCGGCAGGGAGTTCGCCGCTGTCGAGATCGGTGCCGACGCGCGCGCGACCGTCTCGGTGGGGACGACGCCGGCGGGGCACGGGCACGAGACCGCCTTCGCGCAGCTCGCCTCGGCGTCGCTGGGGATCCCGTTCGAGGACGTCACGATCGTGCACTCCGACACCGGCCTCGTCGCCCGGGGCGAGGGGACCTGGGGGTCGCGGTCCCTGCAGGTCGGCGGCTCGTCGGTCTTCGAGCGGGCGGAGGCCGTCGTGGAGCGCGGTCGCGAGGCGGCCGCGGCGCTGCTGGAGGTGGACGCGGCCGACGTGGAGCGGGTCGACGGCGGCTTCGCCGTCGTGGGCGCGCCCGACCGGAACATCGGCTGGCGCGACGTCGTCGGCGCGAGCGACGGCGGAACGCTCCGGGAGGAGGGCCGCTTCCGACAGCGCGCGTCCACGTTCCCGTTCGGGGCCCACGTGGCGATCGTGGAGGTGGACACGGGCACGGGAGAGGTGAGGTTGCTCCGGCACGTCGCCGTCGACGACTGCGGCCGGATCCTGAATCCGGCGCTGGTGCGTGGCCAGCAGCACGGGGGTCTCGCACAGGGGATCGCGCAGGCGCTGTTCGAGGAGGTTCGCTACGACGAGAGCGGGAACCCGGTGACGTCGACGCTCGCCACGTATCAGATGCCGAGCGCCGCCGACCTGCCGTCGTTCGAGACCTCGAACACCGAGACGCCCACCCACCTGAACCCCCTGGGCGCGAAGGGCATCGGCGAGTCGGCGACGATCGGCTCGACCCCGGCGGTGCAGAACGCGGTGGTCGACGCGTTGTCGCATCTCGGCGTTCGCCACATCGACCTGCCCCTCACGTCGGAACGGGTCTGGGGCGCGCTGACGAACGCTGGCGGCGGATCGCGACCCTCGTCCGGTGCGCAAGAAACCGACGGTCCGCCCACGGGTTGACTGGCGGCCGACTCGGCGCGGGGGCTATCGTCTTCGGGATGGCGACCGTCATCCCGATCAGCGATCGTCGGGCCCGGCTCGCGTTCATCTTGGCCGTGCTCGGCGTCCCGTCGCTCGGGATCACGGTGCCCGTGGCGATCTGGCTGGGCGTCACGGCCGTCCGGCAGCGGCGGCTGTCGAGCGGCGGCGAGCCGGCGATGGGCTTCCTCGCCCTCGTGATCGCGGGACTCGACGTGATGATGCTGAACTCGGTCCTGCTGAAGACGTTCGAGATCGTGGATCCGCAACGCGTGTGGATCGGCATCGGAGCGGGGTTGGCGTTGGCGACCGCGGCCGGGCTCTGCACGGCCTCGATCCTCCGGATCCATCCCGAGCGGTGGGGAGCCCTCCTGGCCGCGAGGACCGGCCTGGTGGGCGCGATGGTCGGCGGAACGACCCTCTTCGTGCGTCTGATCGCCGTCCTCGACTGACGCGAGCGTTGCTACGGTTGGTTCGATGAGGCCGCGATGGCAACGGCGCTTCCGCGCGCCCATGATCACGTATCCGGACTGGGCGCCTGCGGCACCGGCACGGTTGGCCTACGAGTCGACCGAGAGCGGCGTCTGGCAGGTCCACGTGGCGGATATCGAGGGCAGCGTCCGTCGGCGCGTGACCGATCACCCGGTCGGGGTCATCTCCGCTGCCTGGTCGCCCGACGGCGCCGAGATCTGCTGGTGGCAGGACGAGACCGGCGACGAGTCCGGCCGCTGGTACGCGCAGCCGTTCGAGGGCGGCGAGGTGCGACCCCTGTTCCCCGAGCTCGATGCCGGGTGGAACGAGGGGATCGCGTGGGTGCCCGGGATGCTCGCCGCCTCGATCAGCCGCCACGACGGGTTCGCCGTCTACGTGAGCGAGGATGGCGGCGCCACGATCAAGGAGGTGGCGAGAAGCACCGAGCACGTGCGGGTGGCGGGGCGACACGGCGGCTACAACCGCGGCGGGCTCTCGACCGACGGGTCGCTGCTCTGCCTGCAGCACGCCGAGCATGGGGACGAGATGCACGAGGCGCTGCGCGTGATCGACCCCCGGACGGGGGCGACGATCGCGGACCTGGTCGACGAGGGAAAACAGCTCATCGCCTCGGTCTGGTCGCCGATCGCCGGCGACCACCGCCTGGCCGTGGTGCACGAACGGGGCGGCATCCCGCAGCCGGCCCTCTGGGACACCGTCACCGGAGGATGGACGGACGTCGCGAGCGGCCTCGAGGGGGAGGTCTCCGTCGCGGACTGGTGGCCCGACGGGAGCGCCCTGCTCCTCGCGCAGCTCCTCGACGGTCGGCATCGTTTGCATCGGTTCGACCTCGCCACCGGCACGCTCACTCCGATCGAGCATCCCGAAGGTCAGATCGAGTGGGCGCAGGTCCGACCGGACGGCACCGTCTGGTACCGGCACTCGAGCGGCGCCTCCTCGCAGCGGATCCTCGACCACTCAGGCCAGGAGGTGCTGACGCTCGATGGTGAGACGGCCCCGACGGGTCGTCCGTACCGGTCCATCCGCTTCGTGAACCGGCACGCCGACTCCGTCCAGGGGTTCATCGTGACGCCGGAGGGTTCGGGCCCGTGGCCGATCCTGATGCGTCCGCACGGCGGGCCCACGTGGCTGGACGAGGACCGATGGAACCCCGAGATCCAGTCCTACGTGGATGCCGGGTTCGCCGTCGCCGCCGTGAACTACCGAGGGTCGACCGGGCGTGGGGCGGCGTGGCGCGACGCGCTGATCGGCGACGTCGGCGGGCCCGAGCTCGAGGACCTGAACGATGCCCTCGACCACCTCGTCTCGGACGGCATCGCGGACCCGGACCGAGCGGTCGTCGGCGGCTGGTCGTGGGGCGGGTATCTCACGCTGATGATGCTGGGCAAGCACCCGGAGCGGCGCTGGCGGTGCGGGATCGCGGGCATCCCGGTCGGCGACTACGAGCTCTCCTACGAGGACATGTCGCCCCTGCTCCAGGCGTACGACCGGGCGCTGCTCGGCGGTCGACCGGACGAGGTCCCCGAGCTGATGGCGGATCGCAACCCCATCTACTCGGCCGACCGGATCGAGGCCCCGGTGCTGTTCCTGATCGGCGAGAACGACTCCCGCTGCCCGCTCCGCCAGGCGATGGCCTACGTGGACAAGCTGGCGGCACGGGGCCACCCCCACGAGGTTTACCTGTTCTCCACGGGGCACGGGTCCCAGGACATCGAGGAGGACATCCGCCAACAACTGACGATCCTCGACTTCCTTGTCCGGCACGTCCCGGGGGTTCGGGTCCCGCAGGACTGAGTCGCTATCGTGGGTCCGTGCCCACGTGGATCGTCGTCGCGACCGCCCTCATCGCCGCGTTCGTGATCTGGCGGGTGGGGATCGCGATGCTCCGCTCGCTCACGATGACGTCCCCGACATCCGCCTCCGGCGAGCCCGCTCCCGCGGAGCCGGAAGACGTCGACGACCTCGGCGTCTACCTCGTCTGCGGCGAGTGCGGCACGGAGCTCAAGGTCTCGAGGCTGGGCGAGCTCCAGATCCCACGGCACTGCGGCGAGAAGATGCAGGTGGAACGGCGTCCGGAGCCCTCCTGAGGGCCGGTCGTCCACCGATTCCCACAGGTTTCCCCACTCGTTTCCATCATGTTTTCCCCAAGCCCGTGAAGGATCCGTGAAGATCGCACGGTGGCGGACGGCGTTCTCCACGATGTGGAAACCGGCTGTGGAAGATCACACGCCTGTGATTCGAGCTCCGGGCCACCTACTTCCAGAACGTGAGCCCGACGAAGCCGGCCCCGATGATGCCGAGGCCCGTCCAGAGGGCGCCGTTCGTCGCGGAGTCGCCACGGAGGTAGTTCCCGATGACGACCGCGACGCCGAAGCCGATCACGCCCAGGACGACCGGCCCGTACCACCGGGGGCTGTGCCGGGAGCGCTTCTTGCGCTGCGGCTCGACCTGGTAGCGCTGACCCTTGCGCTTCTTCCGGGATCGGGACTCCGGCATGGGTCTGATGGTACCCGGGTGGCTGCTCACCCCGGCGACAGGCCGAGGCGCGACGTCGCGGCCGCCTCGACGGCGGCCCGGGTGAACGGGAGCGGCCGGAGCTCGCCGGCCGCCCAGGCATCGGTCTGGTCGCTCCAGTGCGGCGAGGCGGGGTTGCCCGACTGGCCGGTGGGCAGGATGCCCGCGCTCCCGTCGAGATCGGACAGGTCGTAGACCACGCGCCACGAGGGCGCCACGGAGACGTCGAAGGGGCCCTCGCCCTCGAAGCCGGCGTTGTTCACGGTCTGCTCGTCGCCGCCGAGGGGATGCTCCGCCGCCACGAACAGCGGCTCGAGCCCGGGCATGCGGCCGAGCGGGTGCGTGAACCGCGCCCGGTGGAGGTCCCCCCACCGCCAGGCGGCGGGATCGGGACCCACGGCGTCGACGCACCGCTCCCACGCGGCGGCGAGCACCTCGTCGACCCGATCCCGTCCGAGTCCGCCCTCCTCGAGGAGGGTGGGGAGCGCCCGGCAGCGGAACAGCTCGCGATCCGTCAGGTACTCCGCCACGAGCGACTCCCGGCCCCCGACCGCACGTCGCGCGAGCTCGTCGACGAAGACCTCCCACAGCGCCGCGGCCGGGGCATCGGCGGCGAGGTCATGATCCCAGCCGTCGAACAACGCGCGGGCACGATCGTCGCCGAGCGAGAGTCGGGGAAGCAGGCCGCGCGCGGCGATCGACAGCGTGTCGGATTGGATCGCGCGGCACGACTCCACCGTGTGATCGGTTCCCGCCTCGATCAGCTCGGTGATCCTGGCGGCGCGATCGGGGGCGTGGAAGTCGTGACCGATCAGGTGGGGGTACGCGGCATCGTGGACCCGGTCGTTGGCCGTGACCAGGAACCCGCGCTCCGGGTTCACGGCCGACGGCAGCTCCTCGAAGGGGATGAAGCCGTCCCACTCGTGCTCGGCCGTCCATCCGGGCACCGGGACGGTGCCGTCCCCGGCTCGACGGATCGGATGCAGCCCCGTGCACTGGTATCCGATCGTGCCCTCCACGTCGGCGTAGACGAGGTTCTGCCCCGGGCACTCGAGGGCCCGGCCGGCGTCGCGGAACCCCTCGAAGCTCGTGACGTTCGCGACGTCGATCAGCGCCGACGGACGGATGCTGTGCTCGGCGCCGACCCACCGGAGCGCGTAGGCACCGTCGAGCGGTCGGTGCTGCGGGCGGAGCCGACCGGTCAGGTACGAGTCGAGGAGGGGCCCGTGCCGCGTCTCGCGGACCGTGTGGACGAGGGGATCCTCGCTCCCGCGGACCCGGATCTCCTCGCGATGGATGGTGAGGGGCTCCCAGGCGTGCTCGTACCGGGCCGCGGTGCCGTCCGCGTCGAGCTGCTCGAGGTACAGGTCCTGGACGTCCCCGCAGACGTTCGTCGTGCCCCATGCGTGATGGGCGGTGGTCCCGAGGACGATGCCGGGCGCGAAGGGCGCCGCCACGCCCCGGGCCTCGTAGCCGGGGGCGCGGAGGTGGAACTCGATCCACGCGCCGGGCTGCTGGACGAGCAGATGAGGGTCGTTCGCCAGGAGTGGCCTGCCGGACGCGGTCCGCGAGCCCGCGATCGCCCACTCGTTGGACCCCTGGCCGTGGGGAGGCCGAGGAAGCGCTCGGAGCAGCTCGCCCGCGAGGCGGCCGCCCGCCGGCGCCGAGGGATGACCGGCGAGCGGGGGGACGAGGCGGCCGGCCGTCTCCGGACCGAGCTCCGCGGCCAGGTGTACCCGCAGCAGCTCCGTGTCCCAGTTCCCGGAGAGCGCCCAGGAGAACATCGCCCAGCAGGCCCCCCACGAGGCGTCGTCGTCCGGCAGGTCGGGCCGGGCGTCGAGGAGCACGTACTCCACCGGCGGGGCGGGCATCGCATCGATCCAGGCGCGAACCCCGACTCGGAACCGTCCGATCATGGCTCGGGAGGCCGGGTCCCAGCCGGCGGCGATCGCGGCGCCGGCGCGGTTGATGCCGATCGTCCGGGTGAAGCGGTCGTCGTCCAGGGTCAGCTCGCCGAAGAGCTCGGAGAGTCTCCCGTTCGCCTGCTTGAGCGCGAGATCGATCTGGAACAGCCGCTCGCCCGCGGTCACGAAGCCCTGGGCGAACCAGAGGTCGTCCTGCGACCCGGCGGAGAGGTAGGCGGCGCCGTAGCGATCGCGGAGCACCTCGACGGGAGCAGCGAGACCGGGGACGGAGAGCTCGCCGTCCAGGGGGAACGCGGCGGCGCCCGCGGCCGCGCGGAGACCGTCCAGGAAGTCCGCCATACGGGTCGGCAGCCTACCGACGGATGCGATCGGGACGGTGACGTCGACCCCGGGGACCGGCGGTCAGGTCACCCGCACGTTGCCGAGCCAGCTCTCGTAGAGGGCCGCGTAGGTCCCTCCGGCAACGACGAGCTCCTGGTGCGTCCCCGTCTCCACGAGCCGGCCGGCATCGAACACGAACACCCGGTCCGCCCCCTCCGCGGTCGACAGTCGATGCGCCACGGTGATCGTCGTGCGCCCCTCCGACAGGCGTCTGAGGGCTTCGGAGATGCGCCGCTCCGTCGCCGGGTCCACCGCGGAGGTCGCCTCGTCGAGGATCAGCAGTCCCGGATCCGCGATCTGCGCGCGCGCGAGGGCGACGAGCTGGCGCTCGCCGACCGAGAGGGCGTCGCCTCGCTCGCCGACCGGCGTGTCCAGCCCTCGCGGGAGCGCCGCCACCCAGCCGCCGAGCCCGAGCTCCTCGAACGCCGTCTCCACGTCCCGGTCGGTCGCGCCGATCCGACCCGCACGGACGTTCTCGCGCACGGTCGTGTCGAACAGGAACCCGTCCTGAGGCACCATCCGGAGCGACCGATGGCGCGAGGACGCCGCGACCGCACGGAGGTCGATGCCGCCGACCTCGATCCGGCCGGCCCTCGGATCGGCGAGCCGGGAGACGAGCTTCACGAACGTGGTCTTCCCGCAGCCGGTCTCGCCGACGATCGCCACGTGCTCCCCGGCCTCGATGTCCAGCGAGATCCCGTGCAGGACCCTCCCGCCCTCCCGGTACGCGTACTCGACGTCCTCGGCGTGGACCGAGAGGGCGCCGGCTGGCACCTCCACCCCGGGGGTGGGCTCCTCGATCTCTACGGGGAGGTCGAGGACCGCCAGGACCTTCCGCCACCCAGCGATCGCCGTCTGTGTCTCGCTGTAGATCTCCGGGAGATCGGTGAAGACGTGCAGGAACGCGTCTGCCAGGAACAGGAACGCGGTCACCCGGCCGAACGTGAGGCCCCAATCGGGCCCGAACCCGGCGCCCAGCACGACCACGATCGAGACGGCCATGGCGTAGAAGACCGTGGACAGTGGGAACAGCGTCGCCGCGCGGAAGTGCGCCACGACCTCTGCCTGGTATCGGCGGTCGATCGCGCCCCGGACCCGGCCGAACGTCTGCTCGTCGAGCCCGTAGGCTCGCACCACAGCCGCGCCCATCACGGACTCCGAGACCTCGGAGAGCATCTCGCCGACGCGGGTCCGTGCGTCGTCGAACGCCGCCGAGAGCCGGGCCTGCAGCGACCACACGATCAGGATCAGCGGGATCACGAGGCCGACGATCGCGAGCGTGAGCTGCCAGGAGAACACCAGCATCAGGGCCAAGGAGCCGACGACCTGCACCGCGGCCCAGATCCACGCGATGCCGCCCCACTCCATGAACTGCTGCATCGCGTCGATGTCGGCCGTCACGCGGGCGACGAACACGCCGCGCTTCTCCTCGGATTGCTCGGCGATCGAGAGGCTGTGGATGTGGGCGAACGTCCGGATCCGCAGACCCATCATCGCGCCCTCCGCGGCCCGGACGAGGCGTCGTGCGGCAGAGCGGGAGGCGACGAAGGTCAGCGCCACGAGGCCGAACGCGACCGCGCAGACGGTGCCGACGTACACCGGCCGGAACCCGCCATCGAACCCGTGGTCGAAAACGAGCTGGATCAGCACCGGCGTGGTCAGGTGCGCGATCACGACGCCGAGCGAGATGATCACCGTGAAGCCGAGGCCGGCGCGGAGCTCGGGGCTGTCCCGGATGCCGCGCCGAAGGACGGCGAAGGAGCTGCGGAGCTCCTCGGGGATCTCGAGGCCGTCCTCGTCGACGACGGCCTCCACGGCGCTCATCGTTCCCCCCGAGCGTAGGCGTGGATGATCGCCGCGTAGCCGGGAGAGGTCGCCATCAGCTCGTCATGCGAGCCGGTGCCCGCCACGCGGCCATCCTCCAGATAGATCACGCGATCGGCCAGCTGGATCGTCGAGAGTCTGTACGCGATCACCACCAGGGTGGTGTGCAGCTCCTCGCGGAGGGCCGCGAGGATCTGCGCCTCGACCGAGGCGTCCACCGACGACGTCGCGTCGTCGAGGATCAGGACGCGGGGCTCCCGGACGATCGCGCGCGCGAGCGCCACGCGCTGGCGCTCGCCACCCGACAGCGTATGGCCGCGCTCGCCGACGACCGTCTGGAACCCGGCGGGCAGGGTGTCCACGAAGCGGTCGACCGCCGCGATCCTCGCGGCGCGGTCGACCGTGTCGTGGTCCGCTCCGGAATCGAGCGCGATGTTCTCGCCGATCGTCGTGGAGAACAGGAAGCTCTCCTGGAACACGATCGAGACGGCGCGCCGGAGCGACGTCGGATGCGCGTGGCGGAGATCGATGCCGCCGATCCGCACCGTGCCGGAGTCCGGGTCCGCGAGCCGGACGAGCAGCTGCGCGAGGGTGGACTTGCCACCCCCGGTCTGGCTCACGATGGCGACCGATTCCCGCGGACCGATCCGCAGAGACACGCCCTCGAGGATCCGCGTGCCGTCGAGGCTGTGGCGCACGTCCTCGACGTCCAGTCCGAGCGGGCCGTCCGGGAGCGGGTGCGGGTCGACCGAGGGGAGGACGGTCACGGGCTCGCCGAAGACCTGCTCGATGCGCGAGTACCCCACGATCGCTCGGGGGAGCTCCGCCAGGATCCATCCAATGAAGCGCATCGGCCATGCGAGGAGGTCGAAGAGTGCGATGAACCCGATGAGACGACCCAGCGTGATGCCGCCCGCGGCCACGCGCCACGAACCCACCATCAACAGGATCGCCGCGACGAGGGCCGGGAGCGCGTCGAGGGCCGCCTCGAACGTGGCCCGGAGGAACCCGGCGTCGACGCGCTCGTCCCGCAGCGCCCGGGCCTTGATCGCGAGCCGCTCGGTCTCAGCGGCCTCGCGCCCGAGCGTCTTCACCACGAGCGCGCCGTCGATCGACTCGTGCGCGACGGCCGAGACTTCGCCGATCCGCTCCTGCGCCCGCCGAGCGGGACCTTGCATACGCTTCGCGAAGTTGCGGTTCATCACCGCGAGGGCAGGGAACACGATCGCCGCGATCATCGCCAGGAATATGTCAGTGGCGAGCAGCTGGATCATCGCCAGGACGATCAGGACGACCACGCCGGCGGCGAACGGGACGGGCCAGAACAGGTCCACGGCCGCCTTCACGTCGGCCTCCATGTGCGCGAGGAGCTCACCGGTCGGGGTCTCGCGATGGTAGGCGAGGGCGAGTTGACGGTAGCGGTTCGCGATCCTCGTGCGGAGCGTGGCCATCACCCGCTCGCCCGCCACGCCGCTGAAGAACCGCCGGAGCATGATCCCGAGGGCCCGCAGGCAGCCGAACGTCATCAGCGCCGCGACCGCGAGCCAGATCCGGCGCGGCTCCACGCCGCCAGAGAACGCCGGCCGCAGCACCTCGTCGGTGGCTCTGCCGAGAGCGGTCGTGAGGGCGATCGACGCGAACGCGAACACGACGGCGCCGGCGAGCGAGACGAGGAACGGCCCCGGGTGCATCCGCACGTACGACACGATCAGCCGCAGGCCGCGCCCGAAGAGTCCTTCGGGCGCGGCCGGTGCCACCGCCGGTTCCGTCTGCGTGCTCACCGCCATCACCCTATGATGCCCACATGACCGACCACCGCCCGTGGTTCCGCGTGTGGCGGGCCGGCGTGCCGAAGACGGTGGCTCCGTTCCCGGAGCAGAGCGCGTTCCATCTGCTGGCGGACTCCGCGGCCGGGTTCCCCGAGTCCACCGCGATCGCGTTCTTCGGCAAGCACCTGACCTACCGGGAGCTCCTGCTCGAGGTGGAGCGCTTCAGCGCCGTCCTCGCCGGGCTGGGGGTGCAGGCGGGCGACCGGGTCGGCCTGCTCCTCCCGAACTCGCCGCAGTACGTGATCGCGTGGTACGCGTGCCAGCGTCTCGGCGCGATCGTGGTGGGCAACAACCCGCTCTACACCCAACGCGAGCTCTCGCACCAGATCAAGGACTGCTCACCGAGCGTGATGATCGTCCTGGACCAGCTCTTCCCGGCGTGGGCCGCGATCCAGGACGAGGTCTCGGTCCGTGAGGTCATCGTCACGAAGCTCACCGACTACATGCGGTTCCCGTTGAACCTCCTCGCTCCCATCAAGTTCAGGAAGGACGCGAAGCACGAGGGCAAGCCCTGGCCACCGGTCCCGCCCGGCGCGCGCGTGCGATGGTGGAAGGAGGCGGTCGAGGCGGCCGGCACACCGCCGCCCGTCGCCGACGTCGATGCCGGGAACGACCCGGCGACGCTCGTGTACACGGGCGGGACGACCGGGTTGTCGAAGGGCGCGATGCTCTCGCACGCCAACATCGCGTCGAACGTCCGGCAGGTCTCGCCGTGCATCACGTCCTTCGAGCGCGGCAAGGACGGCGTGATGTGCATCCTGCCGTTCTTCCATTCGTTCGGGCTGGTGGCGATGAACTTCGGGATCGCACAGGCCGGCAAGCTCGTCCTCCTGCCGCGCTTCGACGTGCGCATGGCACTGAAGGAGCTGGACAAGGAGAAGCCGTCGTTCTTCCCCGGCGTGCCGCGGCTGTTCGTCGCCCTGAACGAGGCACCCGAGACGCCGAAGTACGACCTGAAGTCGGTGAAGGCGTGCATCTCCGGCGCCGCACCGCTTCCCCGGGCGGTGGCGGAGCGGTTCCACGAGGTGACGGGCGGCGCGAACCTCGTGGAGGGCTACGGCCTGACGGAGACGTCGCCGGTGACCCACGTGAATCCCTTCGACCGGCCGAAGCACGGGACGATCGGGCTGCCGATCCCGGACACCGACTGCCGGATCGTCTCGCTCGAGGATCCCGACAGCGAGGTGGCGGTGGGGGAACGGGGCGAGCTCTGCATCAAGGGGCCGCAGGTGATGCTCGGGTACTACCACAAGCCGGAGGCGACGGCGGAGATGATCCGCGGCGGATGGCTGCACACGGGCGACATCGCGATCATGGACGACGAGGGGTTCTTCCAGATCGTCGATCGGATGAAGGACATGATCATCGTGTCGGGCTTCAACGTCTATCCCACCGAGGTGGAGGCCGTGATCTACCGCCATCCGAAGGTGGCGAAGGCGTGCGTGGTGGGGCTCCCGGACGACCGGACCGGCGAGCGGGTGAAGGCCTACGTCGTGCCCAGGGACGACCAGCCCGTCACCGGGGACGAGCTCGAGGCCTGGTGCCGAGATCCCGCACAGGGGCTCACCGGCTATCGCGTGCCGAGGGAGTGGGAGTTCCGTGACGAGCTCCCCGAGACGCTGATCGGCAAGGTCCTTCGGCGGGTGCTCCAGGAGGAGGAGCGGCAGCGGGCCGCCGCCGGCCCCAGCTAAGTTTCGCGGCGGCGGCGCCCGGGTAGGAGCCGCCGGGAATGCAAACGAGGCAAGCATCTTCGGCAGAGAGCCGGAGCACGCGCCCCGCCGACGTCCCGATGCCGCGGCTGGTGCGCGCGCGGCGGCTGCGACGCATGGGCCTCGCCGCGCTCGGCGTCGTGGTCCTCGCCGGCCTGTTCAACCTCCTCGGGGTGCGGACGGGCACCGTCTCCGCGGAGGGGGGCGGCTACCGGCTGACCGTCGAGTACGCGACCGTCAGCCGGCCCGGCCTCGCGACGCCGTGGATCGTGGAGGTGCGGCGGGCCGGGGGCTTCGACGGGCCGGTCACGCTCGTCACCGACGCCACCTACTTCGATCGGTTCGACTTCAACCAGCTCTACCCGGAGCCCGCGTCGATCGCGCCGCGAGGAGCACACGTCCTGCTCGAGTTCGAGGCGATCGAGGGCGACGTGCTCCGGGTCGCCTTCGACGGACGGGCGAGCCCGACGTTCGTGTTCGAGCTCGCGCGGGGGTCCACCGCGCTCGAGGTGGACGGTCGTGAGCTCGTCCGTGTCGACCATACGACGGTGGTGATGCCCTGATGGAGATCGTGCTGCGTTCCGCGGCCGTGTTCGTGTTCCTGTGGTTCCTGACGCGGATGATCGGCAAGAAGGAGCTCGCGGAGATCTCCGCGTTCGAGCTCGTGCTGCTCGTCGTGATCGGCGACCTCGTGCAGCAGGGCGTCACGCAGGAGGACATGTCCGTGACGGGGGCGATCCTCGCGACGGGCACGATCGCGCTGCTGGTGGTCGCGATGTCCTACGCCGGCTTCCGCTGGAAACGCGCCGACGCCGTCGTCGAGGGCGTGCCGGTGGTGATCGTCTCGGACGGACGGTTCGTCGCGGAGGCGCTGCGGATCGAACGCCTGACCGAGGACGAGGTGCTCTCCGAGGCCCGGGAGCAGGGCATCGCCGACCTCGCCCACGTGCGGTTCGCCGTGCTGGAGCCGGACGGCAAGTTCTCGTTCGTGCGATCCGACGGGGTCCCCGCCGCCCCGCCGTCGCAGGATCGACCCGGGCAGTAGCCTTCGACGCCGTGGACGTGCAGCTGTTCCGCGACGAGGGGTTGGGGAACGGCTCCTACCTCGCGGACGTGGGTCCGGGGCGCGGTGTGCTGGTCGACCCGGATCGACGCGTGCGACGCTACCTGTCCGCGGCCGAGGACCGGGGTCTCGAGATCGTCGCGGTCCTGGACACCCATCTCCACGCCGACTTCGTCTCGGGAGCGCACGACGTCCGCGCGGCGACCGGGGCCGAGCTCTACGAACCCGCCGAGGCTGGCGTGTCGTTCCCCCACCGGCCGGTGCGGCCCGGCGAGCGGCTGGAGATGGACGACGTCGAGATCGAGGTGCTCGCGACGCCCGGCCACTCGCCGGAGCACGTCTCCTACGTCTTCCGTCGCGAGGGTCGCCCGGCGCCGGTCCTGTTCAGCGGAGGCTCGTTGATCGTCGGCGGCGCGGCCAGGACGGATCTCGCCGGTCCGGAGCTGACGGACCGTCTCACGCACCACGCGTACGAGACGCTGCAGCGCGCGTTCTCCGAGCTGCCCGACGAGACGGCGCTGATGCCGACGCACGGCGGGGGCTCGTTCTGCGCGGCCGGCGGCGGCACGAAGCACACCTCGACGCTCGGCGAGGAGCGCGAGACGAACCCCTTGCTGACGATGAGCGAGGAGGAGTTCCTCGGATGGCCGGAGACGTTCCCGAGGACCCCGGCGTACTTCGCGCGGATGCGGGAGGTGAACTGGGCGGGCCCGAGGCTCCGGACCGACGTGCCGATGCCGCGGCCGCTCTCCCCGAAGGCGTTCGCGGCGGCCGCCTCGGACCCTGGCGCCGTGGTGGTCGACGTCCGCGACGCAGGCGCCTACGCCGAGGCCCACGGACAGGGCGCGCTCGCGATCCCGTTCCGGTACAGCTTCCCGACGTGGCTCGGCTGGCTGGTCCCGGAGGACGCGCAGGTCCTGCTCGTCCTCGGCGACCAGCCGCTCGAGGACATCGTGGACGCCTGCCTGCTCGTGGGGATCGAGCGCTTCGCGGGCTACCTCGAGGGCGGGATGGATGCGTGGCGAGACGCCGGCCTGCCGGTCCGGACGTTGCCGGCGATCGGTCCCGAGGACGCGGTGCCGTGGATGCAGGCGGGCGCGCTGCCCCTCGATGTTCGCGAGCCGGACGAGTTCGAACGCGACCGCATCTCGGGCGCGGTCGCGGTCCCCCTCGGCGACCTCCCCGGACGTACGTCGTCGCTGCCCGACGGCCACCCCCTCGTCGTGTACTGCGCGTCGGGGATGCGATCGACGACGGGTGCCTCCCTGCTGGAACGGGCCGGGATCGGTCCCGTCGTGAACCTCCGGGGCGGCTACGGCGCGTGGCGGGAGGCGGGCCGAGACTGAAGGACGCGCGTCAAGCGGAAGCCGCGAGCGTCGAGACGGTGGTCCGTTCCTCCAGCGTGAGCCCGCGGAGCGGCGGCCGGACGTCCCCGTGGGGCAGGACGCCTCGATCGGTGAGCACCTGCTTCAGCGCGGCGTGGAACGGGATCCCTTCGAGCCGTTCGCGGAGCTCGGTGACCCGGAGGTGTGCCTCCGGACTGTGGTCGTGCACGAGCGCGGCGACGACGTCCGGCCAGGCCGTCGCGAGCCCCGAGACCGCGCCTACGGCGCCGCGTTCCATCCCCGCCCGTACGAGCGGTTCGGAGCCGATGAACACGTCCATGCCCTCGACGAGGTAGGGCTCGACGGCGTCGAACGGGGTATCGCTGACCTTCAACCCGGCGACGTTCGCCCCTTCGCGGCGGAGCTGCTCAATCACGTCGACCGGGATCGGGTACCCGCTGCGCGCGGCGAACTCGTAGACGTAGAAGGGCAACGGATCGCAGGCGTCGGCGGCCGAGTGGAAGTGGTCGAACAGCTCGCGAGCCCCCAGCGGGAAGTAGGGAGGGGCGATCACCGCGACCGCGTCGGCGCCGATCTCCCGGGCGTGCGCGGCCAGCGCGATCGTGTCGCGCGTGGTCTGCGCCCCCGCATGGACCGCGACCTGGAACCCGGCGGGCCGGGCGGCGAGGAACGCCTCCACGGCGCGTCGGCGCTCCTCCACCGTGAGGAGGAGCCCTTCCCCGGTGGTCCCGCAGGCGAGGACGCCGTCGACGCCGCCCTCCGAGAGGAACCGGATCAGGGGGGCGAACGCATCGGCGTCGAGCGACCGGCCGCCGTCCTGCAAGGGGGTCACGGCCGCGGCAATCGCTCCGTGCAGCGGTCGGGACATCGCGCCAGTCTAGAAGGCGCCCCGTCGCGGCCTCAGCGTCGCGCGAGCAGGTTCCGGACCGCGAGCCATGCGTTCGTCGGGTGCTCGGCGAGGCGCCGCATGAACCAGGGGTACCAATGGGTGCCGTAGCTGATCAGCACGCGCATCCGGTACCCCTCCTGTGCCAGGCGCCGCTGGTCCGCCACCCGGATGCCGTAGAGCATCTGGATCTCGTACGTGTCGCGACCGAAGCCGGCGGCGACCGCCCGTCGCTTCATCGCCGTGAGCATGCCGACGTCGTGGGTCGCGAGCGCGAGCCGACCGCCGCCGGAACGCTGGAGGAACTCGAGCGCGAGCTTCTCGAACGCCGCTCGGATCCGGCGGCGGTCTCGCATCGCCACGTCCTTGGGCTCCCGATAGGCGCCCTTCACCAGCCGGATCGAGCCGTGGGCCTCCAGCAGGTCGGCCACGTCCTGCGGTGTCCGGTGGAGGTAGGCCTGGATGCAGACGCCGCTGTTCTCGAACTCCTCTCGCAGCCGCCGGTAGACCGCCAGCGTCGGGGCCACGGACGGCGCCGCCTCCATGTCCAGGAACAGGTGCTTGTCGAGCTCCGCGGATCGCTCCGCGAGGCGGCGGAGCCGCTCGAGCGTGGCGTCCTCGCCGAGCTCCAGGCCGAGGTGCGACGGTTTCACCGACACCTCGGCGTCGAGCCCCCGTTCCTCGATCAGCTGCAGGAGCCGGAGATAGTGCTGCACGACGGCGTCGGCGTCGGCCGCGTCCCGGACGTTCTCCCCGAGGAACGTGAACGTCGCCGAGATGCCGTCGGCGGCCAGTCGCTCCGCGGCATCGAGCGCGTCCTCCATCCGCTCGCCGGGCATGAAGCGGGCGACCGTTGCTCGGACGAAGCGGTATCGGGGCAGGTGGTTCGCGAGCCAGCGGTTCCGCGCGGCCAACAGGATCGCGTCGCGGGCCGGGTTCATCGGCGCCTCACGGCGCGATGATAGGCCGTGGATGCGGCCCGTCGGCTCCGCTCAGAACTGCGATCGCTCCGTGGAGCCGTCGAGCGCGAGGGTCGATGCTCCGTCGCCGGAGATCGCCTTCGCCACGAGGTCGAAGTACCCGGCCCCGACCTCCTGCTGGTGGCGCGTCGCCGTGTACCCGTCGGCCTCCAGGGCCATCTCCCGCTCCTGGAGCCGGACGTACGCGGGCATCCCCTCCACCGCGTAGCCGCGGGCGAGCTCGAACATCGAGGCGTTCAGGGCGTGGAAGCCGGCCAGCGTGACGAACTGGAAGCGATAGCCCATGGCCGCCAGCTCCTTCCGGAAGCGGCCGATCTCTTCGACGCCGAGGTGCTGCTGCCAGTTGAACGACGGGGAGCAGCTGTAGGCGAGGAGCCGGTCCGGGAACCGGTCGAGGATCGATTCGGCGAAGAGGCGGGCCTCCGCGAGGTCGGGCGTGGACGTCTCGCACCAGAGCAGGTCCGCCTGCGGGGCGTACGCGAGGCCACGGGCGATGGCCGACTCGATCCCACCGTGCACGCGGAAGAAGCCCTCCGGCGTCCGTTCCCCGGTAAGGAAGCGGCGGTCGCGCTCGTCGACGTCCGAGGTGAGCAGCGTTGCCGACAGGGCGTCGGTCCGCGCGATCAGCACGGTCGGCGTGCCGGCGACGTCGGCGGCGAGCCGCGCCGCGGTAAGCGTCCGCTCGAACTGCTCGGTCGGGACGAGGACCTTTCCGCCGAGGTGACCGCACTTCTTCTCCGAGGCGAGCTGGTCTTCGAGGTGCACGCCCGCCGCTCCCGCCTCGATCATCGAGCCCATCAGCTCGAACGCGTTCAGCGTCCCGCCGAAGCCCGCCTCGGCGTCGGCCACGATCGGCACGAGCCACTCGCGATCCACGGCGCCCGTGGACCAGGCGATCTGGTCGGCGCGCCGCAGCGCGTTGTTGATCCGCCGCACCATGGCTGGCACGGAGTTGGCCGGGTACAGCGACTGGTCCGGGTAGGTGTGGCCCGACAGGTTCGCGTCGGCGGCCACCTGCCAGCCGGAGAGGTAGATCGCGCGGAGCCCCGCTTTCACGCACTCCACCGCCTGACCGCCCGTGAGGCATCCGAGCGCCGCCACGTCCTCCTCGGTGTGCAGGAGCTCCCAGAGCCGCCGCGCTCCCCGTTCCGCGAGGGTGTGAGCCTGGCGGATCGAGCCGCGGAGGCGGATCACGTCCTCGGCGGGGTACCTGCGAACGACCCCTACCCAGCGAGGATCCTGCGTCCATCGTCGCTCCAGCTCTTCCGCCTCGCTCGCGATCGTGGTTGTCGTGTCGACCATCTCTCTTTCCCCCAGAAGAGCCCTCGGAAAGGAAACGACCTCTCGATCGAGAGGTCAGGAGGGCGCCGGGCTCGGAGCCGCAGGCGCCGTCAAGGGGCGGATACTCGCGTACCGAAGTTGAACGGCCGTTCAATCATCCATCCGGATGGTTCCACAGATCGTGGGAGGCAGTCAACCCCGGTCCTACCCGGGTCTCTTCGAGCGACCCGTCAGGGAACGATCTTCGAGATCGGCAGCTCCAAGATGTCCGTCGCGCCGGCGGACTTCAGGTCGGGGATCAGCCGATTCACGCCGCGTTTGTCCACGACCGCCTCGATCGCGTACCCGCCTTCGGACAGGGGCGAGACGGTGGGCGCCTTCATCGACGGGACGACCGCGAGGACCTGCGGCAGCCGGTCCTCACCCACGTTCAGCTTGATCAACACGCGACCCTCGGCGCGCAGCGCGGCCAGCAGCAGGGTCTGCACGTCCTCCATCGCCGCTCGTTTCGGCTCGTCCCGCAGCGCGTCACGGTTCGCGATCAGGACGGGCTCGGAGGACAGGAGCGTCTCGATGATCTTCATCCCGTGTGCCCGCAGCGTGTGGCCCGTCTCGGTGACGTCGACGATCGCGTCGACGATCTCTGGGACCTTGGCCTCGGTCGCGCCGTAGGACCACACGACCTTGACGGCGATCCCCAGGTCGGCGAAGTAGCGCTCCGTGAGCTTCAGGAACTCGGTCGAGATCCGCGTGCCCGCGGGGATCTCCCGCGCGCTGTTCGCGGGATGCTCGTTCGGCACCGCCAACACGACCTCCGTCCCGTGGCCGGTTCCGGAGCGAGCGTAGGAAAGGGGCGTCAGGACCTCCACGTCGGCGTCGGTCTCGGCGATCCAGTCCTGTCCCGTGATCCCGAGATCGAACAACCCGTCCTGCACGTAGAGCGGGATCTCCTGCGGACGGAGGATCGACACCCGCTCGATGCGATCGTCGTCGACGGTGCCGTGGTAGTCGCGGTCCGAGCCGCGCCGCACGCGCAAGTCGGCGGCCGCGAACAGCCGCAGCGTCTGCTCCTCGAGGGAACCCTTGGGGACGACCAGCTTGAGCACGTGCACCTCGGGGTCGCGGTGGAGTCGGAGTGTACGCGGGGAGCGGGTCCCTCAGCGGCCGACGCGATAGCGTCCTCACCGTGAACCGGCCCACCCTCGTGACCGAGCTCGAGATCCGAGATCTCGAACGGCGCCGCTATGGTCTCCCGGTCGCCCGGTTCGGTCGTGGCTACGACGCCGGTCAGGTCGACGCGTTCCTGGTCTGCATCATGGCCGCCATCCGGGACCACTCGGCGGCGAACGAGCGGATCCGGGCAGGCGGAACCGCCGGGCACGGGTGGTGGGGAGGGGAGCGCGCGGACGACCGACCGACCTCGCTCGACGTGGAGGAGCAGGTGTTCGAGATGGCGAGGCGCGGCTACCGGATGCGCGAGGTGGACGAGCTCTTGGACGAGGTGGCCGACCTCCTCGCGCGGCTCGAGGCCGAGACCGTCGCGCTCAGGGCGGCGAAGCGGTCGGGATGAGGCAGGCCGGGACGAGCGAGCGGCAACCTCGGACGGACGGGTTCTCGATGCCGGCGGAGTTCGCGCCCCATCAGGCGACGTGGATGTCGTGGCCGACGTCACGATCGCTGTGGGACGACCACCTGGACGCCGCGCGCGACGAGTGGGCCGCGACCGCTCGCGCCGTCGCAGCGTTCGAGCCGGTCGTGATGGTCTGCGGTCCCGGGGAGAACGGCGACGTCCGGCGGCGCTGCGGGGACGGCGTCGAGCCGCTCGAGATGCCGATCGACGACTGCTGGCTCCGGGACAACGGTCCGATCTTCGTGAGGAACGAGCGCGGCGAGATCGCGCTCGTCCACTTCGGGTTCAACTCGTGGGGCGAGAAGTACCTCCCCTACGACGACGACGCACGGCTGCCCGAGCTGCTCGCCTCGCACTTCGGCGTCCGGCGCTATCGGGCGCCGTTCGTCCTCGAGGGCGGATCGTTCTTCGTCGACGGCGAGGGAACGCTCCTGACCACGGAGCAATGCCTGCTGCATCCCAACCGGAACCCGACGATGACCCGAGACGAGATCGAGGACGGGCTCCGCTCCTTCCTCGGGGTCGACGTCGTGATCTGGCTTCCCCACGGGCTCGTCGAGGACCGCGACACGGACGGGCACGTCGACGGCCTGGCGCAGTACGTCCGGCCCGGGGTCGTGATGCTGTCGGTGGCCGCGGGTGCGGACGACCCGAACGCGGCGCGATTCGCGGAGGATCGGAGGGTTCTGGAGCTCGCCACGGACGCACGCGGTCGCGCGATCCAGGTGGTCGACGGGCCCGTGAACGCGTGGGCGGACCTCGCGGGGGTCGGCCCCGTGGTGATCCCGTACATGAACCACTACCTCGCCAACGGTGTCGTGATCGTTCCCGTCGGCGACGTTCCCGAGGACGAGATGGCGCTCGAGGTCCTGGCGAAGGCGTATCCCGACCGGGAGGTGGTCGGCGTACCGGGTGCGCTGATCTCGTTCGGAGGCGGGGGGCCGCACTGCATCACGCAGCAGGTGCCCGAGGGCACGCCCGTCAGCTGAGCGAACGGTGGAAGCAGGAGCGCTCGCCCGTGTGGCAGGCGGCGCCGATCTGGTGGACACGGGCGAGGAGCACGTCGCCGTCGCAGTCGGCCCGGAGCTCTTCCCAATGCTGCACGTGGCCCGAGGTGTCGCCCTTGCGCCACAGCTCCTGCCGCGAGCGGCTCCAGTAGACCATCCGGCCCTCGGCGATCGTCCGATCGAGGGCCTCGCGGTTCGACCACGCGAACATCAAGACGTCGCCGTTGTCCGCGTCCTGGACGATCACGGGGATCAAGCCACGGTCGTCGAAGAGGAGGTCGTCGAGGCCGGCACGTTCGCGTTCGCCAGGACTCATCGTCTCATCGCCTCACCGGGATGCCGCGGGAGGCCAGGTGATCCTTGACCTCCCGGATCGTGAGATCGCCGTCGTGCCAACGGGAGGCTGCGAGCACCGCGTCGGCGTGCCCGTCCGTGAGCGCCTCCGCGAAGTGGGCGGGCGTGCCGGCGCCACCGGACGCCACCACCGGCACCGTGACCGCGCCGGCGATCGCGCGGAGCAGGTCCAGGTCGTAGCCCTCACCGGTGCCGTCGCGGTCCATCGACGTGACCAGCACCTCGCCGGCGCCGTGACGAGCGGTGGCGTCCGCGGCCCACTCGACCGCGTCGCGACCGGTCGCCGCGTGACCGGCATCGACGTAGACCTCCCAGCTCCCGCCGTCACGGCGCTTCGCGTCGATCGCGACGACCATGCACTGGGTGCCGAAGCGGTCGGCGCATCGAGACAGCAGCGAGGGGTCCCGCACGGCCGCGCTGTTCACGCTGACCTTGTCGGCGCCCGCTCGCAGGAGCGCGTGCACGTCCTGCTCCTCCTTGACCCCGCCGCCGACGGTGAGGGGGATGAACACCTCCTCCGCCGTCCGGGACACCACCTCGAGCGTCGCCGCGCGAGCTTCGATCGTCGCCGTGATGTCCAGGAACACGAGCTCGTCGGCGCCCTCCCGGTCGTACGTCGAGGCGAGCTGCACCGGGTCCCCCGCGTCGCGGAGCTCCTGGAAGCGCACGCCCTTCACCACGCGGCCGGCTTCCACGTCGAGGCAGGGGATCACACGCTTGGCGAGCATCCCGGTCAGCCCCTCGTCACCTGCGACAGCTTCAGCGTCTTCTCGTACAGCGCCTTGCCGGCGACGGCCGCCTCGCAGCCCATGTCGCGGAGCGCCCACACGTCGTCGGCGTTACGTACGCCGCCGGACGCGATCACCGGGCGGTCGGTGAGCTTCAGCACCTGCCGGTACAGCGTGAGGTCGGGGCCTTCGAGGGTCCCGTCCCGAGCGATCGCGGTGACGAGGTAGCGGGGCGCCCCCGCGTCGTTCAGCCCGGTGAGCGCTGCCTCGAGCTCCGGACCTTCCTCCCGCCACCCGTCGAGCATCAGGCGGCCGCCGCGGACGTCCACCGCGACCACCACACGCTCGGCGAACTCCTCCACCGCGCGGCCGACGAACGAGACGTCCGCGGCGGCCGCGGTCCCCAAGATCGCCCGCGCCGCGCCGTCCTCGAGGACCTCGGCCGCGCGCTCGAGCGAGCGGATCCCTCCGCCGACCTGCACGGGCACGACGACGGCCCGGCAGATGTCCCGGATCGTCTCCCGGTTGTCGCCCTCGCCGAGCGCGGCGTCGAGGTCGATCACGTGGAGCCGCCGGGCGCCCTGTTCCTGGAACTGTGCCGCCACCTCGACCGGCCGGTCCCCGTACGAGGTCTCCTCGCTGGGATCGCCTCGCCGGAGCCGGACGGTGCGCCCGCCGCGGAGATCGATCGCCGGGATCACGATCATGGCGTCACGTCCCCGGGACGGCCTTGACGAAGTTCGCGTAGATCGCGAGGCCCGCCTCGCCGGACTTCTCCGGGTGGAACTGCGTCGCGAACACGTTGTCGCGCGCGGCGACGGCCGCGAACGGCCGGCCGTGCTCCGTCACGCCCACGGTGTCGGCGTTCGGGTCCGGCGCGTAGGAATGGACGAAGTAGAAGCGGGTCCCGTCGGCGATCCCGGCGACGTGGGCGTGCGGGTGCGCCCACGAGACCTCGTTCCAGCCGATGTGCGGCACCTTCACGCCCTCGGGGAGACGTCGGGAACGACCGACGAGGACGCCGAGCCCCGCCTCCGGATCCTCGTCGCTGCCCTCGAAGAGCACCTGCATCCCCACGCACACACCGAAGACGGGCTTCCCGCTCCCGACGGCCTCGACGATCGCTCGATCGAGACCAGCGGAGCGGATCGCCCGGACGCAGTGCCCGAAGTGGCCGACGCCCGGGATCACCAGCGCGTCGGCAGCGGCCACGCGACGGGCGTCGCCGGTCACGAGGGGCACGCCGCCGGCATGCGCGAGGGCACGCGAGACCGAGTGGAGGTTCCCGCTGCCGTAGTCGAGCACGGCGATCTCGGCCACGGGCTACAGCGTTCCCTTCGTGCTCGGGACGCCGCCTCGGCCGGTGATCGAGCAGGCGTCGCCGAGCGCCCTGGCCAGTGCCTTGAACTCCGCCTCCACCACGTGATGCGGGGATCGGCCGGATCGGAGCCGGACGTGGATCGTGAGGTCGGCCGCCTGCGCGAACGCGCGAACGAAGTCCTCCACCAGCCCGGTGTCGAACGTCCCGATCGTCTCCGCCGGCACGTCGACCTCGTGGAGGACGAAGGTGCGGCCGGACAGATCGAGCGCGACCTCCACCGTCGCTTCGTCGAGCGGCACCACGATCGACGCGAAGCGCCGGATCCCGGCCTTGTCCCCCAGCGCCTCCGAGAGCGCTTGCCCGAGCGCCAGCCCTACGTCTTCCACGGTGTGGTGCCCGTCCACGTCGAGGTCGGCCTTGCTGGCGACCGACAGGTCCCACCCGGCGTGCTTCCCGAGCTGCTGGAGCATGTGGTCGAAGAACGGCAGGCCGGTGTCGGCCTCCGACGAGCCCTGCCCGTCCAGCGCCAGCTCGACGCGGACGTCGGTCTCCTTCGTGGCCCGGGCGACGGTCGACGATCGCGATCCGCTCACCGCAGCACCTCATCCATCGCCTTGAGGAACAGGTCGACCTCGTGGGTCGTGCCGGCCGTCACGCGCAGCGCGTTGGGTACGACCGTGGTGAGGTCGCGGATCAGCACGCCTCGGTCCAACAGGCCGCGCCAGAGCGCCGCCGCATCTCCCGGCGGCTGGAACAGGACGAAGTTCGCGTCGGAGGGGAACACCGTGGCGCCGTCGATCCGAGCGAGCGCTGCGACGATCCGGTCTCGCTCGGCCCGGATCGCGGCGATGCTCGCCGCGGCCTCGTCCGAGTGCCGGAGCGCCGTGAGGCCGGCGGCCTGCGTGAGCGCGCTCAGGTGGTACGGGAGGCGGACCCGTTGCAGGTCCTCCACGATCTCCGCCGAGGCGAGCACGTAGCCGATCCGTGCCCCCGCGAGCGCGAAAGCCTTCGAGAAGGTGCGGACGACGGCGATGTTCGGGTGGTCGGTCGTGAGCGGGAGCGCGCTCGCGCCGCCGAAGTCGACGTACGCCTCGTCCACGATCACGAGCGCGCCGGTCGAGCCGGCGAGCGCCGCGACCGACTCCAGGGCCTGCGCGTTGCCCGTCGGGTTGTTGGGCAAGCACACGAACACGACGTCCGGCTCCTCGCCGGCCGCCCACGCGAGGTCAGGCTCGCCGATCCGGAAGGGTGGCTCGAGGCGGCGCTCGACGACCTCGGTCTGCGTGAGCCAGCAGAGGCGGCGGTGCAGCACGTAGGTCGGCTCGAAGACCACCGCCCGCCGACCGGGGCCGCCGTAGGCCTGCAACAGCTGGGTGAGCACCTCGTTCGAGCCGTTCGCGGCCCAGATCCCGTCGGCCGCGTGGCCGGTCCGGCCCGCGAGCGCCCCACGGAGCGCCCGCATCTGTCCGTCGGGATAGCGGTGGAGCGGCAGCTCGCGCACCGCGTCCGCGAGGTCGTCGGAGAAGCCGGAGGGAAGCGGGAGCGGGCTCTCGTTCGCGTTCAGGCGAACGGTGACCTCGAGCTGCGGAGGATCGTACGGCCCGACCTCGCGGAGGCCGGGCCGGGGGGCCGGCGACGTGCTCACGCGCGATCCCTCCGTGCTTCCACCGCCTTCGCGTGACCGACGAGGCCTTCCGCGTTCGCGATCACGGCGGCGGCGTGCGCATGCCGCTTCGCGGCGGGTCCGGTCATCCGGACCACCGAACGGACCGTGACGTAGTCCGACGCTCGCAGGCCGGAGGAGAAACGCGCGGTGCCGGAGGTCGGCAGGACGTGGTTCGACGCCACCCCGTAGTCGCCGAACGGCACCGCGCTCCACTCCCCGAGGAAGATCGCACCGGCCACCGAGACCGTATCGAGGAAGTCCTCGGCGTCCGGCAGCAGGATCAGCAGGTGCTCCGGCGCCAGCTCGTCCACGACGACCGCCGCCTGATCGAGATCTCGGACGAGGACCCCTCGCGAGGCGGCGAGGGCGACGTCGACGATCTCCCGCCGTCCCGCCTGAGCCACGAGCTGCTCGAGCGCCGAGCCCACCTTCGCGATCACCGGTTCGTCGGTGGTGATCAGGTACGTCCTCGCCTGCGGGTCGTGCTCCGCTTGCGCGATCAGGTCCAGCGCCACCAGCTCGGGATCGACGTCACCGTCGGCGACGATCGCGAGCTCGCTCGGGCCGGCCAGCGCGTCGATCCCGACGGTCCCGCAGAGCTGCCGCTTCGCCTCCGTGACGTAGGCGTTGCCCGGCCCCACGATCCGGTCGACCTGCGGGATCGACTCGGTCCCGTAGGCCATCGCGGCGATCGCCTGCGCGCCGCCCGTCTTCGCCACGTACGCGGCCCCGGCGCGCTTGGCCGCGTACAGGACGGCCGGGTGGATCGTGCCGTCCGAGCTCGGGGGTGTGCAGAGCACGATCTCCGGCACGCCTGCCACGACCGCGGGAACGACGGTCATGCAGACCGAGGACGGGTAGCGGGCCCTGCCGCCCGGCACGTAGCAGCCGACGGCGCGGATCGGGCGGACGACCTCCCCGTACCGGACGCCCTCGGTCTCCTCCCACCATCCGGCGGGGAGCTGGCGAGCGTGCAGCTCGCGGAGCCGCTCGATCAACGCGTCGAGGGCCCACTTCAGGTCGTCCGGGGTCTCGTGCTCGGCGACCGCGAACTCCTCTCGGCGAACCATCAGGCCGGTCTGCGACAGATCGGCGTCGTCGAAGCGTTGGGCGAGCTCGATCAGGACGTCGTCGCCCTCGACGAAGACACGCTGGAGGATCCGCTGCACCGTCTCGGACACGGTGGGGTCGATCTCGGGCCTGGCGGCTTCGAGTCGCTCCCCCCGCTCGCGCAGGTCCAGGAGCTCGAGCACGTCAGGACCCTTCGGTCGCGTCGGCGCTGTGATGGGCCGCCCGTCCCGGGCGGCGGTCGCGGATCAGGAGCAACCACCCGCTGACGCCGACCGCGAACGACGCGGCGATCAACATGCCGAGCG
Source organism: Actinomycetota bacterium (assembly GCA_050696355.1). Taxonomy (GTDB): domain Bacteria; phylum Actinomycetota; class UBA4738; order UBA4738; family HRBIN12; genus JAJNBA01. The sequence continues at coordinate 37,070 of JBOGVD010000115.1, forward strand.
CGAGGAGGAGAGCGGTTTCCCGGTCCATGAGAGCCGGAAGGGTACCCGAACGCGCAACCGCTTCGACCGGGTCAGCCGGCCGTGCCCGCGGTCCGCCTCGCCTCGGTGCGGCGCTCGGCTTCGAGCCGCTCCAGGTCCACGTCCTCGTGGCTCATGTGGTCGAACGATCCCCCGAGCGAGGGGTGGACCTCGGAGATCCGGCGGTGCATCGCCTGGGCAACGCGACGGTACGTCGGGTGGCCCTGCGGCTGCGACCGGAGCTCCGTCAGGTGCATCGCCTCGCGAGCCGTCATCTGCATCACGAAGCGGATCCGGAACGCCATCGGCACCGCGTACTGTGCGGCATCTTCGAACCCGGCATCGATGAGCTCTCGCTCCATCCCGCGCCCCGCATCCATCACGCGATCCCACCGATCACGTAGTCCGGCCTCGTCGATCTCGGCGGGGGTCGCGTGCCCGTGCTCGCTGATCAGGCGCTGCCATTCGATCGTCAAGGGACGGTGGCGCTGGAGGTCGCGGAACGCGCCGTAGTCGCAGAGCACGTCGTTGG
>JBOGVD010000116.1:0-31611 GCA_050696355.1 Actinomycetota bacterium
CCCCAGCGCACGGTCGCCCGCGGCTCGCAGGGCGAGTCGGGCCGGCGGCTCGAGGTCGGACGTGTCCCGGCCCGCCGCGCGGGCCAGCTCCAGCGCCGATGAGTAGTGGTGCGCCAGCAGCTCGGCCCGGTCCTCGAGCCGTTCGCCGCCCAGCGACCCGATCCAGTCCGCCGCCGCCCGGTGCTTCTCCGCGCGCTCGCCCCGCGGGATCTGCCCGTACGCCACGTCGCGGACGAGCAGGTGGAGGAACGCGTATTCGCTCTCCCCTCCGACGGAGGATCGCCGGGCCCTGCGGACGAAGCGGGCGCGTTCCAGCTCGTGGAGCCGTCCCTCCAGCTGGGAGGGGTGGCGTCCGCCGATCGCCGCCACCGCACCGAGCCAGAAGGTCTTGCCGACCACGGCCGCGTCGTGCAGGAGCGCCTTGTCGTCCGGATCCAGCCCGTCGAGCCGGGCGGCGATGATCCCCTGGACGGAACCGGGCAGCTCGAGGTCCGCGAGGTCGGCCGAGGAACGGGTCGCCGCCATCCGCGCGAACTCCTCCGCGTAGAGGGGGTTGCCTCCCGCACGAGCCAGGAGCGCCGACTGGAGGTCCGCGGGCAGCACGGCCCGCTCGAGGAGATTCGCGAGCAGGCGGGCCGTCTCCTCGTCCGACAGCGGCGTGAGCGAGAGGGTCGCCGCGTTGAGCTTGCCACCGCCCCAGTCCGGACGACGCGCCAAGAGCTCCGGTCGCGCCGTGCAGAGCACCAACAGCGGCACGTCCCGGGTCCAGTCGATCAGGTAGTCGAGGAACTCGAGGAGCCCGTCGTCGGCCCAGTGGAGATCCTCGAAGATCAGCACCGTCGGTCGCCGCTCGGCGAACGCTTCGAGGGATCGACGCCACGCCGCCTGTGCCTCCTCGGAGCTGTCGTCGCCGGACCCTCGCTCGTGCGTGAGTCCGACGAGGGGGCGGAGATGGCGAGCGACCCAGCCCCGCTCGTCGTCATCGGGGAGCAGCTCCGCTACCATGCGATCGAGCTTCCTGGCCGTCTCGCCGTCGGGATCCGTTTCGAGGATCCCGGCCTCGGCCTTCACCATCTCGCCGAGCGCCCAGAAGCTGACCCCTTCGCCGTACGGCAGGCACCGCCCCTGCCGCCACGTGATCAGATCAGGCATCCCTTCGATGTGGACGAACAGCTCGTGGACGAGCCGGCTCTTCCCGATCCCGGGCTCGCCGACGAGCGTGACCAGCTGCGGTTCGTCCTGGTGCCGGGCGCGGTCGAGCGCGTCCCGGAGGAGCGCGAGCTCGCGGTCGCGGCCCACGAGCGCGGTGTCGACGCGGCGCGTGATGTCGATCCCGTAGCGGGACCGAGCCTCGACCGCCTCCCAGGCCGTCACGGGCTCGGCCTTCCCCTTGGCCGAGACGGCGTCCGCGGCCCGGTACTCGATCGCGCGTTCCGTGGCCTGATGCGTGGCCTCGCCGACCAGGATCCCGTCGACCGGGGCGGCGCTCTGGAGCCGGGCCGCCGTGTTCACGACGTCACCCGCCGCCATGCCCTCGCCCTGGAGGGGCTGGACGCCGAGCGAGACCAGGGCCTCTCCGGTGTTCACGCCGACCCGGACGTGAAGGTCGATCCCGGGGTCCTGGTCGTTCATCTCCGTCATCGCCTCGCGGATCGCGAGCGCGGCCCGCACGGCGCGCTCCGGGTCGTCCTCGTGCGCGGTCGGCGCGCCGAACACCGCCATCACCGCGTCGCCGATGAACTTCTCGACCGTCCCGCCACGGCGCTCGAGCTCCTCCCGGAGGCGGGCGAAGTACGGTGTGAGCGTGGCGCGGACGTCCTCGGGGTCGAGCCGCTCGCTCCGGCTGGTGAACCCCACCAGGTCGGCGAACAGGACCGTGATGACCTTGCGCTCCTGACGCGCCGATGTCGTGATCTCGGCCAGCGGCGAGCCGCAGTTCGCGCAGAACCGTGCGTCGTCGGGGTTCTGTCGTCCGCAGGTGGTGCAGGTCAGCACGGCGGGAGCCTACCCCGCCGTCTCTCCTCCCGCGCTCGCGTCGAGCTCTGCGTACGCGGCCCGTACCTTCCGGTACCGGCGGGCGATCCACCAGACACCGATCGCGACCACGACGGCTGCGATGCCCCACGCGATCGGCTGCAGGACGTCCTCGACCTTGGTCCAGTTCTCCCCGAGGACGTACCCCAGCCAGGCGAGCGCGAACGTCCACGGGAGGCAGCCGAGCACCGTGTAGATGCTGAATCGCCAGAACGGCATCCGTGCCACGCCGGCCGGAAGGGAGATGAACGTGCGGATCACGGGCAGGAGCCGCGACACGAACACGGCCAGCTCGCCACGCCGCTCGAACCACTCGTGCGCCCGGTCCACCTCGTGCGGGAGCACCAGCACGTACCGTCCGAAACGGTCCACGAGCGGCCGGCCGCCGACCGCTCCCGCCCAATAGGCGATCCACGACCCGACGAGGTTGCCCACGGTGCCGAGGAGACCGACCGCGAGAAGATCCAGCTCCTGTCCGGCACCCGCGAACGCGGCGCTGGCGAGCGCGCCGCCGAACAGCATCGTCACCTCGGAAGGGATGGGGATGCACGCGGATTCGAGCGTCATCAGCACGAACACGGCGAGATAGCCGTAGTCGCCGATCAGCTGGGTGATGGCGTCGTTCAGGATGGCGAGCACGCGGTGCAGTCCTTCGACCCGGGAATACCGCAGCGTACCAGCGCGTTCAGCGCTCCTCGGAGCCGTGTTCGGCGGCGCCGGCCGCGATCGGGGCCCTGATGGCACCTCCATGGGTCCCTCGAGGCCGGTGGTACCGTCCGAACGAGGCTCGCCGTTGACGCTCGCTGCCGACAACCCCTGAGAGAAGCCGATATCGACCCATGACAGGAACCCTCGTCATCGTGGAATCGCCGGCAAAGGCGAAGACCATCGAGAAGTATCTCGGTGAGGACTACGCCGTCCGGGCGTCCTTCGGGCATGTCCGGGACCTGCCGAAGAGCCAGCTCGGTGTTGACGTCGACGGGGACTTCGACGTGACCTACGAGGTGCCGGAGGACTCGAAGAAGCACGTCGCCGACCTCAAGCGGGCGATGAAGGGGGCGACCGACCTCATCCTCGCGACGGACTACGACCGCGAGGGCGAGGCGATCGCGTTCCACGTCGCCACCCTGCTCGGCCGGGACCCGAGCGAGACGAAGCGGATCGCGTTCACCGAGATCACGCGCGACGCGATCCTCGAGGCCGTGCAGCACCCCCGCCCGATCGACGCCGAGCTGTTCGATGCGCAGGAGGCGCGGCGCGTGCTGGACCGGCTGGTCGGGTACCGGATCAGCCCGATCCTGTGGAGGAGGGTGCGCCCCGGCCTGTCCGCGGGGCGCGTCCAGTCCGTCGCGGTCCGGTTGATCGTCGAGCGTGAGCGCGAGATCCGCGCGTTCCGGCCGGTGGAGTACTGGAGCGTGGACGTTCGTCTCACGCCCGAAGGGGGGGAGGAGCCGCAGCCGTTCCTCGCCCGGCTGACCGAGATCCCCGAGGGCAAGGTCGCCTCCGCGCCGGACAAGAAGGGCATCCTGCTCGGCGCCGAGACGGACGCGGCGCCGCACGTTCAGCGGCTCGGCCGAGCGGCGTACCACGTCACCGACGTCCAGAAGAAGGAGCGCAAGCGCTCCCCCTCGCCGCCGTTCACCACCTCGACCCTCCAGCAGGAAGCCGCCCGGAAGCTCGGGTTCTCCGCCCGCAAGACGATGACGCTCGCCCAGCGCCTCTACGAGGGCGTGTCCCTGCCGGGCGAGGGATCCGTCGGTCTGATCACCTACATGCGGACCGACTCCGTGAACATCGCGGAGTCGGCCCTGCGCGAGATCGTCGAGCTCGTGAAGACGGAGTACGGCTCGGCGTACACGGTCGCGGAGCACCGCCGCTACAAGACGCGGTCCCGCAACGCGCAGGAAGCGCACGAGGCCGTCCGGCCGACGTCGGTGTTCCGGACGCCGGCCCGGGTGGCGGCCTCGCTCGATCACGATCAGCTCCGCCTCTACGACCTCATCTGGAAACGGACCGTGGCCACGCAGATGGCCGAGGCGCGCTTCGACCAGGTCGGCGTGGACATCCAGGCGACGGACGCGGACGCCCGCTACGGCCTGCGCGCCACGGGCCAGACGCTCGTGTTCGACGGCTTCATCCGCGTGTACACGGAGGGGCGGGACGACGGCCCCGACGAGGACGCCGAGTCCCGGCTGCCGGAGCTCACGGCAGAGCAGCTCCTGCGGATGCTCGAGATCCTGCCGGAGCAGCATTTCACGCAACCCCCGCCGCGCTTCACGGAAGCCAGCCTCGTGAAGACCCTCGAGGAGCTCGGGATCGGCCGCCCGTCGACGTACGCATCGATCATCCAGACGATCCAGGCCCGCAACTACGTGCGGCTCGATCAGAAGCGCTTCGTGCCCGAAGACGTCGCCGAGGTCGTCACGGACCGCCTCGTGCAGCACTTCGCGGACATCGTGGACGTGCACTTCACGGCCCGCATGGAGGAGGAGCTCGACGACATCGCGGAGGGCAAGGCGACGCGCTCGAAGGTGCTCCGTGACTTCTACGACCCTTTCTCCGAAGCGCTGATGCTGGCGGAGGAGAAGTGGGAGCGATACCTGGAGGACACCGAGGAGCTCTGCCCGAAGTGCCCGACCGAGGGACGAGAGCCGGGACGGCTGCAGGTCCGCCTCGGCCGGTTCGGCAAGTTCATCGGGTGCGAGAACTTCCCCGAGTGCGACTACATCCGCAACCTCGACGGGAGCGAGCGTCCGGAGCCTGAGCTCCTCGACGAGCGGTGCCCGGAGTGCGGGCAACAGCTCGTGAAGAAGGTGGGTCGGTTCGGTCCCTTCATCGGCTGCAGCGGCTATCCGGACTGCCGGTACATCAAGAAGGAACCGCCGAAAAGCACCGGGGTCACGTGTCCGCAGTGCGGCCAGGGTGAGCTCGTCGAGAAGCGGACCCGGTTCGGGCCGATGTACGGCTGCGATCGCTATCCGGACTGCGACTGCGCCGTGAACAACCCGCCCGAGAAGGACATCCCGTGTCCCGACTGTGGCGGGCTCTTGCTCCGCCGACCGAAGAGCTTCCGCTGCTGGCACTGCGGGGCGGAGGCCGACCTGGACCTGAAGGTCACGAAGCCCGGGGACCGTGAGGCCGAGGCGGCGGCGCGCGCGGCCAAGGCCGAGCAGCGCAAGGCGCGGGCGGCCACGCGAGCGAAGAAGAAGCCCGCGAAGAAGGCCACGAGGAAAGCTGCGAAGAAGGCGCCCGCGAAGAAGGCGCCCGCGAAGGAGATGGCCGCGAAGGAGGCGGCGAAGGACGCGGCCGCCAACCGGGCGCCGGAGCGCGTCGTCGCCGGCGAGGAGGGCTAGGGGTGACGAGCGTCGCCGACGAGGTCGCCGCGCTCCGCGGCACCAGGTCGGCGACGCTCCGGGACCTGCTCACCCACCCGCCGTTCGCGCGGCTGCTCGCCGCGATGTCGGTGTCCTCCCTGGGGGACTGGGTGGGGTTCCTGGCCGTCGCGTCGATCGTGGCCGACCTCGGCGGCGAGGCCGGCGGCGCGGCGTTCTCGGTCGCCGGCCTGATGCTCGCCCGCACGTTGCCGGCGGTGCTGTTCGGACCCATCGCCGGCACCCTCGTCGACCGCCTCGATCGCAAGCGGATCATGATCACCGCCGACGTGGCCCGCGGCGCGCTGTACGCGGCGATGGTGTTCCTCGGGCACCTCTGGGCGATCTACGCGTTGTCCTTCCTGATCGAGAGCCTCTCCCTCGTCTGGGGTCCCGCCCGGGACGCCTCGCTGCCGAACCTCGTTCCCCGCCGCCAGCTCGCCAACGCGAACTCGATCGCGCTCGCCTCGACCTACGGCACGCTGCCGCTCGGCGGGATCGTGTTCACGGTCCTCGTCGGCGTGAACACGCTGCTCGGCCACGCGATCCCGTTCCTCGAGGGCAGGGACCAGGCGGTCGCGCTCTTCCTCGACGCCGGCACCTTCCTGTTCTCGGCCGCCATGATCAGCCGGGTCCCGATCCCTCCCTCCCCCGCGATGCTCACCGGCCGGCTGGACTTCTCGCGGATCTGGCGCGACGTCCTGGACGGCGTCCGCTTCCTGCGGGAGGACTCGATGGCCTCCGCGATGACCGCCGGGATCGTCGTCGCGTTCTCCGCCGTGGGCGCCGTCCTCGCGCTGGCGCCGATCTTCGTGGTCCAAACGCTCGGGGCGGACAACGCGGGCTGGGGGTTCATCGTCACCTCGTTCGGCGTGGGGATCGGCCTGGGGATGGGGAGTGCCAACCAGGTGGCGCGCCTGCTCGAGCGGGTCTCGATCTTCCCCTGGTCCATGGTGGTCTCCGCCGCCACGCTGTTCGTCCTGGCGGCGATGCCGACGCTCGCCTTCGCCGCGGTCGTGACCGTGTGGCTCGGGGCCTTCTGCGGCCTCGCGTGGGTCACGGGCTACACCCTGCTCCAGGAGAACGTGCGCGACGAGTACCGGGGCAGGACCTTCGCCTCGCTCACGGTGCTTTCCCGGATGGGGTTGTTCCTCTCGCTCGCCACGTTCCCTACGCTGGCGGGTGTCTATGGGACGTTGGGCGCAGGCTCCGAGCTCGGGATCCGGTTGGCGCTCGCGAGCGCGGGCATCGCGGTCGCGCTCGCGGGCCTCAACACCCGGCGCCTCCTCAAGCGGTACCGGCTCTCGCGTCCGGAACCCCTCAGGCTCGTGCCGAAGCTGAAGCGGCCACCGGCGACCGGGTTCTTCATCGCCTTCGAGGGCGTGGAGGGGTCCGGGAAGGGCACGCAGATCCGGCTCGCCGAGGAGTACCTGCGTGCCCAGGGATACGACGTGTTGATCACCCGGGAGCCCGGCGGCACCGAGGTCGGCGAGCGGGTGCGGGAGCTGTTGCTGGATCCGGAGGGTGGGACGCTGGACGCACGGGCGGAGGCGCTCCTGTTCGCCGCGTCGCGCGCCCAGACGGTGCACTCGGTGATCCGGCCGGCGCTCGCCGACGGCAAGGTCGTGGTCTGCGACCGATACGTCGACTCCTCGCTCGCCTACCAGGGATGGGGGCGGGGCCTGGGCGAGCAGGACATCCTCACCCTGAACGTCTGGGGGACCCAGGGGCTCTTCCCCGACCTGGTGCTCCTGCTCCATCTGGAGCCGGAGCGCGGCTTGCTCCGTTCGACCGAGCCGCCCGATCGGATGGAGCTCGAAGGACAGGACTTCCACGCGAAGGTGGCCGACGCCTACCTGCGGATCGCGGAGGAGCATCCCGAGCGCTTCGTCGTGGTCGAAGCCGACCGGACGCCGGCCGAGGTGTTCGACGATGTGCGGATCGCGCTCGACAAGGCGATCGGCGATCGCGAGGACGAGGAGCGCGCGGGATCCCTTCGCCCGGCCGGCCGGGACGACGCGGCGCCGGCCGGTGAGGCCGGTGCGACGGGCGACGGGCCCCCCGATTCCGAGCAGTCGCCGCTCGACTGACGTCGTCGGTGGGCCGCGATAGCGTGCCGCCGTGAGCGGTCCCGTGCTCGACCGCGTTCCCGGCCAGACGGGCGCGATGGCGTTCCTCCGCGGCGCCGCCGAACGCCCCCATCACGCGTACGTGTTCGCGGGGCCGGAGGGGAGCGGGAAGTCGCTCGCCGCCCGCGCGTTCGCGGCCGCGTTGCTCTGCCATCGGGGCGGGTGCGGCGAGTGCCGCGACTGCCGTCTCGCGGAGGAGGACCATCATCCGAACGAGTTCCTGGTGGAGCCCGAGGGCCGGGACATCCACGTGGGCACGATCCGCACCGAGGTCTGGCAGCCCGCGTACCGCACCGCGCCGGAGCCGGGCCGGAAGGTCTTCGTCATCCGCGAGGCGGACCGGCTCTCGCCGCAGGCCGCCGACACCTTGCTGAAGGTGCTCGAGGAACCGCCGGCAGACGCCGTCCTCCTGCTCCTGTCGGCGCGGGCGCACGAGCTGCCCGAAACGGTGTTGTCCCGGTGCCACGTGGTCGCGTTCACGGCACTGCCGGAAGCGTTCGTGGTGGACGAGCTCGTCCGCGCGGGGTCGGACGACGTGCGGGCTCGACTCGCCGCGCGCTTGGCGGGCGGCAACCTGGGCCGCGCGCGACGGCTCGCCGGCTCCCAGGAAGGCCTGCGGTTCCGCGACGCGGCCCGGTCCGCGATCGACCACGCGGCGGCGGGACCGAGGGGTGCCCTCGAAGCGGCCACCGTCGTCCTGCAGGCCGCCGCAGACTACAGGAAGGGGATGAAGGAGGACCTCTCGGCCGACCTCGCTCCGTTCCTGGACGAGCGCGGCCGCCCGGAGGAGGCCTACCGCGGCGCGATCAAGCGGATCGAGATCCGGTTCCAGCGCCGGGAGCGCCGGGCGGAGCGCGATTACGTGGACTGGGTGCTGCTGGGCGTGTCCGCGCTGCTCCGCGACGAGGTCGCGACGGGCGTCGGCGGCGGGCTCGAGGTCCTGCTCAATCCCGATCTCGTGGGCGATCGGGGCGGCGCACACCTGCCCGTCGTCCGGGCGGTGCGCGGCATGGCGGCGGTCGAGGAGGCCCGCGAGGCTCTCGCCGACGACATCAACCTGAACACGCGGCTCGTACTGGAGCGAGCGTTCCTCCGGCTCGGCGACGTCGCAGCGTAACGCCACCGGGGGAGCCCAACAGTGGTGCTGGCACCACTGGCGCATCTCCGGCATGGTGGGACGCTTGAGTCGGAGGGAAGACATGAGCGTGAAGGTCCTCATCGTGGACGACCAGGAGCCGTTCCGGATGGCCGCCCGGATGGTCGTCGAGGCCACGGACGGCTTCGAGGTCGTGGGCGAGGCCGAGACGGGCGAGGACTCCGTGACGATGGCCGCGGACCTCGCGCCCGACCTGGTCCTGATGGACGTGAACCTCCCCGGGATCAACGGGCTCGACGCCACCCGCCGGATCCTCGCCGACGACGCCAGCCGCGCGGTCGTGCTGCTCCTGTCGACCTACGAGGAGGAGGAGTACGCGCCGCGCGCGGCGGAGTGCGGTGCCGCGGCGTACATCCCGAAGTCGGCGTTCGGCCCCGACCGGCTGGAGGAGGCCTGGGCCGCGGCGCGCGGCGCCGCTTGATCGTCCCTCAGGTGAGCGGCACGGTCCCGTTGAGGCTCGTGCCGGCCCCGGGGGAGCTCGTGACGACGAACGTGCCCCCGAGGGCGTCGATCCTGTCGGCGATCCCCTGCAAGCCCGTCCCGGTCGTCGTCGTCGACGGGTCGAACCCCACCCCGTCGTCCAGGACCGCGAACGACAGGTGGCCGTCGTCGTGGGACGCGACCGAGATCTCGATGCGAGAGGCGCCCGCGTACTTCGCGACGTTCTGCAGCGCCTCGAGGCAGGAGAAGTACACGGCAGCCTCCACCTCTTGGGGGAACCGACCGACGCCGTCGGCGTCGACCTCGACGGGAACGGGGGACTTCCTCGCCTGCGCCACGAGGGCGGCGGGCAACCCCTGGTCCGCGAGCAGCGGGGGATAGATCCCACGCGCCAGGTCGCGCAGGTCGTCGAGCGCCTCCGCCGTCTCGACCTGCAGCTGGGCGGCGATATGGGCAGCCTTCGCGGGCTCGCGCTCGGCGACCTGTTCGAGGAGGCGGAGCTTCACGGTCAGTGCCACCAGCTGCTGCTGCGCGCCGTCGTGGATGTTGCGCTCGAGCCTCCGGCGCTCCTGGTCCTGCGCCGCGACCAACCGCTGTCGGGACGCTCGCAGCTCCTCGATCAGCCGTACGTTCCGCAGGACGAAGCCCGCCTGTGACGCGAGGTCCTGCACGATCCGCCGCTTCGCCGGGGTCATCGGGTCGCTCGGCGCCGGCTCGACGCTGAGCGCGCCGAGCAGCTCCCCCTGGTGGCGGACCTCGAACGCCTCCTCACCGGGCAGGTCGGGGAGGCGGTCCGAGCCCGTCTCGAGGATCCGTCGGCCGGGCGCCTCGCGCGGCCAGGTAACCGCCTCGTGCAGTTCCCGGCCGACCCGCAGCCAGACTCGGGACGCCCGTGCCCGCGTGGCCTCGCCGACCAGCTGGCCCATCCGTGGGAGCACGTCCTCCGACGAGTAGGTCTCGCCGACGCGTCCGGAGAACTCGGTGAGCACCTGGTACGGCGTCGAGCGGCCGCCGAACACCAGTCGATCGGCGAGCCGCGTCGAGAGCCGATACAGCGGCACGACCAGCAAGCCCAAGACGGCGCCGGCGACGAGCAGCATCGGCGGGGCGTCGTACAAGGAGGGAACGACGCCGATCCCCACGAGCAGCGCAACGCCGCCGCCGATCGCCATCAGGAGCGCGACCAGGACGGCGAACACGACGGTCTTCTTGACCACGACGTCGAGGTCGTAGAGGCGGTAGCGGAGGATCGCGACGGCGCACGCCCCGGGGAGTCCGATCGCGACCACGGTGAAGAACGCCAAGAAGAAGATCTCGCTGAGCGGTCGCGTCTCGTTCTCGCCCAGACCGATCGAGGAGACGATCGCGCCGATCAGGATCGGAGCGGCCAGCGTGACCGCGGCGACGAACCATCGCATCTGCTGACGTTCCTCCCCGGCGGAGCGCCGGTATCGCAGGACCAGGGCGACGACGCACAGGAAGCCGAGCCCGAGGAGCCCGAACCCGCCGATCGCGAACACGAGAGGCAGGACGTCCTCGAGGGCCGGGATGCCGGTCGGATTCAGCGGCGGGCGCTCGACCGTGGGGTCGACGTCGATCGGCCCCGGGTTGACGATGGACGCGACGATGAGGATCGCGGACACGACGGCGATCGTGATCGCCAGCGGCCGCCAGCGGCGGGAGGGCAACGTGCCGCTCGGGAACAGCAGCAGGACCCACGGTATCGGTGCCGCCACGAGGAAGAACACCCAGTTCGTGAGCCAGCCACTGACGTCCGCGAGCGGGGTGCGATCCCAACCGTGGACGAAGACCAGCTGGAGATACTCGTCGGTGAGGCCGCCGAGGAGGAAGCCGAGACCCACCAGCATCAGGAGCCAGCCGATCGGGTTGCCCTCGGTGCGCGACCAGATCAGCGCCCCGATCGTCGTGTACCCGACGATCATCATCAGCGCGACGGCGAGGAAGGCGCCGTCCCTGCCCCACGATCCGCTCAGCGCGGAGAGCCAGGCGGTGAGCGCGAGCATGAGCATCACGACCGCCCAGATCGCCCACGGCAGCCGCCTCCTCACGAGCGCCCCTCCGATCGGTCGAGCGCGATCCTCCCCGTGACGACGGTGCCGGTTCCCGGCGCGCTGTCCACCCGGAGGCGACCGCCGATCGCGTCCAGCCGGTCGGCCATCCCCTGCAGCCCTGTCCCGTGGCCGCTTCGCTCCGCGTCGAAGCCGCGTCCGTCGTCGGCGACCTCGAACCGAAGCTCGCCGTCGCCCTGCGTGAGGCGGATCGTCACCGAGGAGGCGTCGGCGTACTTCGCGACGTTGTTCAGTGCCTCGAGGCAGCAGAAGTACACGGCGGACTCGACGTCCTGCTCGTAGCGGCCGACCCCGTCGGGCTCGATGCCGACGGGGAGCGGCGATCTCCTGGCCTGGGCTTCCAACGCCGATGGCAATCCCTTGTCGGCCAGGAGCGGCGGGTAGATCCCCCGCGCGAGGTCCCGCAGGTCCTCGAGCGTCTCCCCGGTCTGGCCCTGGAGCTCGGACAGGAGCTCCTTGGCCTTCTCCCCGTCGCGGTCCACGAGCCCTTCCGCCAGTCGGAGCTTCACGGAGAGGGCGACGAGCTGTTGCTGCGCGCCGTCGTGGATGTTCCGTTCGAGCGCACGGGCCCGCTCGTCCTGCGCGCTCACGATCCGCCGACGGGACTCGCGGAGCTCCTCGATCAGCCGGACGTTCCGGAGGACGAGGCCGGCCTGCGACGCCATGTCGCGCGCCAACCGCTCCTTCGTCGGGTTCATCGGGTCGTCGGCCGCCACCCTCACGGTGAGGGCGCCGAGCAGCTCGCCCTGGTGCCGGACCTCGAAGACCTCGTCGCCACCTAGGGAGGGCAGCGTGTCACCCCGCATCGACCGGGCCTCGTCGCCCGGCGAATCCTCGGGCCACACCGCCTCCCGGCGCAGGTGATCGCCGATCCGGAGCCAGACCCTCGCGGTTGGCGCCCCGGTCGCGTCGGCGAGGAGCTGCGCCATCCGCGGCAGCACGTCCTCCGTCGAGTACGTCTCACCGATCCGTTCCGCGAACGACGAGAGGACCTCGTACGGCGTAGATCGCCTGCCGTAGACGAGCCGGTCCGCCAGGCGCTGCGCGCGGGGCCGAACGAGGAGGAACCCTGCCGCCAGCACGGCGCCGATCGCGACGGAAGGCACGAGCTCGCTGGTCACCCCGACGAACAAGAACGGGATCACGACGAAGACGAGACCGATCACCGCGACGAACCCCGCGACCAGGATCGCGTACTGCACGGTCTTCTTCAGGACGACGTCGAGGTTCCACAGGCCGTGCCGGAGGATCGCCACGAGGTAGGCGAGCGGTACCCCCAGGACGATCGTGAACGCGGTGACCCCGAAGAAGACCTCGAAGACCGGCGCGTCCGCGTCGGGCGAGAAGAACTCCGCGCCGATCCCGATGATCCACTGCAGCGCGAAGAAGGACCCGGCGAGCGAGGCGACGAACACCAGCCACCGCATCTGCTGGCGTTCCTCCCCGGTGGCTCGCCGGAACCGCTGGCGAACCGCGACCACGGTGGAGAGCGCCGACACGAGGGCGATCACCGTCCCGACCGCGATCACCGTCGGCGCGATGCCGGCGAGCGCATCGATCCCGAACGGGTTCTCGTAGAGGATCCCGTCCTCGATCCAGTTGTTCAAGGGGCCCGGCCGGAACAGGAAGCCGAGGATCGCGACCCCCGTGCCGCCGGTGAGGCCCATCACCGCCAGGCGCCAGCGGCGGCTCGGCGGGTGTCCGTCGGGGTACAGCAGGAACAGCAGCGGGATCAGCGCGATCGGATACAGCGCGTACTCGCCGAGGGTCGCCCACAGGCCGACGAGGGGCACGCCGCTCCCCTCCACCTTGACCCCGTAGATCACCAGCGTCTGTGCCAGCGTGAGCAGCGGGAACGGCGCGCCGGTGATCAGGAAGATCCATCCGGCCCAGTTCCCGGGCTGGCGCCAGACGATCAGGAACCCCACGCCCAGCCACACCAGCAGCAGGAGGATGAGGACCGCGAAGAACGGGTTGTAGTTCGCGGTGGTCGGCCCGGGCTCGTCGGACGCCCGCCGCTCCCGCTCGAGCTCTCGTCGGACCTCCTGCATCCTCGGTGCGGTCGGGTCGCCCACGATCACGATCTCATCCGCCTCGATCTGCGCGCGCGCGGAGAGCCCGACCGGGATCGAGGCGATCACCGCGCCCAAGCTGAGCACGCAGATCGTCCCGGCGATCGCGCGCGAGAGCCTCGGGCTCATCCGGCCACCTCGAGCACGCGGGCCCGGACCGTGCCGGTGACCGTCGTGCCCTCGCCGGGCGCGCTCTCGATCGCGAGCGTGCCCCCGAACGCGGCCATCCGGTCGCGCATGATCTGGAAGCCTTCGCCCTCGGGGGCATGTCCGACGTCGAAACCGCTCCCGTGATCGCGCACCGTGAACGACAGCCACTCGTCGTCATGGCTCAACGCGATCTCCACCGGTGATCCCGGGGCGTGTCGCTGGGCGTTCTGGACCGCCTGCACGCAGCAGAAGTACACGGCGGCCTCGATGGCGGGGTCGTAGCGCCCAGCCGGCGCGCTTGCTCCTTCGAACGCGGTCTCTGATGCCGCGCGTCGAGCCAGGGCCGACAAGGCGGCCGCGAGCCCCTCCTCGGCGAGGAGCGGCGGGAAGATCCCTCGCGCAACCTCGCGCAGATCGTCGAGCACTGCGTTGGTCCGCTCGCTCAGATGATCGAGCGAGAGCCGCACCGGATCGGGATCGGCGACGACGCGTGCCGCGTCGAAGCCGATCTGGTCACGGATCCGAGCGATCTCGGCTCCCACACCTTCTCGGAGCTCCAGCTCCAGGCGTCGCCGCTGCGCGTCACGGACGGTGACGAGGCGCTCACGAGAACGCCGCAGCTCTTCGTTGCGCGAGGCGAGCTCCTCCGCCCTCGCTTCGAGATCGAGCGACAGACGCGCGTTCTCGAGAGCGATCCCGGCGTGGGTGGCGAGATCCTCGAGGAGCGAGCGTTCGGCGGCCCGGAGCGGGTCGTTGGCCGACTTCACGATCGCGATGTCCCCGATGGGCTCGCCGGCGTGGTCGATGCCGAGGATCACCGTGGGCTCCGCGATGTCGGTGTCCGGGGGCCACGTTGCCGCGCGGGTCCGGCCCTCCTCGAGGAAGAGCCGGACGCGAGCGGCTCGCGCGCCAACCCCTCGAGCTGCCGCCGCGGCCATGTCGGGGAGCACGTGATCTGCCGATGGCACGCCCGCCATCCGATGGCCGAACTCCGCCATGACCTCGTACGGGGTGGCGCGTCGCCCGTAGACGATGCGGTTCGCGACCCGCTGGAGCAACGACCACGCGGGTTGCACGCCGACCGCGACGAGGGCGGTCGCAGCGATCCTGAGGGCCTGGCTCTTCGTGTCGCCGATCAACGCACCGATGCCCACGACGAGCCCCACGTAGACGGCAGCGATGCCGAGGGCCATCGCGACGTACGCGATCGTCTTGGAGACGACGACGTCGACGTCGTAGAGGCGGTATCGGAAGATCGCGAGCGCCGTGGCCGACGGGATCCCCAGCACCAGCACGACGACCAGCGATATCCAGAGGACATCGGACGCCGCCTCGCCGAACAGGAGACCCTCGACGATCATCGCGAGCAGGATCACCGCCGCCGCGAGCGCGACCAGCATCAGCCACTTGATCTGCTGCCGCTCGTCCCCTCGAGCCCGACGGAAGCGGACGATGAGCGAGACGATGGCCGCCGCAGAGACTGCAAGGACGATCGCAACACCGCCGTTGAGGAAGAGTGGCTCCCACGGACGGAGGAACTCGAGTCCGAACGGGTTCCGGATGCTGAAACGGTTCGGTTCGCCGTAGACGCTGCCCGGGCGGAACACCAGCCAAACCAGACAGAGCGCACTCCCGACGAGCCATGCACGACTCACCCAGCGCCATCGCGGCGTCGGCGGTGCCCCGGTCGGGAACAGGAGGAAGAGCATCGGGATCGCGAGCGCCATCACGGCGGGGAACAGGTTCGCCGTCATCCCGGCGATCCCCGTGCCTGGAAGGCTCGCGACGTAGGGCTCTCGGAATGCGACGTCGAGGTATCCCTCGCCGGGCAAGCCGAGGGCGAGTGCGCCACCCATCGCCAGGAAGACCCAGCCAAGCACGTTGCCCGCACGCGTGACGATGAGCCGACCCAGCGTGGAGAACCCTGCCACGAGCACGATGAGCAGGACGACGAAGAGCGGATCCCCACCGCCTTCCCCGGCGATGGCCCCTGCGATCACGGCGATGATGACCAGCGAGAGGATGGCGAGCGATCCGAGATGGACGATCCTTGCCCAACGAGCCGAGCGCGTCGTCGTTCGTTCGCTCACGATCGCGCCCGTTCCGGCACGCGCAGTCGGCCCGAGACCGTCGTTCCCGCGTCCGGCGTCGAGGTGATGGCGACATCGCCTCCGAACGCGGCCAGTCGATCACGCATGTTCTGCAGTCCGGTGCCACGCTCCATCTCTGTCGAGTCGAAGCCGACGCCGTCGTCTTCCACCCGGAAGGAGAGGGCGTCGGTGTCACGAGCGAGGTGCACGCGCACGCTGGCGGCCCCCGCGTACTTGGCGGCGTTCTGCAGCGCCTCCAGACACACGAAATAGACGGCCGCCTCGATCTCGAGCGGAAGGCGGTCGACCCCGCCGCTCTCGACGGAAACGGGCACCCCGGCAGCTCGGCCCTGCTCGGCAAGGGCGGCGCCGATCCCCCGCTCTTCCAGCACCGAGGGATAGATGCCGGTGGCCAGATCGAGCAGCGTGCTGAGCGCGAGATCCGTCTGATCCCTGAGCTCCACGAGTTGGTCCGCCGCCCGCTGTGGATCCTTGGCGGCCGTCGAGCCCGCGAGGCGGAGCTTGACGGCAAGGGCGACGAGGTGTTGCTGGGCGCCGTCGTGGATGTTGCGTTCCAGTCTGCGACGCTCGGCGTCGTGCGCCTGCACGATCCGCTTCCGGGACGCCAGGAGCTCCCGTGCACGAACGGACAGCTCGTCCACCCTCGCCTGGTGCTCACTCGTGAGCGCTTGGTTCCTGAGGACGAGCCCCGTCTGTGACGCCAGGTCGCGGAGCAGTTTCTCCTCGGCGGGTCGGAGCGGCTGACCCGGGTCGGTCCACACACGGATCTGTCCCAGGATCTCGTCCTGGTACCGGATGTCCTCGGCGCGCCAATCGCGACCGGTCTCGATCCCGTCGGTGGGCCACGCGGCAGCTCGCATGAGTTCGCCGCCGGTCTCGAGCCAGATCTCGACGTGTTGTGCACCCGTTGCCTCCGCGATCACGCGCGCGGTCCGCGGGAGGATGTCGCCTGCAGCGTATGCCGCGCCCACGCGGTCGCTGAAACGAGCGAGCACCTCGTAGGGCTCCGCACGCTTCCCGAAGACGAGTCGGTTCGCGAGTCTCGTCACGCGTTGCCGGATGGGCTGGAAGAGCGCCGCGACGATGGCGGTCGCGACAAGCGACGGGACGAGGGAGTCGGTGGCCTGCGTGCCGATCATCACCACGACCGCGACGTAGATGCCCGTGATGAAGGCCGCGAGCGCGCCGAACACCAGGGTTCGGCGGATCACGACGTCGATGTCGTACAGGCGGTGTTTCAGGATCGCGACGCCGATCGCGGCGGGGACCCCGATCGCCAACACGAGGAAGAAGAGGAAGAAGAGCGCGTTGTTCACGGCGACGTTGCTCTCGGTCGCGAAGCTGCCGATCATCAACACGAGCCCTGCGAGGCCCACGTACGCCAGCCAGCGGATCTGTTGGCGCTCGTCTCCGGATGACCTCCTGAACCTGAGCACCAAAGAGAGCAACGCCGCGAGCGCCGCCACGAGCGAGCCGATGCCGCCGACCGTCAGGAAGACGTCAGCGAGGGGCGCGAGCGACTCGATCGCCGTCGGATTGTCCAGGGGGAACCGTTCGGGTGTCTCGAGTGGGTTCGGCGAGAGGATGAACCCAAAGATGGCGAGGAGCGTGAGGCCTCCGATCGCCCACAGGAGGAAACGCCATCGAGGCGAGGGTGGGCGGCCGTCGGGGAACAGGAGCAACACGAGCGGCACGGCCACCAGTGCAGGCACGAGGAGCCAGCTTTGGAGCCACGCCAGCGGAACCACCATCGTCATCGATCCGGTCACGAGCCCCCGGGTCACGAACTCGTCCGCGAACGCGGTGATCGCGAAGATCGCAGCGATCCCGCTGAAGAGCCATCCGATGGCGTTCCGGGGGTGGCGCGACGCGATCAGAGCGCCGACGGAGCCGTATCCGAGGACCAGGCCGATCCCCCCGTAGATGAGGACGACGTCGTCATCCCCTTGCCTGTAGCCGGCCTCCAGCCCGAGCCCCCAAACGATGAGGGCGAGATCGAAGGCCAGGAGAGCCCACGCCAGCCGGGAAGCCGTCCTCGCCTTCACCGGCCCACGCTCACCGGAACGGTGCCGTGGATCGTCGTGCCTCGCCCGGGCGCGGTGCGCAGGACGAACTCGCCGCCGAGGGCGGCGAGACGGTCGGCGATCCCTTGGAGTCCCGAGCCACGCTCGGCGGCCTCGGGGTCGAAGCCCTGGCCGTCGTCCGTTACCTCGAAGGACAACGTGCCGTCCGTCTGCGCCAATCGGACCGTCGCCGCGGTCGCGTCGGCGTATTTGGCGACGTTCTGCAGGGCCTCGAGGCAGGAGAAATAGACGGCCGCCTCGGTCTCCTGCGGGTAGCGGCCGATCCCGTCGACCACCACCGCGACCGCCACCGCCGACTTCCTTGCTTGACTCTCCAGGGCGGCGCCGAGCCCCTTGTCTGCCAACAGGGGCGGGTAGATCCCTCGCGCGAGGTCACGCAGATCCTCCAGCGCTTGGTTCGCCTCGCCCTGGAGATCGGTGAGCATGGCGTGCGCCCGATCCTCGTCCTTCCCCACGAGCGCGTCGGCCAGCTTCAGCTTCACCGCGAGCGCGATCAGCTGCTGCTGCGCGCCGTCGTGGATGTTCCGCTCGATCCGCCGGCGCTCCTCGTTCTGTGCGGTCACCAGTCGTTGTCGGGAGGCCCTGAGGTCCTCGATCAAGCTCGCGTTCCGCAGGACCAGGCCGGCCTGGGTCGCGACGTCGGCCACGAGCTTCTCCTGGCTTGGACCCAGCGGTTCGCTGGCCGGCATCACGACGTCGATCGCGCCGAGGATCTCGCCCTGGTGCCGCACGTCGAAGGTCTCCCCGCCGGCGCGATCGGCGGACGAGGACGGGAACGCCGCGACGGGATGCGCCGTCTCGCCGGAGCCGAGGATGATCGTGACCGCCGACGCCCCGATCCCTTCGGCGAGGACCCTCGCGAGCCGGGGGAGGACATCCTCCACCGAGTACGTCTCGGCGAGTCGCTCCGTGAACCCGGAGAGGACCTCGTACGGCGTCGCTCGGTCGCCGTAGACGAAGCGGTTCGCGAGATGTTGCGCCCGTCGGCGAGCCGGCTGGAAGGCCAACGCCACGACCGCCGCGGCCACCGCCGAGAGGAAGGGGTTCCCTCGGCTCCCCACGGCGGTTCCGACCCCGACCACTATCGCTACGAACACGCCGGTGATGAACGCGGCGAGGACGCCGTAGGCGACCGTCCGGTTGATCACCAGATCGATGTCGTAGAGCCGATACCGGAGGATCGCGACGCCGATCGCGATCGGGACCGCCGCGATCGCCAGTACGATCAGGTACTCGAGGAACCTCGGCGTCGATCCCGTGATCACCTGCATCAGGAACGTCGCGACGAGCGCGACCCCGGCGACGGCGCCCACGAGCACCAGCCACTTGAGTTGCAGACGTTCGTCTCGGGACCCTCGCCGGTACCGGACCACGAGCGACGTCACCGCCGCGACGAGCGCGAGCATGTAGCCCAACAGGCCGAACTCGGCGATCTCGTGCAATCCCGTAGCGCCGGGGAGACCGAACGGGTTCACGACCTCCCGGAACTCCTCGAGCCGTCCCGGCGCGAGAGCGAAGGCGCACGCATCGATCGTGATGAGGGCTCCGGCGGTGAAGGCGATGGGTCGCCAACGGGCGGAGGGAAGGCGTCCGGTCGGATAGAGCAGCGGGATGAACACGATCGCGACCGCGGTGAGCGGGATCCAGATCCACTGCACGATCCAAGCGGCCACGTCCGCTGCCGGGACCGATCCGGGGTGGTGGAGGATCCCGTAGATCGCGTACTGCTGTGAGACCTCCTGGAGGCCGGACCCGATGCCGAGCGCGAGGAACATCCACCCGATCGGGTTCGACGGGACGCGTGTTGCGATGAGCAGGCCCGTCGTGCCGAACACGATCGCGAACACGCCGCTGAAGCCGCGGAAGCCGAACGACTCGCTCGGCGCCGAGGTCGAGCGGCCGAGGATCAACAACGCGAAGGCCGCCAACGCGAGCGCGATGGCGACGGACCACAGGGCCCACGCGGTCCCACGGGTGGCGGTCCTCTCCATGTCAACCGCATCGTGCCACCGGACCGAGGCACCTCCAAGGGCGCCGACCTGCGGTTCCGCGGCTCGGAACATCCCTTCCCGCTGGGTGCTGGCACCCCGCGGAGGTCGGCATGCTCGCGCCGTCGTCGCGCCGGTCAACCAAGCGTACGGTCCGGATGACGAACGAAGGAGGACCTCAGATGACGACGATCGTGGTGGGAACCGACACCTCGGCGGCCGCCGACCTCGCGGTGGAGGATGCGGCACGCCTCGCGCGCGACCGCGGCGAGGAGCTCCTGGTGCTGTACGTCAAGCCGGAGGGGGTGGACCGCGCCGTGGTCGACCCGGATCGGGCGGCGGATCCGCAGGCCCATCTCCGACTCCTCGCCTCGCGATTCCCCGGCGTGCCGACGACCACCCGGATCGAAGGGGGCGACGCCGCCACGCGGATCTGCGACGTGGCCGAGGAAGTGAGTGCCTCGGCGATCGTCCTGGGGAACCGGGGCATGCACGGCTCCCGATGGCGGGTCCGCGAGAGCGTGCCCAACCTCGTGCTCCGGCACGCTCCATGCAGCGTCTACATCGTGGACACGAGGAAGGCGCAGTGACGGTCGACCGCGGTGGGTCGCGGGCGCCGCGGATCCGAGCGCTACGACTGCCCGCGGAGGAACGCGAGCACCGCCATCACGCGGCGGTGGACGTCCGGCTCCTCGGTCAGGCCGAGCTTGTGGAACAGCGAGTTGATATGCTTCTCGACGGCGCGTTCGGTGAGGAACAGCGACTTCGCGATCGCGGCGTTGTTCTGTCCCTGCGCCATGTGCCCCAGCACCTCGCGCTCGCGCTCGGTCAAGCGAGCGAGCGGCGAGTGCGCGAGATGCTCCTTGGCCGCGACGAGCGCCTCGACGATCTTCGGATCGAGCACGCTGCCGCCCCGAGCCACCTCGGTCAGCGCGCGCACGAGCTCCTCGACGTCGGCCACGCGCTCCTTCAACAGGTAGCCCAGGCCGGCCGCGCCATCCTTCAACAGGTCGTAGGCGTACTCCCCTTCGGCGAACTGGGAGAGCACGACGACGCCGGTCCCCGGGTGGCTGGATCTGATCTGCTTCGCGCCCCGGATGCCCTCGTCCGTCCCGCTCGGCGGCATCCGGATGTCCGTCAGGACGGCGTCGGGCGCGAGCTCCTCGACCGCCGACAGCAGCTCGTCCAGGCTGGCCGCCGTGCCCACGAGCTCCACCTCGTCGGCGGTGGCGAGGAGGGCGGCGGTGCCTTCCCGCACGAGGTAGTTATCCTCGGCGAAGACCACCCGCAGCGGCATGCGCGGATGGTACACGCGAGGGATGCGGGGGCGGTTGCGTGACGATCCGGGTCGTGCTCGGCGAGGACAACGTCTTGGTGCGCGAGGGTGTGCGCGCGCTGCTCAACTCCTACGAGGACATCGAGGTCGTCGGGGTCGCCGAAGACGCCCCGACGCTCCTTTCGACGGCGGACGAGCACGGGCCCGACGTCGTCGTGACCGACATCAAGATGCCCCCCTCGTTCCAGCTGGAGGGCATCGACTGCGCCCACACGATCCGCGAACGGTATCCCGACACGGGCGTCGTCGTGCTATCGGCCCACGACGACGAGGAGTACGCGATCGCGCTGCTCGGGAAGGGACACAGCGGGCTCGCCTATCTCCTCAAGGATCGGATCGCGCAGGGCGACGAGCTCGCTCGCGCGATCCGCGAGGTCCGGCAGGGCGGCAGCGTGGTGGATCCCTCGATCGCCGAGCGCCTCGCGGGGCGGGCGGAGTCGCAGGCGGAGGATCGTGTCGTCCTCGACATGATGGCGCAGGGGCTCGGGTACGAGGCCATGGCGGCGGCGCTCGACACCACCCAGGAGGCGGTCGACGGGCGCGTCACGGCGCTCTTCCGTCGGATGGCCGGCGACGACGGCGCCGGCGCCGGCCTGCTCGGGGAGTTCAAGCGGCTCCACGCGGCGGTCGTGGAGCAGTCCGCTACGGCGACATCGCTCAAGTCCTACGTGCCGTCGCAGTTCGTGGACGCGCTGGCGCGCGGCGGCGATGCCGCGAGCCAGCGCGAGCTCGAGGTCACGGTCCTGTTCAGCGACATCCGAGGGTTCTCCACTATCGCGGAGCGGCTCACGGCCCGCGACATCGCGGAGATCGTCGGCCGTCATCTCGGCGCGATGGCCGAGGTGATCTCGGAGCACGGCGGCACGATCGACAAGTTCCAGGGCGACGCCGTGATGGCGGTCTTCGGGGCACCGGAACCGACGGCCGACCACGCGGAGCGGGCGCTCCGCTGCGCGCTGGCGATGCAGGACCGTCAGCGCGAGCTGAACTCGATGGGATGGGGGACCGACGCGGTCGACGGACTCCACGTGGGGATCGGCCTGAACACGGGCGTCGTGATGGCCGGGGCCGTCGGCGGTGGCGGCCGCCTGGAGTACACCGTGATCGGTGACGCCGTGAACGTCGCGCAGCGCCTCCAGTCCGAAGCGGCGGGCGGCGAGGTCGTGGCTGCGGCGTCGACGGTGTCGGCGGCGCCGGCCCTCGTAGCCGAATCGATCGGCCCTCGTGTCGTGAAAGGTCGGGAGGAGCCCGTCGAGGTCTTCCGCGTCCTCGGAGGCGACGTGTGAGCGAGCTGTCCGCGAGTGCGCGGCCGGCTCGCTGGCCGTGGGTCGTCCTCGCCCTCGGCGCCGCGTTCGCGTCCCTCGGGCTGGTGTTCGTGTCCCTGAACGGTGACCCGCTCACCGGTGAAGCGACCAACTTCCTCGCCTTCATGGGGATGGGGGTGGTCGGAGCTCTCAGCCTCAGCCGTGCGCCGGGCAACCGGATCGGCGCCCTGCTGCTCTGGGTCGCGGTCTCCGTCGGGGCCGCCTTCACGACCGCCGTATGCTCGACCTACCTCTTCGAGCATGGAGATCGGACCGCCGCGGGTTGGGTGGGGTGGCTGGGGAACACGCTGTGGGCCCTCAGCCTCTTCCCGCTGCTGGTGTTGTTGCCGCTCTGGTTCCCCGACGGGAAGCCCGTGTCGACTCGGTGGCGATCCGTGTCCTGGGTCGGGATCGCGCTGTCCGTGGCCGCCTTCCTCACGCTCGGGTTCGCGTTGCCCACACAGCCGGTGTCCGTCGACGCCGCGGGCAACGACATCGAGATCGCCAACCCGCTCCACGTGCCGGCGCTAGAGACGATCGAGTGGCTCGCATGGGCGTTGTGGCCTGCGCTGCTCGCGCTCTTCGTCCTCGCGATCGCCTCGATGTTCATCCGCTTCCGCCGATCCACCGGTGCGGAGCGGCAGCAGCTCAAGTGGTTCGCGTTCGCCTGCACCCTCCTCGCGGGCTACTTCGTGGTGAGCGCGATCCTCGAAGCCGTGGGCATCTCCGAAGGGCCCATCGGGCAGATCGTCTCCGGCCTCGTGTTCGCCGGCATCCCCGTGGCCGTCGGGATCGCGATCCTCCAGTACCGCCTGTGGGATCTCGACGTCGTGGTGAAGAAGGCGGTCGTCGCCGCGACGCTGGTCGTCCTGGCGGTCGCCGTCTACGCGGGGGCCGTGGCGCTCCTGGCCTCACTGACGGCCGACCGCGGGAATACCGGCCCGCTGTTCGTGGTGGCCCTGGCGCTCGGCATCGCGTTCCGACCCGTGATGCGGGTGGCACGCCGATTCGCGGACCGGCTGGTGTACGGGAAGCGAGCGACGCCGTACGAGGTCTTGGCGGAGTTCTCCGATCGGATGGGGACCTCCTTCGCCACCGAAGACGTGCTCCCCCGCATGGCGCAGGTACTGGGCGAAGGCACCGGCGCCGAGACCGCCCGCGTGTGGCTCTTCGTCGGCGGCGAGCTCCATCCGGCCGCGGCGTGGCCCCCCGATGCGTCCCCTGCGCAGCCGGTCCGCCGCATCGGGACGGGCTTCGACATCCCCGGCGAAGCCATGACGGAGGTCCGGGAGCGGGGCCAGCTGCTCGGGGCCCTCTCGGTCCGGATGCCCGCGTCCGACCCGATGAGCCCGTCGAAGGACAAGCTCGTCCGCGACCTGGCGGCGCAGGCGGGGATGGTCCTGCGCAACGTGCGGCTCGTGGAGGATCTCCGGACGTCCCGCCAGCGTCTCGTCGCGGCGCAGGATGAGGAGCGCCGGCGTCTCGAACGGAACATCCACGACGGCGCCCAGCAGCAGCTCGTCGCGCTCGCCGTGAAGGCCCGGCTCGCCGGCCAGCTCGCGGAGCGGGACCCCGCGAAGACGGTGGAGCTCCTCGGACAGATCGAAGCCGAGACACAGTCGGCGCTCGAGGATCTGCGCGACCTCGCCCGCGGCATCTATCCTCCGCTGCTCGCCGACCGCGGACTGGTGGCGGCGATCGAGGCGCAGTCCCGGAAGAGCCATCTCGAGGTGAAGGTGGACGCGGGGGATCTCGGACGCGTCCCGGCCGACCTCGAGGCCACGGTGTACTTCTGCACGCTCGAGGCGCTCCAGAACGTCGCCAAGTACGCGGGTGTCGACCGCTCGGTCATCCGGCTCGCCCGGTCCAACGGAAGCCTGTCCTTCGAGGTGGTCGACGACGGACGAGGGTTCGATCCGGGATCGGTGGGCGGCTCCGGCCTCCAGGGCATGGCCGACCGGCTCGCCGCCGTGGGAGGCTCTCTGGACGTCCGGTCGGCACCCGGCCGCGGGACCACGGTGGCGGGAAGCGTTCCGGTCGCGGCCGACTGAGCAGCACGAGGAGGATCGCGGGGATGGGATCCACAC
Source organism: Actinomycetota bacterium (assembly GCA_050696355.1). Classification (GTDB taxonomy): domain Bacteria; phylum Actinomycetota; class UBA4738; order UBA4738; family HRBIN12; genus JAJNBA01. Next base: position 24,354 of record JBOGVD010000116.1, read on the forward strand.
CGACGACGTCCCGGGGCCGCGCGCTCGCCTTCCGCATCGTCGGCTGGCTGATCGGCGCCGGCACGATCCTGTTCGCCCTCGCTTTCGTCCTCCTCTCGCTGGTCTCGGACGACCCGGTCGAGCGCAGTCATCGGTTCCACTACCTGGCCTCCCTGATCGGGGGCGGGCTGATCGGTCTGTTCTCGATCCTCTGGATCGTGCGACCCGATCGAAGCGCGTACTATCACGCCCTGGTCGGGCAGGCGCTGGCGTGGCTGATCGGCGGCTTGATGGGCGGCGACCCCGTCACCGGCTTCTATGTCACCGGCGTGATCGGGCTCGTGATTCTGACGGTGCTGCATCCCGACCCGCGTTCGCTGTTCCGGCTCCCCGGGCAGCCCAGCATCGCGCTGCTGACGTACGGGTTGCTCGTCACGATCCCGGCGTGGACCTACGCCGTGCTGAACGCCGAGCTCCAGCACGGCTCCGCCTCCGATCCGCACGTTCAGATGCACCACTGGTCGGGAATGGCCGTCGCCGCCCTGTCGATCGCGGCCGCGGCGATCGCGTCGTCGCTCCGAGGGGTGGGGTGGGAGGTCGTGGCGACGGTCGCGGCGATCGCCGCGACGCTCTTCGGGATCGCCGGGCTGGTGTTCTCGGCGCTCCTCGGCGCGCCAGACCCCACGGGCTGGTCGTGGCTCGCGATCGCCGCCGGCATCGGGTTCTGGCTGCTCGCCCGCATCGAGGCGGCGCGGGAGGCCCCGTCTCGGTGACGCCGGCCCGGCGCTCTTCGTTCCGTCGCTTCGAGCGGTGGCTGGTCGGCGTGTTCATGGCCATGCTCGTCTTCGTCTTGGAGCGGCTCGTGATGCGACAGATCAAGAAGAAGGAACAGGCGCGCGCGGCGCTCTCGAGCGCGGCACTCACGGTGGGGGAGGACTAGCAGCCGTGCACCGGTGGTGGGTGTTCCTCCACATCGCGGGCGCCTTCGGTTTCCTGATGGCGCACGGGGTGTCGGCCTATGCCGTGCTCCAGCTGCGCCAGGAGCACGATCCGCGTCGCGTGGGTCACTTGCTCGAGATGTCCGCATCCTCGATCGGGCTGATGTGGCCGTCGATCGGTCTGCTCCTGCTCGGCGGCGTGGTCGCGGGCTTCACCGGGGATTTCTGGGGACAGGGATGGATCTGGGCCGCGATCGTGCTGCTCGCGGCGATCACCGCGGCGATGTACGCCGTCGCCACGCCCTGGGTGCGACGGCTCCGCACGATCGCGGCGGCGATGGGCGAGGGGTCGCAGGCGGTGAGCCATGACCAGTTCCAGGGCATCCTCCGGTCGCCGCGCCCCTTCGTGATCTCCGCGATCGGCTTCGTCGGGTTGCTGCTCATCCTCTGGCTCATGATCTTCAAGCCCTCGCTCGGGTTCGGCGGCGGAGAGGCGGCGGCGGACTGCACCCCCGGGCCCGAGAGCGCCGTGACCATCTGTGCGCCGGACGACCAGCGCTTCGTGCCGGGGCGTCTCGAAGCGCCCGCAGATGAGCCGTTCGTGATGCGCTTCCTGAACGAGGACCCCGGGGTCCAGCACAATGTCGCGATCTACACCGACGAGTCGGCGACCGAGTCGCTCTTCGTGGGGGATCTAATCCTCGGCACCGGCACCGGCAGGTACGACGTGCCGGCCCTCGAACCCGGGAGCTATTACTTCCGGTGCGACGTGCATCCCGTCATGGATGGATCGCTGGAGGTGGCGTAGTGCCGTACCGGACGATCGTCGTCGGCACCGACGGGTCGCCGACCGCAACGGTCGCCGTCGAGGTCGCGCAGAAGCTCGCGAAGCGCCTCCGCGGCACCCTGGTGCTCGTGGGCGCGCTCGACGCCTATGGGGTCACCCGCCAGCCGCTGCAGACGGCGCTCTACGAGGCCGCCGAGGCCGCGCGGGCCAAGAAGGTCGAAGCGACGGCCGAGCTGATCGAAGGCACGCCCGGAGAGTCGATCCTCGCGGCAGCGACCAAGCACGGCGCCGACCTGATCGTGGTCGGGAACCGAGGGATGGGGCAGGCCACGCGCTTCCGCCTCGGGAGCGTGCCGGACTGGGTCGCGCACGACGCCCCCTGCGACCTGTTGATCGTGGACACGACGGGCCGGGCCGGGCCGCGCGAACCCGCCCCTCCCTACTCGCGGATCCTGGCGGGGACGGACGGCTCCGGCACCGCGACCGAGGCCGTGCGCAAGGCCTACACCCTCGCCTCCGTCTACGCCGGCTCGGTCACGCTCGTGCACGTCGGCGACCCGCTCGTCGGCGCGATCAAACTCGACGAGGTCGCCTCGGCCAAGCCGGAGGACGTCGAGGTCGAGAAGCGAACCGTGGAGGGCGACCCCGCCCAGCGGATCTGTGAGCTCGCGGAGGAGGAGGACGTCCAGCTCGTCGTCGTCGGCAACAAGGGGATGGCGGGCGTCCGGCGCTTCCTCGGCTCCGTGCCCAACAAGGTCGCACACGAGGTGCCGTCGGACGTCTTGATCGTGAAGACCGTGGATCGCTCGGTCGAGGATCTGGAGGCGGGTCACGGCGGCCTGGTGAGCGTCGGCGGCCGGCAGCTCGCGGTCTACCGCGACGAGGACGGCGAGACCCATGAGCTCTCGCCACGTTGCACCCACATGGGGTGCACGGTCGACTGGAACGACACCGCGCGGACGTGGGACTGCCCGTGTCACGGATCGCGGTTCGCCGCCGACGGATCGGTGGTCCGCGGCCCCGCCGCCGAGCCGCTCGAGCGGATCGGCGGGACCGCACCGGCCGGCGGAGCGGCTCCCGAGGTCGAGGCCGCGCCGGTCGGCCGGACCGGCGGCGAGCGCCAGGCACGGTCCCCTCGGATCGTCATCGCGGGCGCCAGCCTCGCCGGCGCCACGGCGGCCGCGACCCTCCGGGAGGAGGGGTTCGACGGCGAGGTCGTCCTCATCGGCGCGGAGCCGTCGTTCCCGTACGAGCGTCCGCCGCTGTCGAAGACGTTCCTGCGTGGCGAGTCGACGATGCAGGAGGCGATGGTCCGGCCGGAGGCCTTCTACGCCGACAACCGGATCGAGACGCGCTTCGGGACGACCGTCGTCGCCGTGGATGCGTCCGGCAAGACGCTCACCCTGGCGGGCGACGATCCCGTCTCCTACGACACCCTCCTGGTCGCCACGGGCGCGCGCAACCGGCGCTTCCCGATCCCCGGGATCGACCTCGACGGGGTCCTCGACCTCCGGACGCTCGGCGACGCCGCCCGGATCCGAGCGGAGATGCTGCCCGGCCGGCGCGTCGTCCTGGCCGGGATGGGGTTCATCGGCTCCGAGGTGGCGGCGTCGCTCCGCCAGCGCGACCTCGAGGTCCACGTGGTCGCCGGCGGGAAGGCGCCCCTCGACCGGGTCCTGGGGGAAGACGTGGGTCGCGTGATCGAAGGGATCCACCGCGATCACGGCGTGGAGATGACGTTCGACGATCAGGTGGCGAGCTTCGAAGGGGACGGCCGCGTCCGCTCGGTGAAGACCGCCGCCGGCATGACCCTGGACTGTGACTTCGTCGTGCTCGGTCTCGGTGTGGAGCCGGTGACGGCCTTCCTGGACGGGTCCGGGATCGACGTGGACGACGGCGTCCTGGTGGACGAGCGCTGCCGGGCGAACGCGGACGGCGTCTTCGCCGCCGGCGACGTCGCGAACCACTACCACCCCGTCTTCGACCGCCGGATCAGGACCGAGCACTGGCAGAACGCGCGCCGGCAGGGCCGGGCGGCGGCACTCAACATGATGGGTCGCGAGACCTCGTACGACGAGGTCCACTGGTTCTGGTCCGACCAGTACGAGCACACGATCCAGTACGCCGGGTACCACCGCGAGTGGGACGATCTGGTGATCCGAGGCACCCTGGAGTCGCGGAGCTTCGCCGCCTTCTACCTGGTCGGCGGTCGGGTCCAGGCGGTGGTCTCCGTGGATCGTCCCGCCGACGTGCAGGACGCGATGGGCCTGATCCGGGCCGGGGGGCGGGCCGACGCCGACACCCTCCGCGACGAGGCCGTCGAGCTCAGCTCATTAGGATGAACGGCCGGAAGGACATGAACAGCCGAGTTCCATGCCCACGGGAGGTGAGATGACGAGCGATGTCGAGGCACTCCGGAAGGTCCGCTTCTTCGAGGAGCTGACCGACGACGATCTCACGCGCGTCGCGAAGGTCGGGCAGCGACGCAGCTTCGCTGCCGGGGAGGCGCTCGTCGAACGCGACTCCGATCGCGGCGGTCTCTTCGTGATCCTGTCCGGCACGGCGCAGGTCGAGGTCGGCGGGGCCGTGCACGACCTGGGTCCCGGTGAGTTCTTCGGGGAGATGGCGCTGCTGGGTCACACGCGCCGGTCGGCCAGCGTGACCGCGGCGGACCCGGTGGAAGCCCTGGTGATCGAGACGATCTACTTCGACCCCTTCCTGATCCAGAACCCGAGCGTGGCGGTCGCGATCCTCCACGGCGTCGTGGAGCGGTTGCGCGAGGTGCAGGAGCGGATCGACCGCGGCGGCTCCTGATCAGCCGCCGCGTTTGCGGAACAGGTCCAGGAGCATGCCGAACGTCAGCAGCGCGCCGACGATCCCGAACGTGACCGGCACCCAGCCGGGCACCCGCGCCGAGATCGCCGTCAGCCCGCTCGCGAGGATCGCCGCGCCCGCGGTGAGCCCGAGCGCGAGGTGTCGCCCGGCCCGGCGTACCGTTGCCTCGAGCGGCCCCGCGCGGAAGTTGATCTCCATCTTCTGGCCCGGCCGGGCGCCGATCATCCGCTCGATCGCCTCGACGACGCGCATCGCCCGGACCTTGAACTTCTGGGACTGGTAGAAGAAGGCCTTCGGGTCGAACCTCGCGCCCATCCCGCGGAGCAGGTTCCTCATCAGGAACCTGCCGGCCACCTCGAACGGGTCGAGTTCCGGGTCCAGCTGCGCCGTCGCGAGCTGCATCTGAGCGAGCGCCTTGCCGGTGAGCGCGAGCGACGCGGGCAGCGGGACGCCGAACCGCACCGAGATCTCCGTCATCTCCTGGAGGATCGGGCCGAGCTGGATGTCCTTCAAGGAAGACGTCCGGTTCCGGGCCATCAACGAGCCGATCTCGGATTGGAACCGATCCACGTCGAGGTCGCTTCGCTCGATGGCGTTCGCGAGCATCAGCGTGACGTCGGTGAGGAACCCGACGTCCTCCTGCGAGAACGCCATCAGCAGGAGCATCAGCTGCTCGCGCATCTCCGCGCCGACCTCTCCCACCATCCCGAGGTCGAGGAAGTAGAGGCGCTCTTCCTCCGGCTGCCACATCAGGTTCCCCGGGTGCGGATCGGCGTGGAAGAACCCGTCGACCATGATCTGCTTGTAGAAGGACTCGAGCAGCTGCCGGGCCGCCTCGCGCCGAGGCTCGCCGTCCGGCGCCGTCTCCAGGGGTCCCCCGCCCACGTCGTGCATCACGAGCAGGCGCGAGCTGGACAGATCGCGGTGCACGGCGGGGACCGCCAGCCGCGGGAACGGCTCGAGCACCTCGCCGATCCGCTGCATGTTCGCCGCTTCCTGGCGGAAGTCGAGCTCGCGCTGGAGCGAGTCCGACAGGTGCTGGAAGACGGCCTCCATGTCGATCACGAGCTTGAGGCCTGGGCGCTTCGAGGCCTTCTCCGCGAACACCTCGAGCAGCGCGAGGTCTTGTTCGATCAGCTCGCGGGCGTCGGGTCGCTGGATCTTGATGACCACCTTCTGTCCCGTGGCCAGGGAGGCTCGATGGACCTGTGCGATCGTGCCCGCCGCGAGCGGCCTCGGCTCCACGGTCTCGAAGACGTCCTCCCACGGCACGCCGAGCTCCTGCTCCATCACGGAGACGACCTGTTCCTCGGTGAGCGGCGGCACGGCGTCCTGCAGGGTCGCGAGCTCCTCGATGAACTCCGGCGGCAGCAGGTCGGGACGCGTCGACAGGATCTGGCCGAGCTTGCAGAACGTCGGGCCGAGCTCCTCGAGCGCGACGCGGAGACGCCGTGCCTGGCGCCGTCGCCCGACAGCGCCCTCCTCGTCGGGCCTTCCGAACAGCTCGCGCAGCCCGTGCTTGGCGAAGACCACGCCGATCCTCGTTCCACGCGAAACGAGGCGCGGATGGGTCACTGGCTCCGTCGTCGACGATCGGATCGCCGCCGCGCTGCCCGGCCCCGGCACGGTGGTCGTCCGGCCGTTCGTGGTGTTGACGATGATCACGGTGCATCGCGCGTTGTGGCTGATCCTGTTCGGCACGTTGCCGAGGAGGAACTCCTTCCGCCCCGCCATCCCGGCGTTGCCGACGATCAGCACGTCCGCCGCGTGCTCCTCCGACGAACGCACGATCGCCATCGCGGGGTCGTCGTCGATCACGACGTGCGCCCGTCCCCGCTCGCCTGCGAGCTGGGTCGTGTAGTGCTGGAGGTCGTCGGCCGCGCCGTGCGCCCGGGTCGCTTCGGCCGCGCCGTGTTCCGTGCCGACGGGATGCTCCGGGACGATCACCTGCACGATGTGCAGCTCGGCGCCGAACCGCTCGGCGAACGAGGCGGCCCACTCCACCGCCCTCGTGGCCGTCTCGGAGCGGTCGGTGCCCACCATGACCCGACGGACGGGACCCAGGGCGTCGGTGTCGGCGGCAGCCATGCGGGCATCATGTCGCTTCCGGACCCCGGCAGCCAACGGTGGTGACCTCCCGGTGGCAGGGTGATGCCAGCATCCGTACCGGCTCCGACCAGGGCCGTTGGTATCCTGCACCGTTCGCCGGAGTAGCTCAGTGGCAGAGCAACCGCCTCGTAAGTGGTAGGTCATGGGTTCGAATCCCATCTCCGGCTCTCGCCGGGCGACCGCCCGGTCGGTGCTCGAACGGGATGCCAGACGAGGGTTGCCGAGGGAGGGAGCGGGTTGCGAGAATCGCGCCGGATGAGGGCCTTCCGAGCGATCGTGTTTGCCGTCGTCCTCGTCGTCCTCCCGGCGCGAGCCGCCGCCGCCCAGGTGTCCGTCGATCCCACCGTCAGCCCCGAGCTCAACACCGGTGGCTGGATCCACGGGATGGCGATCCTGCTCGGCATCGTCGGCCTGCTGATCCTCCTCCTCCTGGTGGCCGGCTACGTCCGCTTCGCGCCGCGCTTCTCGACGGACGAGTCGACACTGAAGGTCGTCCGGGCCGATCGCGTGCGACCGGGCCAGGAGCTCCCCCGGCGGACCGTCGACATCAAGGCCGCGGCGCCCGTGGTGGTGGCGCCGCCGCCGTTGCCGCAACCGGCCGGCGTCGCAG